>NZ_CP014525.1:870514-1185771 GCF_001611975.1 Haematospirillum jordaniae
CCTCTGATGCGGTTGCAGCCCTTGAACCTCAGGCCGAGGAGCGTGGCATATCCTTGGTACTGGATGTTCCGGGCAGTCTGCCCCCGGTCCCAGGGGATGCTGACGAATTGTCGCAGGTCGTGCAGAACCTGCTGACCAATGCCATCCGTTACGGACAGGACAAGAAACCGGTAACAATTGAGATAAGGGTCGGAGGCAAACCACCCCCGTCCATGCCCCGCAACGGACGTGATCATTGCTTGTCGCTGACGGTACGGGACCATGGCGTTGGTATCCCGCGTGAGCATATTCCCCGCCTGACCGAGCGGTTCTACCGCGTTGATCCTGTTCGTTCCCGTCAGCAGGGAGGAACAGGGCTGGGGCTGGCCATCGTGAAGCATATTGTCAACCGCCATCGTGGTACGCTGCATATCGACAGCACACCGGGGCAGGGCAGCGCCTTCAGTGTATGGCTCCCCTACATGGAACAACATTGTCGCCAGACGGGAAAAACGGACTGACATCCGTTGCTCCGGCAGCGCTTTTGGTCAATGATGCGCCCCCGTCCCGAAGTGGGCTGTTTTTGTTGTTGAGGAGGTATAGGCTGTGCCCGGTAATCCGCATACGGTCCGGTCGTTTGACCATGACATCAATCGTCTGAACCAGACCATTGCCCATATGGGGGGATTGGCGGAAACGCAGCTGGTGTCAGCCCTTCAGGCCATGGAGCAGGGCGATACGGATCTAGCGGCGCGTGTAATTGGGGCGGATGGTCAGGTTGACGGTGATGAGGACAGCATCAATGAACAGGTTGTGCGTCTGCTGGCCCTGCGTCAGCCGGTTGCCGATGATCTTCGCCTGATTATGTCGTCTCTCAAGGTTGCCTCGGCCCTAGAGCGGATTGCCGACCATGCGACCTCGACCGCTCATCGCGTTGAGGTGTTGCGTCAGTCACCGCATATCCCAGCCATTCGGTCGGTTCTGCGGTTGGGTTGGCTGGTGCGCGACCTTCTTAAGGAATCCCTAGATGCCTTTCTTGCTCAGGATACAGACCGTGCCCACAAGGTGCGTGACAGCGACCGGGAGGTTGATGACCTGTACTCATCCCTGTTCCGCGAGCTTCTGACCTATATGATGGAAGATCCGCGCAATATCACGCCGTGCACGCACCTGATGTTTATTGCCAAGAACCTAGAGCGTGTTGGTGACCATGCGACCAACTTGGCCGAGATTACCTGCTTTATTGTGACAGGCCAGCAAGTAACCGGGCAGCGTCCAAAGGCTGACCAGAGTTCTTCAATGAGTTTGTAAAGGCTTGTTCCAGGGCTATAAAATACAACACGGCGGCCGATCAGGGGCCGCCGTGTCTTTTTCTGCCTTATCTCAGGGGGCTAGGCCTTACCCTTTTTGTTTGGCCCGTTCGATCGCCTCGGAAATGGCCCGGCCGGCAGCCTCGGCATCGCCCCAGCCCTTGACCTTTGCCCATTTTCCTTCTTCCAGATCTTTGTAATGCACGAAAAAGTGTTCGATCTGCCGGATCAGGGTTGACCGCAGATCTGTATAGTTCTGCACGTTGTCGTGATAGGGATGCAGTTTCGAATGCGGGACAGCTAGGATCTTTTCATCTCCGCCGGATTCATCTTCCATGTACAGGACCCCGACAGGGCGTGAGCGCAGCACGGACCCGACAGCCACAGGCATGTTGCTCACCACCATGACATCAATCGGGTCATTGTCATCGGAAAGGGTATGCGGGATAAAGCCGTAATTGCACGGATAGTGCATGGCTGTGTGCAGGAAGCGGTCGACGTACATGGCACCGCTTTCCTTGTCGACCTCGTATTTGACCGGGTCGCTGCGCAGGGGAATCTCAATAATAACATTGACATCATGCGGAGGGTTGTTTCCGATAGGGATCTTCTTGATATCCATCTGATATGGCCTCGGTTGTCCGGTTGCCGCAGCAGGAAAGCCTGCGTGGCAAACCTGGATGAGAACGGGTGAATCCTAATGGCAGTATGGCCGGGATGCACCAGGGAATTGGTCTCTGTTTCCCGTTGGTTTTGTACGTGTCAGACAGGACCTGTATCTTCGGCCCGAATAGGAAGGCGGGGTGGTGTAATTGACAGGTATCGTTCAACCATCTTCAGCGCAAGTGTCAGGCCATAGATCATCACCAGATAAATCAGTCCGGCTGCAAGCAAAACCTCCAACGGTTTGTAGGTTCGTGCGATAATAATGTTTGCACTTCCTGTCAGCTCGGCAAGCGTGATGGCGGATGCCAGTGCAGATCCTTTGATCAGGAAGATGATCTCGTTTCCATAGGCGGGCAGACACATCCGGCAGGCTCGTGGCAGGACAATACGCCAGATGACTTGCCTACGCGTCATGCCCACGGCATGGGCTGCCTCAACCTCGCCAGCCGGTACGGCAACAATACTTCCGCGCAGGATTTCCGCAGAGTAAGCAGCTGTATTCAGGGTGAAGGCGATCAGGGCGCACCAGTATGAATCCCGCAACAGGGACCACAACAGGCTGTCACGAACAGCTTCAAACTGGCTGAGGCCGTAGTAGATCAGAAAGATCTGGATCAGCAGAGGGGTTCCACGGAAGAAGAAAATATAGGACCACGGAAGCGCCTGTATCCACCAAGGCCCCCCGATGCTGCGCAAGACACCCACCGGTACCGCAATGAAGAAGCCAATGATGACCGAAAGCGTCACCAGCTCTGCTGTCAGAACCGCGCCGTCAAGCAGGTGCGGCAGGCTCGAGATCATCAGGTCAAGGCTGAAGTCCATGGTCGTCAAGCCTCAGGCAGGGCGGTGGATGCCGTGGTATGTCCTTTTCTCGAGGACATGGAGCACGGCGGTTGTGACAGCTGTCAGCAGCAGGTACAGGACAGCGGCTGCAGAAAACATGGTAAAGGAGTCTCGCGTTGCGGTACGGGCCATGTCTGCCTTGTACATAAGGTCGTGCACACCGATGACTGAGACTAGGGCGCTGTCCTTCAGCAGAACGAGGAACAGGTTCCCCAGTCCAGGAAGGGCCAGCCTCCAGACCTGGGGCAGTATAATGCGACGGAACACAAGAAAGCGCCCCAATCCTATAGCCGTACCGGCTTCAATCTGCCCCTTGGGGATTGATTGAAGGGCGCCACGGAAAACTTCGGTGGCATAGGCGCCAAAGGTTGTGGCCAGTGCTAGGCATCCGGCCGCAAAAGGTTTCAGTTCTAGGGGCCACCCCGGAATCAGACCCAGAAGCCAGGAACCACCATAGTAGACCAGCAGGACGACTAGCAATTCCGGTAGTCCGCGCAGAACGATTGTATAGAGCTCAGCCAGCCCCCGCAGGGGCGCAGGGCCATAGACCTTAGCCGTTCCGCCGGCCATGCCCAACACGATACCAATGCACACAGAAACCACAGAGACCTGTACGGTTACAAGAAGACCTTCTAGGAGTTGTGGGCCAAAGCCGTATAGCAAGATACAATCCTCTACGGTCGGCGACCTTTGCTCCTGCCATCAGGAGATGGGTTGCCGTGGTGATATTCAGTAGATGTCAAACGGGAAGTAACGCGCGTTGATCTTTGCGTAGGTTCCATTTTCGCGAATAGTCTTGAGGGCGCTGTTCAGGCGTTCACGCAGGGCATCCCCCTTGCGCACGGCAATGCCAACCTTGTCACCATCGTAAAGAACCGGACCCTTGAACTCGAATTTCTCCCCCATTTTCGATTGCAGCCAGTCATAGGTGACATAAACATCGGCAATGATGCCATCCAAGCGCCCGGATGCCATATCGGAAAAGACTTCCTCTTGGCCGGCATAGAGCTTCAGGTCTACACCCTTGTAGTTCTGTTCAAACCAGATTGCTGCAAATGTCGCGCGTTGGGCACCAATGGTCTTCCCGCGCAGGCCTGCCTTGGATATATCCAGCGGCTTGTTCTTCGGGCCACTGAACTGTAGCTTGTTCGAGTAGTAAGGGCTTGTGAAATCAACTGCTTTCTTGCGTTCTTCAGTAATCGACATCGACGCAATGACCGCATCATACTTTCGTGCCATAAGGCCGGGGATAATGCCGTCCCAGTTCTGGGTGACAACCTCGCACTCCGCCTTCATGGTTTTGCACAGGGCCTTGGCAATGTCGACATCAAAGCCGACCAGCTCTCCCTTGCCATTGACGCTGCTGAACGGGGGGTAGGTCCCCTCGGTTACAATGCGGATCTTTTCGGCAGCAATAGCGCCGGATGCAGACGCAAAAGCAAGAACCGCCGCCATGATACAGCTGACAATTTTTTCCACGAGATGCACCCTCCTTGCGTTTTCGGGGTTGTGATTGACTGTTTTTATGATGCCGCTCAGGACAGGTGACTGGAAAGGAACTGACGTAGCCGGGGTGATGATGGGTTGACCATAACCTGAGACGGATGCCCCTCCTCTTCTATTCGTCCTTGGTGCAGGAAGACAATCCGGTTCGAAACATCACGGGCAAAGCTCATTTCGTGTGTGACAACCAGCATTGTCCGGCCTTCCTCGGCCAGTCCACGCATGACACCCAGCACCTCTGCCACCAACTCGGGGTCCAGCGCACTGGTAGGTTCGTCGAAAAGGATAACCTGCGGATCCATTGCCATGGCCCTGGCTATGGCCGCACGTTGCTGCTGCCCACCGGAAAGATGGGACGGGTGTACGTGGCGTTTGTCTGCAATGCCGACCTTGGCCAGAAGAGCTTCAGCCTTTTCATTTGCCTCCCGCCGGGAGAGGCCAAGAACTTGGATGGGGCCTTCAGACACATTCTCCAAGATGGTCATGTGTGGCCACAGGTTGAAGTTCTGGAAGACAAAGCCCAAGCGGCGACGCAGTGCGGTCACCTGCCGTTCGCTGGCAACAGCCATGCCCCCGTTACGGTTGGGGCGCATGCGGATTTCTTCTTCCCCAATACGGATCGTGCCTGAATCCGGTACTTCCAATAGGTTCAGGCATCGCAGGAACGTACTTTTACCGGATCCCGAGGAGCCAATGACAGATATGACGTCGCCTTCAAGGGCTGTAAGGGAAACGCCCTTCAGGACCTCCAGTCCATGATAGCTCTTGTGGATATTGTCGGCAACTAGGGCAACAGACCTGTTGTCAACGGGGATTGCTTCACTTTGCACCGTATCCTCGACAGCGGGAGCCGGAGCGCAAGAATCTTGCTTTTGCCCCGGAATTGCAGAAGAGGGCCTGTTCTGTGCCAGTTTGCAGATCTTGTCAAGAATGTTTGTTTTCATTTGATTTGCAATACCCTTGAATTGCATCTTATTTTACTCACGCTGATCCTAAATTCAGCCCCCATTGCATAGTTTATCGTGTTGCCTCTCTCTCCATGATGCTCATTATACCGCATCTTTCTACATGTATTTATCTATTGGTCATCGTTATGGCATACGATTATCGTCTCTATGCATCATACGAGTAGTTGTTTTCGTCATAATGACGAAAAATTACATCATTATGTTAATTCATACCCATTTTAGACTCTGTGATCCTTGTTGCTTGGAAGCGCGGCAGTCCTGTACGTTCCCCACGTATTTAAGGGTGTGGTCGGGTGCTTGGGCATGAAAAACATAAATTTGACGTCTGATAATGTTGATGGCTGTTCGCCGGAGATCCTGCAGGCCTTGACGGTGGCATCGGTTGGCAGTGCGGCTGGCTATGGCGCTGATGACTGGACAGCCCGGGCCCAGGACTCTTTTCGTGAGGTGTTCGAGAAGCCTGATCTGGTCATGTGGCCTGTTATAACGGGAACTGCTGCCAACAGCTTGGCTCTGTCTGCCCTGTGCCCACCCTGGGGGAGTATTATCTGTCAGCAGGACAGCCATGTAATGGGTGATGAGGCTGCTGCACCGACGGTTCTGGGTGGTGGGGTCCAGATGATCCCTGTTCCGGGAGAGCAAGCCAAACTGTCACCCGAAGACGTGGAGGCGGCCTTTTCCCGTTCCTCTTCCCATGGGATTCATCGTGCCAGAGCTGCGGCTGTGACCCTGACGCAGGCTACCGAATTTGGAACGGTTTACAGTCTTGATGAGATCGAGGCGGTATGTTCTGTTGCTCGGCGTCTGGGGCTGGCTGTGCACATGGACGGCGCACGTTTTGCCAATGCTGTTATGGCCACGGGTGTTTCTCCGGCGGATATGACCTGGAGGGCCGGGGTCGATGCCTTGTCGTTCGGGGCAACCAAGAACGGAGCATGGGCTGCAGAGGCGGTTTTGTTCTTTGACCCCCGGCATGCTGACACCTTCGGGCATCTGCTGAAGCGGACCGGCCACCTTCTCAGCAAGAGCCGTTTTGTCGGTGCCCAGCTGGAGGCAATGCTGGATGATGGGCTCTGGCTGCGTAATGCATATAATGCCAATGCCATGGCCGCACGCCTTGCTGCTGGTCTTGCCGATCTCCCGGGTGTGGAACTTGTCATGCCGGTTCAGGTTAACGAGGTCTTTGTGCGCCTTGCCCCGGGCATGGCCGATGCGCTCTCTGCATCCGGCATGGGTTTCTGTCCGTGGGCAGACCTTGGGCCTGATGTTGTCCGTATGGTTTGTTCCTTTGCCACCAGCGTCGAGGATGTAGACAGTGTCGTTGAAATGGTGCAGGCCCTTTCCGTGTCCCTGTCCGGTGTTGGTTGACTCTGTCTTTACAGCGTCTCCACGTCGTCCTAGAACTGGCCATCCAGGATTATGAACGTCCGCTGTGCCCCAGTCTGAAGAAGTACCCCCATGAAGACAACCAATGATATCCGCGCCACTTTTCTTGACTATTTTGGTCGTCACGGCCATCAGGTCGTTGAGTCAAGCCCGCTGGTTCCCCGCAATGATCCGACGCTGATGTTCACCAATGCGGGGATGGTGCAGTTCAAGAATGTCTTTACCGGCCAGGAAACGCGCCCATGGACGCGGGCAGCCAGCTCGCAGAAGTGTGTCCGGGCAGGGGGTAAGCACAACGATCTCGACAATGTGGGGTATACAGCCCGTCATCACACCTTCTTTGAAATGCTGGGGAATTTCTCTTTCGGTGATTACTTCAAGGAAGAGGCCATCCATCATGCTTGGACGCTGGTGACCCGTGAGTTTGGTCTGCCTGCTGACCGGCTTCTGGTGACGGTGCATACTTCGGACGAGGATGCTGCTGGGTTGTGGCGTCGCATATCAGGCCTGCCGGACAGCCGTATCATTCGCATTCCGACGATGGATAATTTCTGGATGATGGGGGAGACGGGGCCGTGTGGTCCGTGTTCGGAAATTTTCTTTGACCATGGTCCGGGTATCGCCGGTGGCCCTCCTGGCAGCGCCGATCAGGATGGCGACCGTTTTATCGAAATCTGGAACCTCGTTTTCATGCAATTTGAACAGGTTGATACCGAAACCCGGATCAATCTGCCCCGACCGTCCATTGATACGGGGATGGGTCTGGAACGCTTTGCCGCTATTCTTCAGGGCAAGCACGACAATTACGATATTGATCTGATGCGTGGCCTGATTGAAGCTGTTGCCGATGTCGCCAATACGGATCCGGATGGTCCGCACAAGGTAAGCCACCGTGTGATCGCCGACCACCTGCGTGCAGCATGTTTCCTGATTGCCGATGGTGTTCTGCCGTCCAACGAAGGGCGGGGTTATGTCCTGCGCCGGATTATGCGCCGGGCCATGCGTCATGCTCATATCATGGGGTGTCGGGAGCCGGTCATGTACCGCTTGGTGCCTGCCTTGCTGCGGGCCATGGGCTTGGCATTCCACGAGCTGGAGCGTGCCCATGTCCTCATTGTCGAGACGCTGCGTCTGGAAGAAACCCGGTTCCGTCAGATGCTGGAGCGTGGTCTTCGCCTGCTGGATGCGGAGAAAGAGCGGCTACCCTCTGGTGGGACCTTGCCTGGCGGTGTGGCCTTTACGCTGTACGATACTTATGGCTTTCCGCTGGACTTGACCCAGGACGCCCTGCGTGGCGAGGGGTATACCGTTGATCTGGACGGCTTCCATGCAGCCATGGACCAGGCGCGTGAGAAGGCGCGCAAGTCTTGGGCTGGCTCGGGTGAGGCGGCGACAGATGCTGTTTGGTTCGAGTTGCGTGAGAGCGTCGGGGCGACCGAGTTTCTGGGGTATGCCACCGATGAGGCTGAGGGCAAGATCCTTGCCCTGCTTGTCGATGGCAAGCGTGTGGACCGTGCTGAGGCGGGCCAAACCGTTTCTGTTGTGGTGAATCAAAGCCCATTTTACGGCGAATCCGGTGGTCAGGTCGGTGACCGTGGCGTCATTGCTCTTGTCGAGGGTGCTGGGCGTGTATCCGTAACCGATACCCAGAAGAAGCTGGGTGACCTGATTGTGCATACTGGCGTTGTGGACGAGGGAACGCTTGCTGTTGGTGGTGCCGTATTTCTGAAAGTGGATACGGAAACCCGCTTGGCTATCCGGGCTAATCACTCGGCAACACACCTGCTGCACACAGCCTTGCGCCGGCGGCTTGGGGAACATGTTACCCAGAAGGGATCTTTGGTTGATGCTGATCGTCTGCGCTTTGACATTGCGCATCCCCGTGCGGTGACCGCTGCGGAGATTGCCGTTGTCGAGGCTGATGTCAATGCGGCGATTCGGGCCAATGTCGAGGTTGTCACCCGTCTGATGGATCCTGATTCCGCGATCAAGGCTGGTGCTATGGCCTTGTTTGGCGAGAAGTACGGCGATGAGGTGCGCGTTGTCAGCATGGAGGATGTGTCAACGGAGCTGTGCGGCGGCACGCACGTTAACCGTACCGGCGATATTGGCTTGTTGCGGATTGTGTCTGAGAGTGCTGTGGGTGCCGGTGTGCGCCGGATCGAGGCGGTCACCGGTCGGGGGGCTCTGGAATGGATTTCTGTTCGCGAGGGCCTGTTGTCCAAGGCGGCTGAGGCACTGAAGGCTGCCCCCGCAGAGGTCCCGGATCGTGTTGCCGCGCTGGTGGAGGAGCGTCGCCGGCTTGAACGTGAGCTGGAAGACCTGCGTCGGAAGGCTGCTCTTGGGGGGGGAGTAGGTGGACAAGGGGTTTCACCTGTTACGGTTGATGGCGTCTCTTTTGTGTCGCGCTTGTTGGATGATGTGCCGGGCAAGGACCTCAAGGGGATTGCCGATGATCTTATGCGCCAGATTGGATCGGGGGTTGTTGCCTTGGCTTCGTCCTTTGAAGGAAAGGCGAGTCTGGTTGTGGCAGTCTCTCCCGATCTAAGTGGTCGTTTCAATGCCGTAGATCTGGTTAGGGCCGGTTCGTCTGTTGTTGGTGGAAAGGGGGGTGGCGGTCGTCCTGACATGGCCCAAGCCGGGGGGCCGGATGGTGCCGCTTCCGGGGCGGCGCTGGAGGCGATCCGGTCCAGCCTTGCTGGCTGAGAAGGCCGGAAAATGGCGGTTGGGGGCGAGGTAACTTGCTCTCTGCTGCGGTGCACAATTTCCGGTCTTGACTTTTAGGGGAAGGGAGAGCACGTTTGTCTCATGCTGCGATGCAGTGTAAACTGTCTTCCTCTATAAGGCTTGGCCCTGTTTACTCTGGGCTGTGCCTGCGAATGCCCCCGGGAGGGTCCGATGTTCAGGTCATTTGACGACGTTGTAAGTTTCAACAAGGCCAACGTTGATGCTTTTGTCCAGTCCGGGAACCGTCTGGCCGCCGGAGTGGAGGAAATCGCCAAGGAGGTCTTCGGTTATACCGGAAAGACACTTGAGGTTGCTGTGCAGGGTAGCAAGGCTTTGGCTTCCTGCAAGAATCCGGATGATATGGCGCGTGTGCAACAGCAGTTGGCGCGGGAGAGCTGGGACAAGGCTGTGGCCCAGTCTTCAAAATTGTCCGAGATGGGCGCCATTGTGGCCCGCTCGGCGCTTGAGCCGATCCAAGCGCGTTACAAGAGTGCCGTTGAGACCATGGGCTGACCATATTATCCCTGAATTCTGACCTTGATACCCGGCCGGGGTTTCCTCCGGCCGGTTTTTTGTTTTCCGGCCTACATTGTTTTCTGTTGGACATGCCCATTATCATCCCTATGGAATCGGTAGTTCCCTTCTGATGCAATAAGGTACTTGAGCCTTTCCTCGGGAGCGTCTAGGGTAGGGTCCATTTTTCCGGGGACGTGGTGAAATGGTAAACACTGACGACTTAAAATCGTCCGACCTATGGTCTTGCGGGTTCAAGTCCCGCCGTCCCCACCATTATCTTTCTGTGTGGTAATAAAGGATGGTGGCAAGCCCCTGAAGAGGGACAAGGATCACTTTTGGTGGGTAACGGAAGAGTTATAGATTCTTTTGGTTGAAATCCCTGCGTGTTCAGGGCAGGTCTATTTTCGGTTGTTTATATATCGCCGAAGATTGTATTGGCTCAGGTATGGCAGGAGTGTCGGGAGCGTCCGGCAGGGGACAGACAATTATGGCAGGTCAGGTACCCGCTTTCCATCGCGCGTCAGATCCGGCCCATCTTGTGTCCGGACAGCGTCATCTTGTCGAATTGTTCCTGTCTTCTTTCTTTATCAACGTGGTTGCCTTGGCATTGCCGCTGTCAATGTTGCAGATCTATGATCGCATCTTGCCTAATCATAACATGGCAACCCTTGATCTTCTGGCGTTGGGTGTTATCAGCGCCCTGATCCTTGAAATGCTGTTGCGTACCTTGAGAGAAGGATTGGCTGGTCTTGTGTCAGCCCGCTTTGAGCATCGTGGTCATTACGAAAGTTTGCGCAGGCTTTTGTCTCTGCCCATGTCCCGTTTCGAGAAAGACGGGGGGGGGACTCATCTGGAGCGTCTGTCATCCGTGGATAAGCTGCGGGATTTCCATGGCGGACGGATGCTGTTGGCTTTGGCGGATTTGCCTTTTATCGTAATATTCCTGTTGGTCATTCTTTTTCTGGGCGGGTGGCTTGTTTTCGTTCCTATCCTGATGACGGCTGTGTTTGTCATGGTATCCCTGCATCAAGGGGACAAGCTGCGGTCTGCCACGGAGGAAACGGGTGAGCAGTATGAGCGCCGCTTCAATTTCATGCTGGAGACCCTGTCAGGCATCCAGACGGTCAAGGCCCTGTCTGCCGAGGCGCAGATGCTCAGGCGTTTTGAGCGTCTCTTGGAGAACGCAATAAGTGGGCGCCACATCCTAGCTATTCGCCAGGGAGCCGTACAGATGATGGGGGCTATCTTTACCCAGGCCTTGACGGTGGGGACGGTTGCCTGTGGGGCTATGCTGGTCGTGGACCACCAGATGACGGTTGGGAGTTTGGGTGCCTGTACCATGCTGGCCGGGCGCATTGCTCCCCCTGTGCAAGCAGCTTTGTCTGTCTGGCTCCGTCGTCAAAGCAATACGATGGCAGAGCAGAGGGTTGCCGAGACATTCGCTATTGCCTTGGATGAGGACAAAGATCCCTTGCTTATCGACAAGGGTGTTCTGACGCTGGACAACGTCTGTTATGGGCGGAGGCCTGATGGATCGTGGCTCCTTGATTCTGTGTCCCTTACCTTGCGTCCGGGGGATTCCATCAGTATTCGTGGTGCCAATGGCAGCGGCAAGTCCCTGTTGTTATGGTTGATGACGGGTCACCTTGTTCCCGAACAGGGGCGCGTTCTGGTTGATGGGCAGGATCTTGCCCATGTGCGCCGGGACGATCTGTGGCAGGCGACAGGCTTTCTTGGCGAGCATGGCGAACTTGTTGCCGGTACTTTTCTGGAGAATCTAACTCTTTTTGATCATGAAAGGGAGCGTGCAGCGCTTGCTGTGGCTGAAGAACTTGGCTTGAATGAGTTTGCCGCGTCCTTAGCCCAGGGGTTTGATGCTCCGCTGGGTGGTCGTATCGGCAGTGCCTTGCCCCGTGGGGTTATCCAGCGGATATCGATTGCAAGGATATTGGCTCTCGATCCTGCTGTTATCCTTTTCGATGATGCGAATACGCTTCTGGATGGGGCATCGGACCAGCTGTTGATGCAGGCCATGCAGCGTCGGATGAAGGATCGCGCTTTTGTCATTGTGAGTCACAGGCCATCGACATTGAAAATAGCCCAGTGTCATTATGAACTGGTTGCTGGTCGTCTGGTTCCATTACCGGGTCCTGATGGTGTGATCCGCGCGGTTCCTCCGGAACAGGGGGCGTGAGCGTGGTCATATCCGATGGTGGTGTTGTCGATGGCTACAGCATGAACAAGGGGATAGGAGTCAGGGTGTCGCCAGAAGAGACTGGCCCTGATGCTGCAGGTGCGGGTCCGGTACGCTACCGTTCCCGTCCGCTGGAGCTTCCCGATGAGTCATTGCTGACCCGCAATGACCTAGGGCTTTGTCTGCCTGTTCTTCTACGTGCGTTGGGTTGGGACGGAGATACCCGCCATTTGGTTGAGTCCCTGCCTTACTTTGGGGGCCCCTTGGACCTGACCGGCCTGCGTCGGACCATGGTTGATCTTGGTTTCTCCAGTGTTCTGAGGAGTGGGGTTGTTTCATCCATCCCGGACCGGGAACTGCCTTGTCTTTTTCTCCCTGAAGATGCGGATGCCTGTGTTGTTCTGTCCCGGGAACACGATGGCCTGCATATTTTTATGCCCGGTTATGGTGTTCAGGTTATTGATGACGTGAACCCTGGCGTTGCCCTTGTCTTCCAAGCTATTGAAGATCCTGATGCCCGGGCGGCTTCCTTGCGTGAAGGATCGTGGCTGGGTGGCATCCTGATGCGGTTTCGTCCCCATCTTTGGATTGCCCTTGCCCTGACGGCTGTTATCACGTTACTGGCGATTACATCCCCGCTGTATGTGATGGCGATTTACGATAGGTACATATCGTCTGGTTCCCTTTCTACTCTGGGGTCTCTTGTTCTGGTCATGATTGTTGCTCTGACAGGTGAGCTTGGTGCCCGATCTTTGCGTACAAGGCTGCTAGCCCGAGTCGGTGCGCGAATCGATATTTTGGTCGGGCGGGCTGTTTTCGAGCGCCTTTTGTACCTTCCACCGAGTGTTACAGAAGGGGCCAGCGTTGGTGCACAAGTGTCCAGGGTCAAGGACTTCGACACGGTACGTGAGTTTTTGACCGGGCAGAGCGCCCAGTCTGTCCTTGACGTTCCCTTCTCGCTTCTGGTAATCGCCAGTATGTACATTTTGGCCGGTTGGCTTGGACTTGTACCGACAATTGGCGCGCTTGTCCTTGTTGCTATGGGTTTTCTGGCCAGAGAGCCCTTGCGTCGTCAGGTAGCCGAAGCTGCGCGGGCCACTTCAAACAGGCAGGAACTTGCTATTGAGGCGGTGCGCCTTCATCGCCTGTTGCGAACGACGGGTGCGTTCTCTGTGTGGTTGAACCGCTACCGCATTCGCTCTGCGCGGGCAGCGCGGGCTAATTTCGGGACCAACCAGACGGTTTCCTTCTTGGCTGTTGCCGCCCAAGGCGTTGTCATGTTGTGTGGCGTTGCCACGTTGTGGTTTGGCGCTGTGGCTGTCCTCGCCGGTGTGATGTCCACGGGTGGGCTTATTGCCTCGATGATCCTGTTGTGGCGCGCCTTGGCGCCGTTCCAGGCCGGGTTTATGGTTCTGGCTCGTTCCGAGCAGGTGCATTCCAGCATCCGCCAGATTGATCGGTTGATGGAGATGATACCCGAGCGTCCGCCTCATGCCTTGGTTCGCCCGGTGCGTGAACTGGGTGGTAGCATACAGGTCAGTCGCTTTAGTCTGCGCTACAGCCAAGATAGTGAGCCGGCCCTTCTTGGCGTCAGCTTTGAAGTGAAGCCTGGTGAGGTGGTCGCCGTTGTTGGTCGGAATGGTGCTGGTAAATCAACCCTGATCAAGGCGTTGGCCGGTGTTCTCAAGGGCCAGACCGGCATGGTCAAGGTTGATGGTATGGATATCCGTCGCTTTGATCCGCTGGAGTACAGAAGGGTTATTGCTTGGTGTCCGGAAGAGCCAGAGATCTTTCGGGGTACGGTGATCCAGAATATTCAGCTGGCTGACCCGTCGGCATCCTTGGCTGACATTCAGGAGGTGGCCTGTCTGGTTGGCTTGGCCGATGACCTGAGGGAGCTGCCTGATGGTCTTGAAACACGGTTTGGTGACCAGAAGGTTGCCTCTCCCAGTGTGCGAACTCGTATAGCCCTTGCCAGGGTTTTGATGCGCAAGGATGCGCCGATCGTTCTTCTGGATGAACCGGCGGGTGGGTTAGATGCCGCCGGTGATGAGGCCTTGATGAATGTGATCCGCCGCTTGCAGGGCAGGGTTACGGTTATTGTGGTGACGCACCGTCCCAGCCATGTCCGTCTTGCAGACAAGCTTCTGGAGCTGCGTGATGGTCAGGTTGTGCGTTTTGTGGATGTTGAATCGCTGACACCCTCCCGACCAGCTCCCTCAGCGGGGCAGGTAGAAAAGAGTGATGGAAAAGGACAGAAGCCTGATAATGGCCCCTGACAAGGTAGTACGAACAGCAATAGCCCATCCGGTTGTTGAGCGTGGCCGTCGTCGGCAGCGTCCTCAAGCCCATGTTGTGCACTTGGAAGAAGATATCAGCGACCATCGTCGTGGGCTGCTGTTTATCGTTGCTGCTATTGTCTTTGCATTTACTGTTTGGGCCTCTACGCAGCCGGTTGCCGAGACGGCAGTGACATCCGGTCAGGTTGTGCCTGTCGATCCTGTTCTGAAGATCCAGCATTTCGAAGGCGGGATTGTCCGTGAGGTTCTGGTGCAGGAAGGCGATCACGTATCCATGGGTCAGCTGTTGTTGCGTCTTGATCCGGCCGCCTTTGAGGCAGAACAGGGTCAGCTGTTGACACGTCGTGCCTTCCTAGAGTTCCAGCTGGGGCGGTTGCGTGCCTTCGCAGCAGGAGAGGATGTGGACTTGTCCTCTCTGTCTGGTGGCAACTTTGCTTCTATTGGAGAAGATCAGCAGGCCATTCTTGCGGCGCAGATTCGTTCCCTGAAGGACAGGCGGTCTGTTTTGCAAAGCCGGCTGGGGCAGCGCAAAGCGGAAGAGGCAGGGCTGGTGCAGCAGCTTCAGTCTAGTGCCAAGGAAGTTTCAGCCCTCTCGCAGGAACGGGATGTTTATCGCCGTCTTTTCCAGCAGGGGATTGGTTCCAAGATCAGTATGTTGCGCGCGGAGCGGGAACTTGCCGGTCGGCAAGCAGAGCAGTCCCGGATGCAGGGGCAGCTGGAAAGCGTTCGCGGCAGTATTGCCGAAGTGACGCAGCAGCTGATGGAGCTTGAAAGCAGCGGTCATGAAGAGACGGTAAACCGTATCGGTGCTGTGGCCGCAGAGCTTGCAGAAGTTGAGGAGGCCTTGGGGCGGGCTCGTGACAAGGTGAATCGGCTGACGGTTACGGCTCCGTCTGATGGTGTGATCAAGGGGCTTGCCGTCAGGCATGCTGGCGAGGTCGTGACGCCTGGGCAATTATTGGCCGAAATTGTACCCGGTGCTGGGGAGATGGTTGTCGAATCTCGTATAGCAACAAAAGACATTGGTGCGGTTGAGGTTGGTCAGACTGTGCGGGTCAAGGTAACAGCTTTTGATTATGCCCGTTACGGAAGCATTGATGGAACCTTGGAATTAATATCGGCCACAACATTTTTTGATGAACAGGGACAACCTTATTACAAGGCTCGTATCCGTTTGTCCCAGAACTGGATCGGAAAGATCCATAACAGGCTTTTGCCTGGCATGGTTGTGCAGGCTGATATCTTGACCGGCGAAAAAACGCTGATTGAGTATCTCCTGAAACCAATCTACGTAGCGGCAACCCAAGCCTTCACAGAGCGCTGAGAAAGACAGTTCTGTACGGGTTTCCAAAACACGTATACACATTAAGGCTTGCTGCAACCCTTGCGCGGGGTAGCAGCTTTGGTATCAATCTGCTGTTTTGAAGAGGTTCGTATGACAGACAAGAACTCTACGGTGGTTCTGCCTGAAGAGGTAGAGAACGTTACCCCGGGCGTGTCTTCTGTGTCTGGGCAGGCTGACCTCTTTGATACGGTTTTATCGGGTGATATTGCGGATCTCAGACCGCGTGTCGCTGGTGATGACGAAACGGATGATCCGTTGGATGCCATTGCGCGTGAAGCCAATGATGACAGCGAGGAACAGAATCGTTCGGAACGTAATCTGACAAGCCATGCAACGACCCATACCGGTAGTCGTCGTGGTACGGATGTGAACGGCTATAGTGCTGATGACGAAGAAACGCTGATTACCTCTTCAGGGTTGGAAGAGCGCCGGCAGATCTACGATATTCAGGAGACCGGGGGTGAAGTTGTCACGCAAGCACAGTCTGGATCCGTATCTGTGGACCGTTCGGAAGTCTCGGTGGAGCGTCAGGAGCAACACGCCGAGCTTGTGGAGACTGAGGACGACGATAACGAGGAGGCTGATGGCGCGGATGAATCTGCTTCTGTCGAAGATCAAGAAATAACCGCTTGGCGTGGTGACCGTCGGCGTCGGGATTCGGATGAGGAATATACTCAGCCTGATGACGAAGAGAGTGATGCGCTTGCTGAAGAGACTCTGGAGCCAGAGATCTTGGGTGCCGTCGTTCTATCGACTGAGGAGCCGCATGCGGATAGTGCGCCTGTTTCGGATTTACCGACACTTGCTGTCGGGACCGGTTCTGTGACGACGAAAGAGGACACGGCGGTTTCCCTTGGGATCCAGTCGGTAGACCTTGTTGACACGTCCGAGACACTTTCGGTGAGTGTGTCCGGTTTGCCGACGGATGCGGTCCTCGGGACGCTGGTCGGGGGTGTGTTTACGGCGCTGAAGGCAGGCTCCGGGGGTGATCTGATATCCGCCGATGAAGGCACGGTCCTCGTTGTTCCGGGTACCACGGACTATACGACGCTTGCGGTGCGCCCGCCTGCGCATTGGAGCGGCGCTTTTACGGCGACGGTCACGGCGACGTCGACAGAGACGGGTGCTCCATCGTCTGCCGTCAGCACAGCCGCTGTAAAGGTCAATGTGACGCCTGTTGTTGATACGGCATTCGAGACTGTCAGCCCGCTTTCGCGTGCGGAGACGAATGTGGTTCAGACGGTTGGGCTTGGGCTGGCTCTTGGGAAGCCTGACGGCTCGGAGCGTGTGAGCCTGGTTGAGGTTTCCGGTGTTCCGGACGGGTTCAGCCTTGTGTACGACGGCACTGTGGTGTTGAAGGACCCTAAGTCTGGTGTCTTGAGGGTCACTGCTCCTGACCCGGGTTCGGTTGATGTCTCCAAACTTTCGCTGCAGGTTCCGGCGCACGGGAGCACCACGGGTGACGTTTCGCTGCAGGTCAAGGCGACGGTTGTTGACACGCCGGAGGGCGGTGGCACGGCCGTTGAGAAAACCGTTGAGGTTCCGGTCCCGGTGACGGTGACGCCTGTTTCGGATTTACCGACACTTGCTGTCGGGACCGGTTCTGTGACGACGAAAGAGGACACGGCGGTTTCCCTTGGGATCCAGTCGGTAGACCTTGTTGACACGTCCGAGACACTTTCGGTGAGTGTGTCCGGTTTGCCGACGGATGCGGTCCTCGGGACGCTGGTCGGGGGTGTGTTTACGGCGCTGAAGGCAGGCTCCGGGGGTGATCTGATATCCGCCGATGAAGGCACGGTCCTCGTTGTTCCGGGTACCACGGACTATACGACGCTTGCGGTGCGCCCGCCTGCGCATTGGAGCGGCGCTTTTACGGCGACGGTCACGGCGACGTCGACAGAGACGGGTGCTCCATCGTCTGCCGTCAGCACAGCCGCTGTAAAGGTCAATGTGACGCCTGTTGTTGATACGGCATTCGAGACTGTCAGCCCGCTTTCGCGTGCGGAGACGAATGTGGTTCAGACGGTTGGGCTTGGGCTGGCTCTTGGGAAGCCTGACGGCTCGGAGCGTGTGAGCCTGGTTGAGGTTTCCGGTGTTCCGGACGGGTTCAGCCTTGTGTACGACGGCACTGTGGTGTTGAAGGACCCTAAGTCTGGTGTCTTGAGGGTCACTGCTCCTGACCCGGGTTCGGTTGATGTCTCCAAACTTTCGCTGCAGGTTCCGGCGCACGGGAGCACCACGGGTGACGTTTCGCTGCAGGTCAAGGCGACGGTTGTTGACACGCCGGAGGGCGGTGGCACGGCCGTTGAGAAAACCGTTGAGGTTCCGGTCCCGGTGACGGTGACGCCTGTTTCGGATTTACCGACACTTGCTGTCGGGACCGGTTCTGTGACGACGAAAGAGGACACGGCGGTTTCCCTTGGGATCCAGTCGGTAGACCTTGTTGACACGTCCGAGACACTTTCGGTGAGTGTGTCCGGTTTGCCGACGGATGCGGTCCTCGGGACGCTGGTCGGGGGTGTGTTTACGGCGCTGAAGGCAGGCTCCGGGGGTGATCTGATATCCGCCGATGAAGGCACGGTCCTCGTTGTTCCGGGTACCACGGACTATACGACGCTTGCGGTGCGCCCGCCTGCGCATTGGAGCGGCGCTTTTACGGCGACGGTCACGGCGACGTCGACAGAGACGGGTGCTCCATCGTCTGCCGTCAGCACAGCCGCTGTAAAGGTCAATGTGACGCCTGTTGTTGATACGGCATTCGAGACTGTCAGCCCGCTTTCGCGTGCGGAGACGAATGTGGTTCAGACGGTTGGGCTTGGGCTGGTTCTTGGGAAGCCTGACGGCTCGGAGCGTGTGAGCCGGGTTGAGGTTTCCGGTGTTCCGGACGGGTTCAGCCTTGTGTACGACGGCACTGTGGTGTCGAAGCACTCTGAGTCTGGTGTCTTGAGGGTCACTGCTCCTGACCCGGGTTCGGTTGATGTCTCCAAACTTTCGCTGCAGGTTCCGGCGCACGGGAGCGGCGCTTTTACGGCGAATGTCAAGGCGACGGTTGTTGACACGCCGGAGGGCGGTGGCACGGCCGTTGAGAAAACCGTTGAGGTCCCGGTCCCGGTGACGGTGACGCCTGTTTCGGATTTACCGACACTTGCTGTCGGGACCGGTTCTGTGACGACGAAAGAGGACACGGCGGTTTCCCTTGGGATCCAGTCGGTAGACCTTGTTGACACGTCCGAGACACTTTCGGTGAGTGTGTCCGGTTTGCCGACGGATGCGGTCCTCGGGACGCTGGTCGGGGGTGTGTTTACGGCGCTGATGGGGCCCACTTCGGACGGGAGCTATGCGGTTCCGGCCGGTACGGACTATACGACGCTTGCGGTGCGCCCGCCTGCGCATTGGAGCGGCGCTTTTACGGCGACGGTCACGGCGACGTCGACAGAGACGGGTGCTCCATCGTCTGCCGTCAGCACAGCCGCTGTAAAGGTCAATGTGACGCCTGTTGTTGATACGGCATTCGAGACTGTCAGCCCGCTTTCGCGTGCGGAGACGAATGTGGTTCAGACGGTTGGGCTTGGGCTGGCTCTTGGGAAGCCTGACGGCTCGGAGCGTGTGAGCCTGGTTGAGGTTTCCGGTGTTCCGGACGGGTTCAGCCTTGTGTACGACGGCACTGTGGTGTTGAAGGACCCTAAGTCTGGTGTCTTGAGGGTCACTGCTCCTGACCCGGGTTCGGTTGATGTCTCCAAACTTTCGCTGCAGGTTCCGGCGCACGGGAGCACCACGGGTGACGTTTCGCTGCAGGTCAAGGCGACGGTTGTTGACACGCCGGAGGGCGGTGGCACGGCCGTTGAGAAAACCGTTGAGGTTCCGGTCCCGGTGACGGTGACGCCTGTTTCGGATTTACCGACACTTGCTGTCGGGACCGGTTCTGTGACGACGAAAGAGGACACGGCGGTTTCCCTTGGGATCCAGTCGGTAGACCTTGTTGACACGTCCGAGACACTTTCGGTGAGTGTGTCCGGTTTGCCGACGGATGCGGTCCTCGGGACGCTGGTCGGGGGTGTGTTTACGGCGCTGAAGGCAGGCTCCGGGGGTGATCTGATATCCGCCGATGAAGGCACGGTCCTCGTTGTTCCGGGTACCACGGACTATACGACGCTTGCGGTGCGCCCGCCTGCGCATTGGAGCGGCGCTTTTACGGCGACGGTCACGGCGACGTCGACAGAGACGGGTGCTCCATCGTCTGCCGTCAGCACAGCCGCTGTAAAGGTCAATGTGACGCCTGTTGTTGATACGGCATTCGAGACTGTCAGCCCGCTTTCGCGTGCGGAGACGAATGTGGTTCAGACGGTTGGGCTTGGGCTGGTTCTTGGGAAGCCTGACGGCTCGGAGCGTGTGAGCCGGGTTGAGGTTTCCGGTGTTCCGGACGGGTTCAGCCTTGTGTACGACGGCACTGTGGTGTCGAAGCACTCTGAGTCTGGTGTCTTGAGGGTCACTGCTCCTGACCCGGGTTCGGTTGATGTCTCCAAACTTTCGCTGCAGGTTCCGGCGCACGGGAGCGGCGCTTTTACGGCGAATGTCAAGGCGACGGTTGTTGACACGCCGGAGGGCGGTGGCACGGCCGTTGAGAAAACCGTTGAGGTCCCGGTCCCGGTGACGGTGACGCCTGTTTCGGATTTACCGACACTTGCTGTCGGGACCGGTTCTGTGACGACGAAAGAGGACACGGCGGTTTCCCTTGGGATCCAGTCGGTAGACCTTGTTGACACGTCCGAGACACTTTCGGTGAGTGTGTCCGGTTTGCCGACGGATGCGGTCCTCGGGACGCTGGTCGGGGGTGTGTTTACGGCGCTGATGGGGCCCACTTCGGACGGGAGCTATGCGGTTCCGGCCGGTACGGACTATACGACGCTTGCGGTGCGCCCGCCTGCGCATTGGAGCGGCGCTTTTACGGCGACGGTCACGGCGACGTCGACAGAGACGGGTGCTCCATCGTCTGCCGTCAGCACAGCCGCTGTAAAGGTCAATGTGACGCCTGTTGTTGATACGGCATTCGAGACTGTCAGCCCGCTTTCGCGTGCGGAGACGAATGTGGTTCAGACGGTTGGGCTTGGGCTGGCTCTTGGGAAGCCTGACGGCTCGGAGCGTGTGAGCCTGGTTGAGGTTTCCGGTGTTCCGGACGGGTTCAGCCTTGTGTACGACGGCACTGTGGTGTTGAAGGACCCTAAGTCTGGTGTCTTGAGGGTCACTGCTCCTGACCCGGGTTCGGTTGATGTCTCCAAACTTTCGCTGCAGGTTCCGGCGCACGGGAGCACCACGGGTGACGTTTCGCTGCAGGTCAAGGCGACGGTTGTTGACACGCCGGAGGGCGGTGGCACGGCCGTTGAGAAAACCGTTGAGGTTCCGGTCCCGGTGACGGTGACGCCTGTTTCGGATTTACCGACACTTGCTGTCGGGACCGGTTCTGTGACGACGAAAGAGGACACGGCGGTTTCCCTTGGGATCCAGTCGGTAGACCTTGTTGACACGTCCGAGACACTTTCGGTGAGTGTGTCCGGTTTGCCGACGGATGCGGTCCTCGGGACGCTGGTCGGGGGTGTGTTTACGGCGCTGAAGGCAGGCTCCGGGGGTGATCTGATATCCGCCGATGAAGGCACGGTCCTCGTTGTTCCGGGTACCACGGACTATACGACGCTTGCGGTGCGCCCGCCTGCGCATTGGAGCGGCGCTTTTACGGCGACGGTCACGGCGACGTCGACAGAGACGGGTGCTCCATCGTCTGCCGTCAGCACAGCCGCTGTAAAGGTCAATGTGACGCCTGTTGTTGATACGGCATTCGAGACTGTCAGCCCGCTTTCGCGTGCGGAGACGAATGTGGTTCAGACGGTTGGGCTTGGGCTGGTTCTTGGGAAGCCTGACGGCTCGGAGCGTGTGAGCCGGGTTGAGGTTTCCGGTGTTCCGGACGGGTTCAGCCTTGTGTACGACGGCACTGTGGTGTCGAAGCACTCTGAGTCTGGTGTCTTGAGGGTCACTGCTCCTGACCCGGGTTCGGTTGATGTCTCCAAACTTTCGCTGCAGGTTCCGGCGCACGGGAGCACCACGGGTGACGTTTCGCTGCAGGTCAAGGCGACGGTTGTTGACACGCCGGAGGGCGGTGGCACGGCCGTTGAGAAAACCGTTGAGGTTCCGGTCCCGGTGACGGTGACGCCTGTTTCGGATTTACCGACACTTGCTGTCGGGACCGGTTCTGTGACGACGAAAGAGGACACGGCGGTTTCCCTTGGGATCCAGTCGGTAGACCTTGTTGACACGTCCGAGACACTTTCGGTGAGTGTGTCCGGTTTGCCGACGGATGCGGTCCTCGGGACGCTGGTCGGGGGTGTGTTTACGGCGCTGAAGGCAGGCTCCGGGGGTGATCTGATATCCGCCGATGAAGGCACGGTCCTCGTTGTTCCGGGTACCACGGACTATACGACGCTTGCGGTGCGCCCGCCTGCGCATTGGAGCGGCGCTTTTACGGCGACGGTCACGGCGACGTCGACAGAGACGGGTGCTCCATCGTCTGCCGTCAGCACAGCCGCTGTAAAGGTCAATGTGACGCCTGTTGTTGATACGGCATTCGAGACTGTCAGCCCGCTTTCGCGTGCGGAGACGAATGTGGTTCAGACGGTTGGGCTTGGGCTGGCTCTTGGGAAGCCTGACGGCTCGGAGCGTGTGAGCCTGGTTGAGGTTTCCGGTGTTCCGGACGGGTTCAGCCTTGTGTACGACGGCACTGTGGTGTTGAAGGACCCTAAGTCTGGTGTCTTGAGGGTCACTGCTCCTGACCCGGGTTCGGTTGATGTCTCCAAACTTTCGCTGCAGGTTCCGGCGCACGGGAGCGGCGCTTTTACGGCGAATGTCAAGGCGACGGTTGTTGACACGCCGGAGGGCGGTGGCACGGCCGTTGAGAAAACCGTTGAGGTCCCGGTCCCGGTGACGGTGACGCCTGTTTCGGATTTACCGACACTTGCTGTCGGGACCGGTTCTGTGACGACGAAAGAGGACACGGCGGTTTCCCTTGGGATCCAGTCGGTAGACCTTGTTGACACGTCCGAGACACTTTCGGTGAGTGTGTCCGGTTTGCCGACGGATGCGGTCCTCGGGACGCTGGTCGGGGGTGTGTTTACGGCGCTGATGGGGCCCACTTCGGACGGGAGCTATGCGGTTCCGGCCGGTACGGACTATACGACGCTTGCGGTGCGCCCGCCTGCGCATTGGAGCGGCGCTTTTACGGCGACGGTCACGGCGACGTCGACAGAGACGGGTGCTCCATCGTCTGCCGTCAGCACAGCCGCTGTAAAGGTCAATGTGACGCCTGTTGTTGATACGGCATTCGAGACTGTCAGCCCGCTTTCGCGTGCGGAGACGAATGTGGTTCAGACGGTTGGGCTTGGGCTGGTTCTTGGGAAGCCTGACGGCTCGGAGCGTGTGAGCCGGGTTGAGGTTTCCGGTGTTCCGGACGGGTTCAGCCTTGTGTACGACGGCACTGTGGTGTCGAAGCACTCTGAGTCTGGTGTCTTGAGGGTCACTGCTCCTGACCCGGGTTCGGTTGATGTCTCCAAACTTTCGCTGCAGGTTCCGGCGCACGGGAGCACCACGGGTGACGTTTCGCTGCAGGTCAAGGCGACGGTTGTTGACACGCCGGAGGGCGGTGGCACGGCCGTTGAGAAAACCGTTGAGGTTCCGGTCCCGGTGACGGTGACGCCTGTTTCGGATTTACCGACACTTGCTGTCGGGACCGGTTCTGTGACGACGAAAGAGGACACGGCGGTTTCCCTTGGGATCCAGTCGGTAGACCTTGTTGACACGTCCGAGACACTTTCGGTGAGTGTGTCCGGTTTGCCGACGGATGCGGTCCTCGGGACGCTGGTCGGGGGTGTGTTTACGGCGCTGAAGGCAGGCTCCGGGGGTGATCTGATATCCGCCGATGAAGGCACGGTCCTCGTTGTTCCGGGTACCACGGACTATACGACGCTTGCGGTGCGCCCGCCTGCGCATTGGAGCGGCGCTTTTACGGCGACGGTCACGGCGACGTCGACAGAGACGGGTGCTCCATCGTCTGCCGTCAGCACAGCCGCTGTAAAGGTCAATGTGACGCCTGTTGTTGATACGGCATTCGAGACTGTCAGCCCGCTTTCGCGTGCGGAGACGAATGTGGTTCAGACGGTTGGGCTTGGGCTGGTTCTTGGGAAGCCTGACGGCTCGGAGCGTGTGAGCCGGGTTGAGGTTTCCGGTGTTCCGGACGGGTTCAGCCTTGTGTACGACGGCACTGTGGTGTCGAAGCACTCTGAGTCTGGTGTCTTGAGGGTCACTGCTCCTGACCCGGGTTCGGTTGATGTCTCCAAACTTTCGCTGCAGGTTCCGGCGCACGGGAGCGGCGCTTTTACGGCGAATGTCAAGGCGACGGTTGTTGACACGCCGGAGGGCGGTGGCACGGCCGTTGAGAAAACCGTTGAGGTCCCGGTCCCGGTGACGGTGACGCCTGTTTCGGATTTACCGACACTTGCTGTCGGGACCGGTTCTGTGACGACGAAAGAGGACACGGCGGTTTCCCTTGGGATCCAGTCGGTAGACCTTGTTGACACGTCCGAGACACTTTCGGTGAGTGTGTCCGGTTTGCCGACGGATGCGGTCCTCGGGACGCTGGTCGGGGGTGTGTTTACGGCGCTGATGGGGCCCACTTCGGACGGGAGCTATGCGGTTCCGGCCGGTACGGACTATACGACGCTTGCGGTGCGCCCGCCTGCGCATTGGAGCGGCGCTTTTACGGCGACGGTCACGGCGACGTCGACAGAGACGGGTGCTCCATCGTCTGCCGTCAGCACAGCCGCTGTAAAGGTCAATGTGACGCCTGTTGTTGATACGGCATTCGAGACTGTCAGCCCGCTTTCGCGTGCGGAGACGAATGTGGTTCAGACGGTTGGGCTTGGGCTGGTTCTTGGGAAGCCTGACGGCTCGGAGCGTGTGAGCCGGGTTGAGGTTTCCGGTGTTCCGGACGGGTTCAGCCTTGTGTACGACGGCACTGTGGTGTCGAAGCACTCTGAGTCTGGTGTCTTGAGGGTCACTGCTCCTGACCCGGGTTCGGTTGATGTCTCCAAACTTTCGCTGCAGGTTCCGGCGCACGGGAGCACCACGGGTGACGTTTCGCTGCAGGTCAAGGCGACGGTTGTTGACACGCCGGAGGGCGGTGGCACGGCCGTTGAGAAAACCGTTGAGGTTCCGGTCCCGGTGACGGTGACGCCTGTTTCGGATTTACCGACACTTGCTGTCGGGACCGGTTCTGTGACGACGAAAGAGGACACGGCGGTTTCCCTTGGGATCCAGTCGGTAGACCTTGTTGACACGTCCGAGACACTTTCGGTGAGTGTGTCCGGTTTGCCGACGGATGCGGTCCTCGGGACGCTGGTCGGGGGTGTGTTTACGGCGCTGAAGGCAGGCTCCGGGGGTGATCTGATATCCGCCGATGAAGGCACGGTCCTCGTTGTTCCGGGTACCACGGACTATACGACGCTTGCGGTGCGCCCGCCTGCGCATTGGAGCGGCGCTTTTACGGCGACGGTCACGGCGACGTCGACAGAGACGGGTGCTCCATCGTCTGCCGTCAGCACAGCCGCTGTAAAGGTCAATGTGACGCCTGTTGTTGATACGGCATTCGAGACTGTCAGCCCGCTTTCGCGTGCGGAGACGAATGTGGTTCAGACGGTTGGGCTTGGGCTGGCTCTTGGGAAGCCTGACGGCTCGGAGCGTGTGAGCCTGGTTGAGGTTTCCGGTGTTCCGGACGGGTTCAGCCTTGTGTACGACGGCACTGTGGTGTTGAAGGACCCTAAGTCTGGTGTCTTGAGGGTCACTGCTCCTGACCCGGGTTCGGTTGATGTCTCCAAACTTTCGCTGCAGGTTCCGGCGCACGGGAGCGGCGCTTTTACGGCGAATGTCAAGGCGACGGTTGTTGACACGCCGGAGGGCGGTGGCACGGCCGTTGAGAAAACCGTTGAGGTCCCGGTCCCGGTGACGGTGACGCCTGTTTCGGATTTACCGACACTTGCTGTCGGGACCGGTTCTGTGACGACGAAAGAGGACACGGCGGTTTCCCTTGGGATCCAGTCGGTAGACCTTGTTGACACGTCCGAGACACTTTCGGTGAGTGTGTCCGGTTTGCCGACGGATGCGGTCCTCGGGACGCTGGTCGGGGGTGTGTTTACGGCGCTGATGGGGCCCACTTCGGACGGGAGCTATGCGGTTCCGGCCGGTACGGACTATACGACGCTTGCGGTGCGCCCGCCTGCGCATTGGAGCGGCGCTTTTACGGCGACGGTCACGGCGACGTCGACAGAGACGGGTGCTCCATCGTCTGCCGTCAGCACAGCCGCTGTAAAGGTCAATGTGACGCCTGTTGTTGATACGGCATTCGAGACTGTCAGCCCGCTTTCGCGTGCGGAGACGAATGTGGTTCAGACGGTTGGGCTTGGGCTGGTTCTTGGGAAGCCTGACGGCTCGGAGCGTGTGAGCCGGGTTGAGGTTTCCGGTGTTCCGGACGGGTTCAGCCTTGTGTACGACGGCACTGTGGTGTCGAAGCACTCTGAGTCTGGTGTCTTGAGGGTCACTGCTCCTGACCCGGGTTCGGTTGATGTCTCCAAACTTTCGCTGCAGGTTCCGGCGCACGGGAGCACCACGGGTGACGTTTCGCTGCAGGTCAAGGCGACGGTTGTTGACACGCCGGAGGGCGGTGGCACGGCCGTTGAGAAAACCGTTGAGGTTCCGGTCCCGGTGACGGTGACGCCTGTTTCGGATTTACCGACACTTGCTGTCGGGACCGGTTCTGTGACGACGAAAGAGGACACGGCGGTTTCCCTTGGGATCCAGTCGGTAGACCTTGTTGACACGTCCGAGACACTTTCGGTGAGTGTGTCCGGTTTGCCGACGGATGCGGTCCTCGGGACGCTGGTCGGGGGTGTGTTTACGGCGCTGAAGGCAGGCTCCGGGGGTGATCTGATATCCGCCGATGAAGGCACGGTCCTCGTTGTTCCGGGTACCACGGACTATACGACGCTTGCGGTGCGCCCGCCTGCGCATTGGAGCGGCGCTTTTACGGCGACGGTCACGGCGACGTCGACAGAGACGGGTGCTCCATCGTCTGCCGTCAGCACAGCCGCTGTAAAGGTCAATGTGACGCCTGTTGTTGATACGGCATTCGAGACTGTCAGCCCGCTTTCGCGTGCGGAGACGAATGTGGTTCAGACGGTTGGGCTTGGGCTGGTTCTTGGGAAGCCTGACGGCTCGGAGCGTGTGAGCCGGGTTGAGGTTTCCGGTGTTCCGGACGGGTTCAGCCTTGTGTACGACGGCACTGTGGTGTCGAAGCACTCTGAGTCTGGTGTCTTGAGGGTCACTGCTCCTGACCCGGGTTCGGTTGATGTCTCCAAACTTTCGCTGCAGGTTCCGGCGCACGGGAGCGGCGCTTTTACGGCGAATGTCAAGGCGACGGTTGTTGACACGCCGGAGGGCGGTGGCACGGCCGTTGAGAAAACCGTTGAGGTCCCGGTCCCGGTGACGGTGACGCCTGTTTCGGATTTACCGACACTTGCTGTCGGGACCGGTTCTGTGACGACGAAAGAGGACACGGCGGTTTCCCTTGGGATCCAGTCGGTAGACCTTGTTGACACGTCCGAGACACTTTCGGTGAGTGTGTCCGGTTTGCCGACGGATGCGGTCCTCGGGACGCTGGTCGGGGGTGTGTTTACGGCGCTGATGGGGCCCACTTCGGACGGGAGCTATGCGGTTCCGGCCGGTACGGACTATACGACGCTTGCGGTGCGCCCGCCTGCGCATTGGAGCGGCGCTTTTACGGCGACGGTCACGGCGACGTCGACAGAGACGGGTGCTCCATCGTCTGCCGTCAGCACAGCCGCTGTAAAGGTCAATGTGACGCCTGTTGTTGATACGGCATTCGAGACTGTCAGCCCGCTTTCGCGTGCGGAGACGAATGTGGTTCAGACGGTTGGGCTTGGGCTGGTTCTTGGGAAGCCTGACGGCTCGGAGCGTGTGAGCCGGGTTGAGGTTTCCGGTGTTCCGGACGGGTTCAGCCTTGTGTACGACGGCACTGTGGTGTCGAAGCACTCTGAGTCTGGTGTCTTGAGGGTCACTGCTCCTGACCCGGGTTCGGTTGATGTCTCCAAACTTTCGCTGCAGGTTCCGGCGCACGGGAGCACCACGGGTGACGTTTCGCTGCAGGTCAAGGCGACGGTTGTTGACACGCCGGAGGGCGGTGGCACGGCCGTTGAGAAAACCGTTGAGGTTCCGGTCCCGGTGACGGTGACGCCTGTTTCGGATTTACCGACACTTGCTGTCGGGACCGGTTCTGTGACGACGAAAGAGGACACGGCGGTTTCCCTTGGGATCCAGTCGGTAGACCTTGTTGACACGTCCGAGACACTTTCGGTGAGTGTGTCCGGTTTGCCGACGGATGCGGTCCTCGGGACGCTGGTCGGGGGTGTGTTTACGGCGCT
Organism: Haematospirillum jordaniae; assembly: GCF_001611975.1. Taxonomy (GTDB): domain Bacteria; phylum Pseudomonadota; class Alphaproteobacteria; order Rhodospirillales; family Rhodospirillaceae; genus Haematospirillum; species Haematospirillum jordaniae. The sequence continues at coordinate 898,785 of NZ_CP014525.1, forward strand.
GAAGGCAGGCTCCGGGGGTGATCTGATATCCGCCGATGAAGGCACGGTCCTCGTTGTTCCGGGTACCACGGACTATACGACGCTTGCGGTGCGCCCGCCTGCGCATTGGAGCGGCGCTTTTACGGCGACGGTCACGGCGACGTCGACAGAGACGGGTGCTCCATCGTCTGCCGTCAGCACAGCCGCTGTAAAGGTCAATGTGACGCCTGTTGTTGATACGGCATTCGAGACTGTCAGCCCGCTTTCGCGTGCGGAGACGAATGTGGTTCAGACGGTTGGGCTTGGGCTGGCTCTTGGGAAGCCTGACGGCTCGGAGCGTGTGAGCCTGGTTGAGGTTTCCGGTGTTCCGGACGGGTTCAGCCTTGTGTACGACGGCACTGTGGTGTTGAAGGACCCTAAGTCTGGTGTCTTGAGGGTCACTGCTCCTGACCCGGGTTCGGTTGATGTCTCCAAACTTTCGCTGCAGGTTCCGGCGCACGGGAGCACCACGGGTGACGTTTCGCTGCAGGTCAAGGCGACGGTTGTTGACACGCCGGAGGGCGGTGGCACGGCCGTTGAGAAAACCGTTGAGGTTCCGGTCCCGGTGACGGTGACGCCTGTTTCGGATTTACCGACACTTGCTGTCGGGACCGGTTCTGTGACGACGAAAGAGGACACGGCGGTTTCCCTTGGGATCCAGTCGGTAGACCTTGTTGACACGTCCGAGACACTTTCGGTGAGTGTGTCCGGTTTGCCGACGGATGCGGTCCTCGGGACGCTGGTCGGGGGTGTGTTTACGGCGCTGAAGGCAGGCTCCGGGGGTGATCTGATATCCGCCGATGAAGGCACGGTCCTCGTTGTTCCGGGTACCACGGACTATACGACGCTTGCGGTGCGCCCGCCTGCGCATTGGAGCGGCGCTTTTACGGCGACGGTCACGGCGACGTCGACAGAGACGGGTGCTCCATCGTCTGCCGTCAGCACAGCCGCTGTAAAGGTCAATGTGACGCCTGTTGTTGATACGGCATTCGAGACTGTCAGCCCGCTTTCGCGTGCGGAGACGAATGTGGTTCAGACGGTTGGGCTTGGGCTGGCTCTTGGGAAGCCTGACGGCTCGGAGCGTGTGAGCCTGGTTGAGGTTTCCGGTGTTCCGGACGGGTTCAGCCTTGTGTACGACGGCACTGTGGTGTTGAAGGACCCTAAGTCTGGTGTCTTGAGGGTCACTGCTCCTGACCCGGGTTCGGTTGATGTCTCCAAACTTTCGCTGCAGGTTCCGGCGCACGGGAGCACCACGGGTGACGTTTCGCTGCAGGTCAAGGCGACGGTTGTTGACACGCCGGAGGGCGGTGGCACGGCCGTTGAGAAAACCGTTGAGGTTCCGGTCCCGGTGACGGTGACGCCTGTTTCGGATTTACCGACACTTGCTGTCGGGACCGGTTCTGTGACGACGAAAGAGGACACGGCGGTTTCCCTTGGGATCCAGTCGGTAGACCTTGTTGACACGTCCGAGACACTTTCGGTGAGTGTGTCCGGTTTGCCGACGGATGCGGTCCTCGGGACGCTGGTCGGGGGTGTGTTTACGGCGCTGAAGGCAGGCTCCGGGGGTGATCTGATATCCGCCGATGAAGGCACGGTCCTCGTTGTTCCGGGTACCACGGACTATACGACGCTTGCGGTGCGCCCGCCTGCGCATTGGAGCGGCGCTTTTACGGCGACGGTCACGGCGACGTCGACAGAGACGGGTGCTCCATCGTCTGCCGTCAGCACAGCCGCTGTAAAGGTCAATGTGACGCCTGTTGTTGATACGGCATTCGAGACTGTCAGCCCGCTTTCGCGTGCGGAGACGAATGTGGTTCAGACGGTTGGGCTTGGGCTGGTTCTTGGGAAGCCTGACGGCTCGGAGCGTGTGAGCCGGGTTGAGGTTTCCGGTGTTCCGGACGGGTTCAGCCTTGTGTACGACGGCACTGTGGTGTCGAAGCACTCTGAGTCTGGTGTCTTGAGGGTCACTGCTCCTGACCCGGGTTCGGTTGATGTCTCCAAACTTTCGCTGCAGGTTCCGGCGCACGGGAGCGGCGCTTTTACGGCGAATGTCAAGGCGACGGTTGTTGACACGCCGGAGGGCGGTGGCACGGCCGTTGAGAAAACCGTTGAGGTCCCGGTCCCGGTGACGGTGACGCCTGTTGTTGATAGTCTCAATTTTGAACTTGCCCATGGCACGAGAACAGCTAGCCACCCGGATCGGAGTATTCCTTTGCGCATGGCCTTCTCTTTGGAGGACAGGGATGGGTCAGAGCAGGTTACTCAGATCCTGTTCAAGAACCTTCAAGGTTGGACACTGCACGATGCCAATACACGTGAAAGCTGGAGTCCATCACATGATGGTTCCATCAGCTATTCTGTGCCACGGCATTCCTCTGGATCCATGCAGCTTGATAACCTGTATTTGGTGCCCCCGGGTACGAGGCGGGTTTTCAAACAGCTGGATGTTGCTGTCGAATGGAAAGAAGAGGGACTGAGTGCGAAACGTACCCAGTCTGCCAAGTTGAAGGTTATAACCCCCTCGTTGGATGTGCGGGTTGAGGCTTCGGGCCATGAAATGGCAGCAACGGAGGATGCAGAGTTCAAGTGGAGTCCGGCATTCAAGTCTTTGAATTCAGATTACTCTGTGGACCATGTTACTATTTATTCCAATGATCCAGATATGGCGAATAGCCAGTGGAAGACGACTGATAACGGAGCATTCACCAAACCGACGGAGGGTCGTTATCAATTTGATAGCATTACTTACAAGTATAAGCTCGATGTTCCACATACGAACATCATTCGTGAGGGTGATGGGAATGTCCGCATCCAAGGCATGTCAGTAAAGACGCCGAAGCACGATGTGGAAAATGTGGATCTTGATGTTGCCTTCGGCCTTACTTTGTTGCCTGTGAAAGGGCGTATTGCCAAACAGGTTATCGTGCATGGCCATCTTGATGTATTGCCTCGCTATGATGGTATTGAGAAATCTTATCTTCCTTCCTCGGTAGGTGGGAACGAAGATGAAAACGGTATCAATGCCTTTGCCTTTGGTCTTTCATTGGATTTGAAAGACAAGGATGGTTCGGAGAGAGTCGATTGGTTGCGTTTTAGCAATGTGCCCGATGGCGTTGCCCTGCGTCCTCCGGGATCTTCTGATGTCATTCAACCACGTCGTGGTGTGATTGACTGGAGGGTGCCTGATGGCCTTGGTAAGTCTGATTCTGGCCATGTCAGTATTCAGGGTCTTTCTTGGGTGCTGTCTGATCACGCCGCCTTGCCGGGGGGGCAAGAGATCAAGGTCTCGTCTTATATGAGTGACGCGCGGCAGATTGCCAAGGAATCTGACAGTCGTCATCCAGACAGCTCTGGCTGGGCATACTTAGGATCGTTTCCGTTTGCTGTGAAGCCTGTCCCGGATACGCCGGACAATGATCGGGTGCATGTTTCTGGCGATGAAGACACTTGGATACCTCTTGGGTTGTCCTGGTCAAGTCCGGACAAAGACGGATCCGAAACCCTTTCGGTTACTTTGTCTGGATTCCCGGCTGATACATCTGTTCGTTATCTGAAGGATAAAAAAGAGCACGAGGCTGTTATGGAAGGTCCTGCCAGCCTTCTGCAGCTTTCTGGTGAAGAGCATAGAAGCCTGAGGGTGAAGGCACCTGCAAACTCTGATGAGGACTTTGAACTGAAGGCCGTTATCCGGTCGGCAGAAAAGGATACCAGAGAGTACAGCGAGGTTGAGTCTTCTGTTCGTGTTTCTGTTCGTGGTGTTGCGGATGGTACCGGGAATACGAGACACGTATACAGCCGTACCGGTAAAGAGGACCTGCGTGTGCCTCTGCAACTGGACCAGGTAAGCTCCCGTGATACGGATGCGTCCGAAGGGGTCAGCTATCAGCTGGATTTATCCGGGGTCGCCCGGGATTATCCGGATTATACTCTGTTTACCGGTGGGTCTTCGGATCTGGTGGCCTTGCCCGGTCAACCACATCATTTTGCGGTTGGGAAAGATGCTCTGGGTAGTCTTTCGCTTCTCTTGGGACCTGATGCATCCGGGGTTGTCTCAATTCCGGTGCAGGCTGTCTTTACAGAGCGTGAAGGCGATGTCCGGGTTGAGTCACATACCCTTCAGGTGATGGTAGAGCCTGTGCCCGATGTTCCTCTTCAAGCGCCTGTCCCTAAAGCCGTTGAATTGGTGCTACAGGAGGGTGGTCCCGTCGCCCTTGGCCCCGTTGCTGGCCAAACTCTCTTGCCCAAGCCCGCTGTCAGAGAAGAACTCGTTGTTAACAAGGATCTGGCGGAGTCATTTTTGCCATTGCCTGAGAATGCCCGGGAAGATGGGAACGTCGTTATTCCGTTGAGGGCTACTCCACGGGACTCTGATGCTTCCGAGAAGGTTTCGGCTGTCTCTCTCACAACGTATATGAAGGGATTCACAGTCAAGGCAAGGACAGAAGATGGTGTCGAGGAGACTCTGGTCTGGGATAGGGCAAGCAAGGGCTATGTCGTCGATGATACCAAGGACAGTAACCTAGTTTCTTTCCATGAACTTGTTTTTGTCCCTGAAGACGGTCGTGCCGATCTTGGCGGGGATGATATTCCCTATGCCTTGTCTTTCACGCTGGATGACGGAGACCCGGACAAGGGTGGTGCGCGTCAGACATTTGCGCTGAAGCGGACCTTGAAGGTTGACCCCGTGGCTGATGCGCCCGTTGTCGAGGTGTCCCAGGCAGACAAATCCAAGGCAATGTTACCTGTTGTTGGGCATGCTGCTGATTTAGCTGTCGTTCTGCGCAGCGGTGAGGCGAGCCAAGTAACACCTACCGATTCTGTAATAAGGAAAGAGGGGCCTGTTGTCGGGCATAATGGCGATATTTATGCGTCTGACGGCTCTGAAGCTGTTCACCTTGTCATCTCTGGTATGAAGCCCGGCGTTGTTCTTCTGGACAGAAACGATAAGGTGATTGGTCACGACAATGGTGAGGGGAGCTGGTTCCTGGATGCACAGGTCATTGATGGTCTGCGCGATTCTGGTAATGGTTCTATTCCTGTCGGGGCTATCCGGGTTTGGGCACCGCATGGTTTGGCTGCAGGCGATGAGACCCTGAATCTGCAGGTTGAGGCCATTGCAGTCGAGACGAAGGGAACTTCCGCTGATGCGGTCAAACGGGTTCGGGGATCTGATATTGTCGTGAAGTGGCGGACTACCGGAGAGGTCCCCGAATCACAGATGTCTTCTGGCCGTGGGGGTGATGGTAGCCTTGAGAACAACAAGTTACGGCCAGAACCAGATGCTCTAGAGGCGATGCCGGATCCCAAGCCGCTGGTTAAGTTCAGTGATGGCAAGACTGTTCTAAGCGGAACAGAAGATAGCCCCCTATCGTTGTCAGGGGTATCTGTCGTTGCTACTACTGGCGAGCCTTTGCCTGCTTACACCTCGTTGAGTGCTGTGATCTTGGTGCCCAAGGGCTTTCTGCTGGCAGGCCATATACCCTTGTCAGGGGTGAAGCCCTATGACGCGGAGCAGAAGGGGCTGCCGGCATTCACGGAAGAGGGAGAGAATCCCGGCTACACGTCCTATGTTGTACCGGGCGGTGACCTGTCACACCTTTCTGTGATCCGTGATCCCTCTGTCAAGGAGGCGGAACATTATGCGGGTTCTCTGCCGATATACGTTGAAGGGGTTGTGACAATTGCAGGTCGTCAACCGATAAAAACCCGGCAGGTCGTAGAGTTTGATATCAAGCCGGTTGTAGATGGCGTTGAACTGTCAGCCAATCCTTCTGCCGGTAAGGAAGGTGACGCATTCATTCCCTTGGGTCTTGATGCCAAAAAGCTGGACTCATCCGAGGAGATTCGCTCCCTGTCACTTGAAATGAACGATGATTACAGCAAGGTTACGTTCGTCGACGAGACTGGGAACGCTGTGGATGTTCGTAACCTCTCGCTTAAGCAGCTGAAAGGTTTGGGCATAAAGCCTGCTGCAGATTTCTCTGGGTTTGTCTCCTTTGTGGTCAAGGCGAGAACCGGGGATGGTGATGAGGAGAAAGAGACATCGCTGTCGGTGCTGACCTCTGTCGCTCCGGTTGCTGATACACCGACGCTTGTCGTGCCCACGGAACCTCTTTCAGGCACAGAGCATGATGGTACTGGCAAGCCTGAATTGATTCCTTTGAAGATCAATGCACGTTTAGGAGACAATGACGGATCTGAAATCCTCTCTGTTATTGTTGGTGGCTTGCTCAAGAATGGTAAGTCCGTTGGTATACTGGTCGATGATAAGGGTAGTGCACTTCCCGGTAACATGAACAATGGGCAGTGGGTTCTGAATGCCGATGCTTTACAGAAAGGCGTTTATTTGCGCCCGGCCCCTCATTTTGGTGGTGATGTTACCTTGACGGTTGTGGCCGAGGCCCGTGAAAAGAAGTACCGCCCGGGTAGTAAAGAAGCTGGTGCTGTAGAAGCTGTTCAAGACACAATACAGGTTCACATCGAACAGGTGGCAGATAAGCCGAGCCTGGATGTTGGATTGGGAGTCGTGAAAACTGATGAGGACAGGGTGGTTTCCCTTGGGATCCAGTCTGTTTCCCTTGTTGACAAGGATGGGTCCGAGACACTTTCGGTGAGTGTGTCCGGTTTGCCGACGGGTGCAGTCCTCGGGACGCTGGTCGGGGGTGTATTTACGGCGCTGGAGACGGGGCCCAGTCCGGACGGGAGCTATGCTGTTGCTGACGACAAGGTTTCTAAGCTTGCGGTGCGCCCGCCTGCGCATTGGAGCGGCACGTTTGCCGTAAAGGTCACGGGGACGTCGACGGAGACGGGGACTTCGTCGACTAGCACAAGCCGCGATGCCACGGTCGAGGTTACGGTAAAGCCGGTTGCGGATATTCCTGACTTTGCACCCACAGATGTGACAGTTCGATCTGCGGCTACGCCCATTGCGATAGGCGATGTGTTCAACAATGTTCCTTCAGCAGATACCGATGGATCCGAGCAACTGTTTTTGCACTTCAAGCTTGGTGATGGCGTGAGCATTGGTTATGTCCGTAATGGTAGCTTTGAGAAGCTTGGCCAAGAAATTTCTGATGGGTGGACAGAGATTGGCTCTGGTTGGGGGCCACATCTCTATCTTGAAGGATCTGGTCAGGTTCGGTATCGGGTTGCTTCGCAGGAAGGGAATGATGCCTCCAACCGTGCTTATACCGTTGAAAAAACGATAACGGTTCGGGAGGAGACAACGTCTTCATCAACGGTTTCCAGAAGGAAGAGATCTCTGGACGAGAGTTATGAGATGTCTCCGGCACGGGAAGAAGCGGACGAAAACCGTGATGCCGAGAGCCGGCCCCTTGCCTGGGATCATTATCTTTCACCAGCCAGTGCGCAGGGTAAAAGCGATGTCAAGCCAGATGAACAGCTGGCTTATATCGCAGACGATTCACATTCGTCCTTTGCGGGAGGTAGTATGGCGGGTGACAGTTCATCCTTGGCGGCGCTGGACAGTGATGCGCTTGGCGGTTTTGGTGATTCCTATGTCGATGACCCTGCTGTCTTGCATCACACACCCTATCTGTAAGTGGTTGTTGTATGGGGTGAGGGCCTGAGTTTTTCTGTGCTGTGTTTGTTGTGAAGGTTGGTTTCTGACCTTCACAACAGATACGGCGCTTTCCTTTGCCGGTTCTGTTTGTTTTTTCATTTTTGTTGCCGGCTTTCTGGTATGGTCCGGTCCTATGAGCCGTCATGCTTTACCACCTGACTTTCATGTGTCGCGCCCTCCGTTTCCGGCCTTGGACGTAAGGGGGAAGGCTTTGGCCTGCCAGCGGGGTGGGCGTATGGTGTTCCATCATCTTGATATTCATGTCACGTCCGGTGATGCGGTCTTTTTGCTGGGGCCAAATGGATCCGGGAAGTCGAGCTTGCTCAGGATGTTGGCCGGGTTTCTTCCTCCTGTCAGTGGTTGCCTAGAGTGGGGCCAAGCTGGGCAGGACAGGAATAGTTCTCACTCTGTTATTCGTTATCTTGGTCATCTTGATGCTTTGAAGCCGGCCCTGACTGTGCGCGAGAACATTATGTTCTGGTGCCGTTTGTTGGGCGAGCCGGTGGTGACGGTACCATCTGTGGACTCAATGGCTCTCTATATGGGTATTTCACACCTTCTGGATTTGCCAGGGCGTTTCCTGTCGGCCGGCCAGCGTCGCCGTGTTGCCATGATGCCGCTGGTTCTGTCGTCTGCTCCGCTCTGGTTGATGGATGAGCCGGCCACAGCCCTTGATGCCGGTGCTGTTCATATCCTAGAGGAGATTATCGCGGCTCATCGTGCACGCGGTGGGGCGATTGTCTTGTCGACACATACTGAACTTGATGTGCCCGGTGCCCATGTCATTCGCCTAGATGACTATGCCCCAAGCCTGGTTGCACGGCATGACGATCCAGAGGTGTTGCGATGAGTCGGTTGTGGCCCGTCCTGTGTCGTGATGTTCGGTTGGCTATTCGTCAGGGAACCGAGAGCGTGACGGTTATTGTCTTTTTTGTGCTGACCGTCGTTCTGTTTCCCTTTGGTTTGGGGCCGGAAGCTAATCTTCTGGCGCGTGTTGCCCCCGGTATTTTGTGGGTGGTGGCGCTGTTGGCATCGATGCTGTCACTGGATCGCTTGTTCTCGGGTGATCATGATGATGGCTCACTGGAGCTGTTAATCCTCTCCCCCGTACCCCTGTCACTTCTTGTCTTGGTCAAGGCTTTGGCGCATTGGCTCACAACCGGGCTTCCACTGGTAGCTGTGACGCCTTTATTGGCTCTGTTGTTGGGCCTTGATGGGGCAGCCTTGGGTATGCTGCTCTTGGCTATGATGTTGGGAACCCCCATTCTTTCGCTGATTGGAATGGTTGGTGCTGCCTTGACCCTAGGAGCTCGACGTGGCGGTGTTCTGCTGTCGCTCCTAGTGCTGCCGCTGTACGTCCCCGTCTTGGTGTTTGGTGTTGCGGCTGTTGATACGGTGCTGGTTGGCCAACCGTCTCTGTCGCCCTTGCTGATGCTGGGGTCCTTGCTTTGTGGGGCTTTCGCCTTGTGTCCTTGGATTGCAGCCGTCGCTGTACGCCAGTCAATCGAAGACGCCTGACCAGCTTCAGGCTGGAACCGTGCGCTCCCGTATCTCCAACTCCACGCAATCAGATCGGGTTATTTCCAGAAGCCATTGCGCGAAGACGGCCTGTGCAGGCGCAATCTGTTGTGCGCCGGATGTAACGATGTAATACGCATTATTGACGGGACGCGAAACGCCAAAAAGGGGTACCAGTTTTCCGCTGCGCAGTGGTTCAGATGTTAGGACTGTGCTAGCCAGCATAACACCCAGCCCCCTGAGCGCGGCCATGGTCAGGGCTGTGCTGTCTGTGAAGTATATGCCCTGTCGCAGGTCGGCTGCACGGATACAGGCCATGTCAAGCCAAGGCTTCCACTGCAGCCATGGTTCACGGGGGGCGCCTCCCGTGTCATGCAGAAGTGTATGGTACTCCAAGTCTGCCCAGTCATTCAGGGGGTGTCCATTATCAGCAAGTACAGGTGCGGCCGCCGGAAGGATTTGTTCGTTCATCAGAAAGGTGGAACGCAATCCTGGCCAGGTTCCCTGTCCGCAGCAGATGCCAAGGGCGGGGCTTTCTGCATGGGCTGTTGACTTTATATCTCCTGTCAACAGATGAAGTTCGATGCCGGGCCAACGGCGACGAAAATCTGCAAGACGCGGAACAAGCCAGTGTCGCGCCATGTCGGCCGGTACCGTAACGGTCAATTGGCCTTTCAGGCCGCTTGTATGCAGGTATTCTCCCGCTCGTGACAGAAGATCAAAACCACGGGTCAGTTCGGGCAGATAGGCGCGCCCTTTTTCTGTCAGGCGCAGTCCACGTGGCATGCGTTCGAACAAGCTGATTCCAAGAAAATCCTCGAGCCCTCTGACCTGATGGCTGATTGCTGTTGGCGTTACATGCAGTTCCTGTCCGGCACGGGCAAAACTTCCCAGCCGCGCTGCCGCTTCAAAGGCTCGCAGTGCGTTCAGAGGTGGCAGCCTGCGAGCCATGGATCCTGTCCTTGTTTCATCGGGTTAGTCAGCGCATTTTGTTTGTTCTTTGCGTGTATACTATGTACGTATGCACGTTCTTATGCTGACATCCTGTCACCGAGTTATGCTTCGGGCAACAGAAAATATTAAAAATATACTTATAAATCTGTGTGTTGCATCAATATCACCGCGTGGCTTGGAAGAGCGCAGGCAAGCTCATTGCCTGAAAGTCGATATAGATTAACAATTTAAGGAAGATTTTTCTTAACATCATCGCCTCTTGGCGGTAATGCTCAGGTCGGTGGTGGAACTGCAATGGTATCTAGGCTGCGGATGACGATCGGGGAGTGATCCGGCGGATTGACAACGGCACTGCTGGTCATGCGTTTCGTAAACCATCCTCTACGTCCGGCCTCTTCGACCAAGGCTGCGGGTGAGATGGCCTGCCAGCCATTCAAATGGGTTTTGAAACTTCCCCCAGAGGCCCAGAAGTCCAGTTCCTCGATCAGCGCAGCATCGGTCAGTTTCTGTGCCTGTCCCATATTCCAAGCTGTGATCAGAAGCATCATGGCATCCGGGTCAAGCCGTTTGTCTAGGCCGCGCTCGACCAAGCTAGACCGGAACTCATGCCACGTCGCGGCTCCGGACAAGATGGACAGGGCTTCGCGCATAAAGGGGTCAGGGCCAAACATCACGGGCTCCATTCAGGGGCGTCGAGACCTTTGCATCCTAACATTGTATATGTGTTGAGTTCCAGTGTTAACGAGAGGAGTATTTCCCTGTACCGGGCGAATCCGCATGGTTCCAGTTCGATTGTTCCGGTGGTTTGGCTATACAGCCCGTCCTATGCTTCGAGTTGTGTGGGCTTTGATCAATGGACGCTTTGTGGTTGCATATCGTTCTGGACAGCAGCGGCAAAGGCTACAGCCCGGCTTGTCGCCAAGCCCAAGTGTTCTCCTTCGTCGCTGAATACAGCCCATAGGGGACGTCCGGATACTTCGATGGAGCGGATATAAACCGGCTTGCCGGGGAATATACCAGTTTCTGGTGATCCCGATTGTTCTGTGTCTTGTTTATGATGGCGGTCGTTACTCATGGCCAATCTCCTGCTTTCAGCGATCCTTGCGGGGCTGGGGGGCAAGGTCGATTGTCTGCGTCTGCGGTGCTTGGTTGCTGCGATCCCGGTTGCCGCTTCCAATCTTGATCTGGCGTACAACCGGCTCCGGAACGGGGCGCTGGAGATCGATATGCAGCAGTCCGTTATCCATATAAGCGCCAATCACCTCTATGCCTTCAGCCAGGACAAAGCTGCGCTGGAACTGGCGTGAGGCGATGCCACGGTGCAGAAATATACGATTCCCGTCATCTGCGGATTGGCGCCCCCGGATAACAAGCTGGTTGTCCTCTGTTGTGACAGAGAGGTCTTCCTCGCGGAAGCCGGCCACGGCCAAGGTGATGCGCAGGCAGTGTTCGCCAGTTTGCTCGATATTATAGGGTGGGTAGCCCTCTGCCGAGCTTTTGGCAACACGGTCAAGAACGCGTTCTACATGGTCAAAGCCAAGCAGAAGCGGGCTGTTGAAAACAGACAGACGTGTCAAGGGAACCTCCTTTCGAGCGTGTCCCGCATTAGCATTGGGCCCGGAATTCCGGCACCCGGCCTCAGAGATCCATGTGTGTGGCATCTCCTTGCCCTTAATTTCGGCACAGATGAAGTGTCCGTCAAGGGGAAGAGAGAAAAGCACCTTAAAATGCAGGGTGTTGGCTGGTTTCTGGTTTCAAGGCATGGCATGATAAACGGGTGAAGGATACGAATCCGGATATACCGCAGTCCGGCTCTGGAGCCCTTTCTGCAGACGGCTACCCGACGGTTCTGGAGCGAATCGCCGGGAGCTATGATTTCACGCTTAGGCAGTCCGGTCCTGTTCCCGAGGCGGTCTTGTGGCGTGGTCGTCGCCATCAAGCGGCCAGGTTTCGTGCTCTTTTGTCAATTATGGGCTCAGATCGCTGGCGTCGCGGGATCAGCCTGAATGATGTTGGCTGCGGGTATGGTGCGCTGTGGCTCTGGTTAGGATGGCGATGGCGGGTTCTTGGTGGTTCTTACACCGGGTACGACATTAGTTCCGAGATGCTGGATGCAGCCTGTCGCCGTATTTCGCATCCCAAGGCTCGGTTTATCCGTTCAGCTGTTCCATCCTTTATGGCTGATTATACCGTTGCATCCGGTGTGTTCGGGCTGCGCCTGGATATGGACAGCCAGGATTGGGAGGCGTGGGTCGAGGCCTTGTGCCTGGCCATGGCCCGTGTATCCCGGCGCGGTTTGTCCTTCAATATCCTGGACGGACGGCGTTCTGCTGCATGTCAGACCTTGTGGTACAGTGACCCGGATACGGAGAAGAGCCGTGCTGTGCGCCTCTTCCCCGGTGCTGATGTTCGCATTGCCCAAGGGTATACATCGGGTGACTTTACGGTTCTGGTGCGTTTCTAGGCCTGCAAATGTACCTTGCTTCAGGAATAATGCGATTCATCCCCTGTCTTCTCGATCCGGTCACGTGCTACGGATCGAACGACCTGAACAACGGATGCGACGCCATTCCGGCGGTTCGGGCTGATGTGCTGATCCAGTTCCAGCCGCGCAAGCTGGGCATCTGCATCAATGGACAGGATATCCTTGGGTGTCCGGCCCGAGAACAAGGCAAGCAGAACAGCCAGAAGACCTTTGACGATGTGGGCGTCACTGTCTGCCGTGAAAAACAGATGCTCTTCCTTGCCGATACGCTCGATCCGGTGGGTCAGCCAGACTTGGCTGATGCATCCTTCCACCTTGTTTTCGCGGGTTCGGCTTTCTTCGGGGAAGGGTTCCAGTGTGCGTCCCAGATCGATGATGTAGCGGTAGCGGTCTTCCCAGTCGTCGAACAAGGAGAAGTTCTCCACCAGTTCATCCATTGTCAGGTTTGCACCCATTATCCTGTATCCACGCCGCTGCTGTTGTCATTCTGGCCTCCTGCCGGAGACAGGCTTGATATAGCGCCTTGTCTCTCAGGATGAAACCCCGCGACACAGGTTTCGTGCTTGGGTATGCTGGAACATGGTTGGTATTCATGTCAGGGACGGCTGTATTGGAACTGGAAGCCCATGTTTTGATTGTCCTTGCTCTTGTTGCAGTGGGGGCGGGCTTTCTGGATACACTGGCTGGTGGCGGTGGGTTGTTGACTGTTCCGGCCCTTCTTCTTGCCGGTGTGCCTCCGGTGCAAGCCTTGGCGACGAACAAGCTCCAGTCATCGGCTGGCACCCTGACAGCAACCGTTGGAATGGCTCGTCTTGGTTTGCTCCGGTTTCAGGATATACGAACCCCTTTTCTGGCATCATTGGTGGGTTCGGCGACCGGTGCCACCTTGGTGCAGGTTCTGGATGTCCGATCTCTTGATCATATTGTCCCGGTTGTTCTGGTTGGTATCGCCGTGTACTTCGTCCTGGTTCCCTCTGCCGGAGATGTGGAGTGTCAGCCCCGCATCGGGCGGGGTGTCTACCGATTTGGTGTTGTTCCCGCCATCGGGCTTTACGACGGCATGTTCGGGCCGGGGACGGGGTCTTTCTTTTCCTTGGCCGGCGTTGGTCTGCGTGGGCAACATCTGGTGCAGGCCACGGCCCATGCCAAGGCCTTCAATCTTGCAAGCAACATGGCGGCTTTGGGGGCTTTTGTTGTTGGGGGGAAGGTTGTCTGGTCGATCGGGGCTGTCATGATTCTGGGGCAGGCCTGTGGGGCCAGTCTGGGGAGCATGGCTGTGGCACGCGGGGGTGTGCGCTTGATACGCCCCTTGATTGTCTTTATGTCCCTGTCAATGACCGCCCGCTACCTATGGGGCTGCTGTATCGGGGTATTCTGGTAGCCCTCTTTGCACATCCGGTATTGAAGTGCTAAAATGTTGCGGGTTGTCACAGGGGGCGTTGCAAACGCTGGTCTGTCGCCCTATATAAATGATCATTCGGGGCCATCCGGGCGATGGTCCTGCCGTTTTCAGAACCCAAAGGGGACTTCGGGGACGCCGAAAAAAGGGTCCGGTGAAGTTTGCCACAGAAAGAGGTATTGCGATGAGCAAGGTCATTGGTATCGACCTCGGCACCACCAATTCTTGTGTTGCCATTATGGACGGGAAAGAAGCCCGTGTTCTCGAGAATGCAGAAGGTAACCGTACCACGCCGTCCATGGTCGCCTTTGCCGAGGATGGTGAAATTCTGGTCGGTCAGCCGGCCAAACGTCAGGCTGTAACCAATCCTGAAAATACACTGTTTGCCATCAAGCGTCTGATTGGCCGTCGCTTCAGCGATCCGGCAGTCAAGAAAGACCAAGAGCTTGTCCCCTACGATATCGTTGAGGGCAACAACGGTGATGCATGGGTTGATGTGCGTGGGAAGAAAAGAGCTCCAAGTGAAATTTCGTCCAGCGTTCTGCGCAAGATGAAGGAAACGGCCGAGAGCTATCTCGGGACGGCCGTTACGCAGGCTGTTATTACGGTTCCGGCCTATTTCAATGACTCTCAGCGTCAGGCTACCAAGGATGCCGGGGTTTTGGCCGGCCTTGAAGTTCTGCGTATCATCAACGAGCCGACAGCTGCTGCTCTTGCCTATGGTCTGGACCGCAAGGAAGCTGGTACGGTTGTTGTGTATGACCTAGGCGGTGGAACATTTGACGTTTCCATTCTGGAAATCGGCGACGGTGTTTTCGAGGTCAAGTCCACCAACGGTGATACGTTCTTGGGCGGTGAAGACTTCGATGCCCGGATCATCGGTTATCTGGCAGACGAATTCAAAAAAGAGCAGGGCATTGACTTGCGTCAGGATCGTTTGGCTCTCCAGCGTTTGAAGGAAGCCGCCGAGAAAGCAAAAATAGAGCTTTCGTCAACGGCGCAGACTGAAGTGAACCTGCCTTTCATTACCGCTGATGCCAGTGGTCCGAAGCATCTGAATGTCAAGTTGACTCGTTCCAAGCTGGAATCCCTTGTTGAAGACCTGATCGAGCGGACCATAGAGCCTTGCCGCAAGGCGCTGGCTGATGCTGACCTGAAAGCTGGTGACATTGCCGAAGTTATTTTGGTCGGTGGTATGACCCGTATGCCGAAGGTGCAGGAAGTGGTGGAGCGCTTCTTCGGTCGCAAGCCGCACAAGGGCGTAAACCCTGATGAGGTCGTTGCCATCGGTGCGGCCATTCAGGGTGGTGTCCTGAAGGGTGAGGTCAAGGACGTTCTTCTTCTGGATGTGACCCCGCTGTCTTTGGGGATTGAAACGTTGGGTGGTGTATTTACCCGCCTGATTGATCGGAACACCACGGTTCCAACCCGGAAGTCCCAGACGTTCTCTACAGCCGAGGACAATCAGAATGCCGTGACTATTCGCGTGTTCCAAGGTGAGCGTGAAATGGCGGCTGACAACAAGATGCTGGGTCAGTTTGACTTGGTTGGTATTCCTGCTGCACCACGTGGTGTGCCGCAGATCGAGGTCACGTTTGACATTGATGCCAACGGTATTGTCAATGTTTCCGCCAAAGACAAGGCAACCGGCAAGGAGCATGTGATTCGTATCCAGGCCTCCGGCGGTTTGTCGGAAAGTGAGATAGAGCGCATGGTCAAGGAAGCCGAGGCAAATGCAGAGGCCGACAAGAAGCGCCGTGAGGTTATTGATGCCCGTAATCATGCCGATGGCTTGATCCATCAGGTTGACAAAGACCTGAAAGAACATGGCGACAAGATTGATGCTTCCCTGCGGTCCCAGATTGAGGCCGATATTGCTGCGGTGCGTGCCGTTCTTGATGGTGATGATGCTGCGGCGCTTAAGGCCGCAACAGAGGCCCTTATGCAATCTTCCATGAAGCTGGGTGAGGCCATGTACAAAGCCCAGCAGGCGTCTTCTGGTGGTGCCGAAGGTGCTGCTGCGGGCCAGAAGGATGACGGTGTTGTCGATGCCGATTTTGAGGAAGTGGACGACTCAAAGGGCAAGTAAGGCTATGCCTCTGAATTCGGGATTTCCGACATAATGAAGCGGCGTCAGCCGTTATGGAGTGACTTCGACCGCCCCGCACACGCCCCAGTGGCTGTTTTGTGTGCGGGGCGGTCGTCCCTGTACAGGGCGAGCCAATGAGCAGCAAAAGGGATTATTACGAAGTTCTTGGCGTCAGCCAAGATGCGGATGCCGGGGCAATAAAGAAGGCCTATCGGTTGCGGGCTAAAGACTGCCACCCTGACTTATTCCCGGGTGACGACAAGGCTGCAGAGTCTTTTCGTGAGCTGACCGAAGCTTACGAAGTGCTACAGGATACCCAGAAACGTGCAGCGTATGATCGCTTTGGTCATGACGCCTTCTCACAGGGTGGAGGCGGTGCGTCCGGCTTCGGTGGTTTTGATTTTGGTGGCGGCTTTGCCGACATTATCGATGAAGTTTTCGGTAACTTTGCCGGTCGTCAGCGGGGGGGGCCTTCCCGCGGCGCTGATGTCCGCTATGACATGTCGATAACCTTGGAAGAGGCTTTCCTAGGCAAGACCGCTACGGTCACTCTTTCCACGGCAACGTCCTGTGGAACCTGCAAAGGCAGTGGTGCCAAGCCGGGAACAACACCGACAACGTGCTCCACATGTCGTGGTCAGGGGCGTATACGGGTCCAGCAGGGCATGTTCTTGGTTGAGAGAACGTGTTCGTCGTGTCATGGGCGGGGAAAGACTATCACTGATCCTTGTTCTTCCTGCCGTGGTTCCGGGCGCGAAAATCGGGAGCGTACCCTTGAGGTTAAGATTCCACCGGGTGTCGAGGATGGAACGCGCATTCGGTTGTCGGGTGAAGGTGAAGCCGGGATGCTGGGCGCCCCGGCGGGGGATCTTTATATTTTCCTGAGTATTCGTCCACATCGTATCTTCCAGCGCGAGGGTGCCGATATCTACTGCAGGGTGCCGATCACCATGACAACGGCTGCTCTGGGTGGCAGCATAGAGGTTCCTTCTATTGATGGCAGCCGCGCACGGGTTACGATTCCGGCCGGAACCCAGTCCGGTAATCAGTTCCGGCTGCGTAACAAGGGGATGAGTGTCCTACGCAGCCCAAAACGTGGGGATATGATTGTTCATGCCCAAGTTGAAACCCCTGTAAACCTGACCGATGAGCAGAAAGACCTGCTGCGCCGCTTTGATGAAGCGGGTGGGGGCGAGACCAGCCCAGAGAGCACAGGATTCTTTCGCAGGATCCGGGAACTTTGGGATGATCTGACCGATTGATGACCGGTCTGTGTCCGTGGAGTTTTCCGCCCGGTCAAAGCCGTGTTCCCGCCTTTCCGGCAGGAACACGGCTTTTCTGCTTTTTTGGCCCTGAAAGGGTTACGGAACCCGGGTATCAGCGGGGCTTGTGTTTTATTTTGCAGGTATAGTGATTCTGCCCCGGTTTATGGTCGGGTGGGTCGCTTGTACCCTTGTCCCTGTTTGTATTGCCTTTTGTCCTAGCGACAGGGTGAGGAACAGGGCGTGAGCCTTTTGGGCGGTACATGAGGAATGACGTTACAGGTGTCCTGACAGGAGTAAACCATGTCCGAGCATCCAAAGAAAACGACAATCGCTGTGAAGCTGATTGCCGTGATTGCTTCCGTGGTTTCGGGGTTCCTGATTATTTCAACCGTTGCCAGCGTCATTGTAACAGACCGTTTGATGGGCAAGGCTGTGGATACCCGTGCTTCTCTGGTTGCTAATCTTCAGGCTGCGGCCATGGTTCAGCCGATCTGGGATTTCAATCTTGAGGTTCTACAGCAGTTGACCAACGCTCTTGCTGCGGATCCGGATTTTGAGGCTGCTTGGGTCACGGATGATACGGGCAAGGCTCTCAGCAAGAAAATGGCCGGAGATATAGACTATACAACCTTGGAACAGGATGCTTTGCCATCCAGCGTCTCCATGACCCACCAGCCGATTGTTCGGGAAGACAAGCAGATTGCCACCCTGCATATCGTTGTTAGCGACCATTCCAAGCAAGCAGCCCGCCAGAGTGCGATCTTTTCCGGTGTTGTGATCATTATACTCAGCAACCTGATTCTAGTTGTTATTCTCTTTGCCATCATTCGGCAAATCACCCGGCCCTTGGTTGATATTGCTGCTGTTATCGATGAGCTGGCGGCCGATCGACTGGATGTTGAGGTTCCCCATAAGGAGCGTACCGATGAAATTGGCTCCATTGCGGGTGCCGTCGGGACATTCCAGCAGAATATGAAGCGTAACCGCGAACTGGAACGCGAGGCGGAAGAAGCCCGCGAGCAACGCCGCCAGAGAACAGCCCTGCGGGAGAAACTTACAGCAGCTTTTGATACAGCCGTCAGTTCCATGTTGAAGACCCTTTCAGGCAGTGCGGAGGAGGTCTTCGGGTCCTCTGATACCCTGCAGCAGGCAGCGGATCGTACCCGTGACGAGAGCCAAGCCGTCAATCATTCTGCCGAGCAGGCATCCTTGGATATTGAGGCTGTAGCAACGGCAGCGGAAGAACTGGGGGCATCCATCGGTGAAATCAGCCGTCAGGTCGAGGACAGCACCCATATCACTGCTGATGCCGTACGGGGGATTGAGGGTGCAGCCAAGACCATGGGTATCCTATCAGATGCAACAGGGCGAATTGGCGAGATTGTCAACCTGATTACGGATATCGCAAGTCAGACCAACCTTCTTGCGTTGAATGCAACGATCGAGGCGGCCCGCGCCGGTGAGGCCGGCAAGGGGTTTGCTGTTGTTGCCAACGAGGTCAAGAGTCTGGCAAACCAGACAACCCGGGCAACAGACGAAATTGCCCGTCAGATCACTGCCGTCCAGAAAGCATCGGGCGATGTCAGCTCGGCCATCCGCCAGGCTGTGGGGACCATTCATTCCGTGGACGCGGTTGTTGCCAATATTGCTTCGGCTGTTGAGGAACAGGGCGCTGCAACGCGCGAGATTGCGCGCGCGGTGGGCGGCGTTGCTGCGGGGAACCGCAGTATTGTCGACCGCATCGGAGAAGTGTCTACAGCCGCAGCCAAGACAGGCGACATGTCTTCCAGCATGTACCGTGTTGCTGAGGGGCTGAAGAGCGAAACGGAGAACCTGCGCGACTGTGTCGAGAAGTTCTTGCTGGACATGCGTTCCGCATGAGAAAGCGAGGTTGGGACAAGACACAGGCTAGGCGTTATCTTGTCGTTTGTGCGTGTGCCATGGCCCTGTTGTCTTGCGCATTTTTTCTTATGGTCTCGGTTTCCCATGCCGGTGAGCTGCGGCTCAGTACCTTGGAGTGGCCTCCCTATACTGGCGAGTCTTTGCCCGGTACCGGTGCCGCTGCGGTTGTACTGCAAGAGGCAGCTAGGCATGGTGGGGATACCTTCAGCGCAGCCTTCTATCCTTGGCAACGGGCTGTTCGTATAGGCTTGGAGAGCCCAGGGTATGTTGGTTACTTCCCAGAGTATATGTCCCGTGATCTGGACAGTCAGTGCCTGTTCAGCAAGCCGATTGGTATTGGTCCCCTAGGGTTTGCACAGCGCAGGGACAGGCCATTGTTCTGGAATACGCTGGATGATCTTGCATCGGTACCGATTGGCACTGTTTCGGGCTATGTTAATACGGCTGACTTTGATGCCCGGGTGGCTGTTGGCCGTCTGAGTACGGATACAGCGATTGATGACGTTAGTAACTTGCGCAAGGTTATTGCAAAAAGGGTTGTGGCTGCTGTGGTTGACCATAACGTGATGACCTATCTGCTGAAAACAGACTCATCCCTGATTACAGAGGGGGATGTCCTGGAATTCAACAGCCGGATTCTTGAGAACAAGACCTTGCACGTGTGTTTCCGCAGGACAGACGAAGGAGAGGCCGCTCGTGCCCGCCTAGATGCTGCCCTGTCTGCCCTAGATGTCTCAACGATTTTTGAGAAAGCCTTGGTGTTCTAGCGGCGACCGAACATGTCCTGCAGGCGGTCTATCTCATCAGCGGGTGTCCACGTTGCCGGGGGGGCTTCGTCCCGGTCATAATCCGGGGCCGAAGAGGATCCTGACGATGGTATCGGGCGTGCGGGCAGGCCGCGGTGAATGTCTTCCATGACCTGCTTCCACACCTGTGCAGGCAGGGTTCCTCCCGTGACCCGTTTCATCGGACTGTTGTCGTCGTTACCAATCCAGACGCCGGTCACATAATCTGCGGTATAGCCAAGATAAAGCGCATCGCGGTAGGTCTGGCTGGTGCCCGTTTTGGCCCCTGCCGGTCGGTCCAAGGTTGCGGCTTTTCCGGTTCCCCAAGATAAGACACCACCAAGAAGCTGGTTCATCTGCGCCACAACATCAGGGCGTATGACGCGTGTACCGGCTGTTCCGATGCGTTCGTAAAGGACTTGTCCATCCCGTGTGGTGATATCGATAATGGAATACGGATAGGCGGCCATGCCTCCATTCGCCAAGGGAGCATAGGCAGCGGTCATGGCTAGCAGGGTGTTGTCTTCTGTTCCCAGGGCCATGGCCGGGCTTTCTTCCCCGACACGGGATACGGAAAGGCCAAGTCGGCGGGCTGTGCGTGCCACGGTGCGTAGGCCTGTTTTCATGGCAACCCGGACAGCAACCGTATTGATCGAGCGGGCGACAGCCTCGCGCACCGTAACATCTCCGCGGAATTGGCGATCAAAGTTCTGCGGCGACCAGTTGCGGATCGTCAGGGGTTCATCCTGAATGATGTCATCAGGTGAAAGACCCTGTTCCAGAGCCGCGAGATATACAAATGTCTTGAACGATGATCCGGGTTGCCGGGTTGCTTGTGTTGCCCGGTTGTACTGACTGGTGCTGTAGTCCGTTCCGCCCACAATAGCGCGTACGGCCCCATGCGGGCTCATGACCACAACAGCCCCCTGCGTGGCGTGGCGCGTTGCGCCGTACTGGTTCAGTACGGTGTTCAGTGCATGCTCTGCACTCTTCTGGGTTTGTTTGTTGAACGTTGTTCTTACAACAAGGTCAGTATCAACCGTACCGACCAGGTTATCGAGTTGATCTAGGACAAAGTCACTGAAATACCGCCCGGTATGGCTGCGGGGTGGCAGTGAAGCCAGATAGCGTTCCCCTTCAGACGAGGCGTGTTCGGCCTGCGCTTGTGTCAGAACGCCGGATGCGACCATGGACTGGAGGACAGTTCTGGCCCGTGCATGGGCATTGGCCTTGTTATTTTCAGGGTTATAGCGGGAGGGCGCTTTCAGTAATCCGGCCAGCACGGCGGCTTGATAGGGTGTGACATGGCGCGTGGATACTCCGAAGTATTTTCGGGCGGCAGCCTCCATGCCATAGGTGCCGGCACCCAGATATACGCGGTTCAGGTACAGGCTGAAGATCTGGTCCTTGCTAAACGTCCATTCCAGCCACAGGGCGAGCATCAGCTCCTGGGCCTTGCGTTTGAAGGTACGATCGCGGGTCAGGAACAGATTCTTGGCGGTTTGCTGCGTAATGGTGGAGCCACCCTGTACGGTCTGCCCCGCCTGCCAGTTGGTTACTACGGCCCGTAAAAGCCCCAGGGGATCAATGCCCGGGTGACTGTAGAACCGCCGATCCTCAATAGACATAACCGCTTCGGGTAGCCAGTGGGACATGGCATTGACCGGTACAACATCGCCATATTGGTCCCCATACGTGGCGACCATGGCCCCGTTCTCATCAACAAGAGTAATCGAAGGCTTGCGGGTCATGGCTGCTGCCAAGTCGATCCGTGGCAGGTCAAGGGCAAACCAGCCTAGAATCAGGCCAACGACCATGCACCCCCACAGCATGATGCTTAGGGTCCAGCGTGCCAAGCGCCAGATAAGGGAGCGTGAACGGCGCGTATTCTTGCCCTTACCGGTTTTTCTTGGTTCTGGCCCTCGTCGTGCCGATCGCTTTGGCTTCGGTCCTGTGCTCTTTGCCTGCTTTGGCCGCTTTACTGTCCGGAGTTTGCTCCATATTCTGGCCAGACCGCTGTCATAGGCTGCATGCGATGACAGCATACGGTTCCTGATGTCATCCGGATCAAGGTAGATTCCGGGTGTTGCAGGGTCAGGAACGGGGCAGGGGTCAGAAGGAGACATCATATCCGGTTTTCTATGTGTTCCGGGTGGGAGAGGGCACAGAACAGTCCCGGGACTATAAACTGTGACCGAAGCAAGGGCTTGATACCCGAGACAGCAGCCTGATGCAAAGGTATCCCCCACAGCTCTTGGTTACGCTTTTGCCAGGATCATGAAGTGACAGGATATTTTCTCCCCTATACTTGGGGCAATCATATGGCTGTTTGTGCTGCAAGGTACGGAAATCGGCGAATCGTTGCTTTTTTTCTGCTATTCTGCCTTTCCATTTCCGGGGGAGAAAGCCGCAATGAAGACTGCGCCTGCCTTGATGATCAATCTGTCCGAGGATCTCTACCTTCGTCTGCAAGCTTTGGCAGAGGCTGGGCAGTGTCAGCTGGAAGAGCTGGTCTTCCGTGCTTGCGAGGACTTTGTCGAACGCGAGGAGGAGTTTCTCCAGGTTCGCGATACCTTGGAGTCCGGACAGGATATCCGGGTAACCGTCTGTGTCCCTAGTGCTCCCCTCGGTGACGTTTCCCCGGTTCCGAAGGGATAGCGGCGTCAGCCGCCTGTCCCTTCGTTCCCGCGTTTCAGATCAGATATCCAGATTGGTGACTTTCAGAGCATTGTTTTGGATAAACTCACGTCGGGGTTCCACAACATCGCCCATCAGGGTGGAGAACACTTCCTGGGCCTCGTCGGCGTGGGCAACCCGGACCTGAAGAAGGCGCCGTACGTTGGGGTCAAGGGTTGTTTCACGCAGCTGCTCGGCGTTCATCTCTCCCAACCCTTTATAGCGCTGTATGCTGATACCCTTGCGCCCGGCTGACATGAATGTGTTGACCAGCCCGACAGGACCCCGGATCGGATACCGGTTGTCTCGGATGCGCAGCGTGGCTTTGCCGTTGTAGATTTCGCCAAGGCTGGCCGACATCTGGTCTAGGCGCCGGGCCTCGCCAGAGTGGGCCAAGGCACTGTCGATGGCATGGGTCTCCGTTACACCCCGCAAGGTGCGTCGGAACAGCAGGCTGCCGCTGTCCGTGACTTCACCGCTCCAGCCCTTTTCATGCTCGACTTCCAAGTTGTCCAATCGTTGGCAGATGGTATCCATAACAGGCTGGTTGTTGTGTGTTGATGCCAGAAACTCCGGACTCAGGGCGCCGGCTATGGCGGCTTGTTCTAGGATACGGTTCGGGACCCGGCTCGACATGCGCCCCAGAAGAGTTCGGACCTGCCGGGCCTGGGTTATCAGTTCACGCAGGTGGGGACCGGCAATCTGCTGTCCGTCCTGCAGAACCAGAACAGCTTCGCTGATGGATACATCAATCAGATATTCTTCCAGCTCGCGATCATCCTTCAGATAACGCTCCGAGTTGCCACGTTTGGCCCGGTACAGTGGCGGTTGGGCGATATACAGGTGCCCCCGCTCGATAATATCGGGCATTTGCCGGAAGAAGAATGTCAGCAAAAGGGTACGGATGTGGGAACCATCCACGTCCGCGTCGGTCATAATGATGATCTTGTGGTAACGAAGCTTCTCGATATTGAAGTCATCGCGTCCTATGCCGGTTCCCATGGCGGTGATCAGGGTTCCGACTTCGGCGCTGGACAGCATCTTGTCAAACCGCGCCCGTTCCACGTTCAGAATCTTGCCGCGCAGGGGCAGAATAGCCTGGAAGGCTCGATCCCGCCCCTGTTTGGCTGTTCCACCGGCGGAGTCACCCTCGACCAGGAATAGTTCGGACTGTGCCGGATCGCGGTTCTGACAGTCGGCCAGTTTGCCGGGAAGGGAGGAAATATCCAAGGCTCCCTTCCGGCGTGTCAGTTCACGGGCGCGGCGTGCGGCTTCACGTGCAGCAGCGGCTTCGACCACTTTCCCGATAACTTTGCGGGCATCGGACGGATGCTCTTCGAACCACTCTGCAAGCTTTTCGGACACAACGCCTTCCACGACAGGGCGCACTTCGGACGAAACCAGCTTGTCCTTGGTCTGGCTGGAGAACTTGGGGTCAGGAACCTTCACGGACAACACGCAGGTCATGCCTTCGCGCATATCATCGCCGGTCGGCTGGACTTTTTCCTTTTTCAGCAGACCGGTTTCCTGAGCGTAGTGAGAAATGGTCCGGGTCAGTGCGGCCCGCAATCCGGCCAGATGGGTTCCACCATCCCGCTGCGGGATGTTGTTGGTAAAGCAGAGCGTGTTCTCGTGGTAGGCATCGGTCCACTCCAGCGCGATTTCCACGCTGATACCATCGCGTTCGCCGGTGATCAGAACCGGCTTGTCGTGCAGGGGCTGGCGCGCCTTGTCGAGATAGTGGACGAAAGCCTCTGTGCCGCCTTCATAGTGGAAGATGACGGTTCCGGGTTCCCCGTGGCGTGCATCGGTCAGGTGAAGGGTCACGCCGCTGTTCAGGAAAGCCAGTTCGCGCAGCCGGTGTTCCAGCGTTGCAAAATTGTATTCCGTTATGGCGAAGATGGAAGGCGAGGCAAGGAAGGTCACTTCTGTACCGGTCCGGTCGCCGCATTCCTTGACGCGCTTCAGAGGCTTGACGGTCTCCCCATGTTCAAAGCGGACATAATGCTCCCAGCCATCGCGCCAGATACGCAGGTCAAGCCACTCTGACAAGGCATTGACGACCGACACACCAACGCCATGCAGCCCGCCGGATACCTTGTACGAATTCTGGTCAAACTTGCCGCCGGCATGCAGCTGGGTCATGATGACCTCGGCGGCGGAAACCCCCTCCTCCTTGTGGATATCAACCGGGATACCGCGTCCGTTGTCGCGCACGGTCACCGAGCCGTCGCCATTGAGGACAACGTCCGTACGATCTGAATACCCGGCCAAGGACTCGTCAATCGCGTTGTCCACGACCTCGTAGATCATGTGGTGCAGGCCGGATCCGTCGTCGGTGTCACCGATATACATGCCCGGGCGCTTGCGCACGGCCTCCAGTCCCTTCAGGACCTTGATGGAATCCGCGTCATATCCGTTGGTGGTGGTGGCGTTGGCAGCTTCGGTCATGGGTTTGCGTACTCACTTCGTCCTTGCTTTCCCCGCTGGCTGGCGGGGAGGGGTATTCTAGTGCAATTGGCCGTCAGAAACGTTAAAAAACTGCGCCCGGCTTCCAAAGGGTTCAAACAGGGCCCGGTCGGTTCCGGTCAGCCATGCCTGGGCGCCCAGTGCAATCAAGGCTTCAAACAGGGCCTCGCGGCGCTGTGCATCCAGATGGGCGGCCACTTCATCCAGCAGCAGCAGCGGGGCTGTTCCCCGTTGTGCGCCCTGTATCCTGGCCTGTGCTAACAGAATTGACAACAAGAGTGCCTTTTGTTCACCAGTGGAGCAGCGGGCAGCAGGCTGACTATTGCTTTGGTTATGTACCTTCAGGTCAGTGCGGTGTGGTCCCTCGGCAGGCATTCCGGCACTTTCCTGACGCCTGTTCTGGCACATATGCTGGCGGAACAGATCTTCGACATCGGTTGCCGGGTGATCCTCCAGCAGGCTTTCAAGCCATCCGTTCAGCCCAAGATCGGGTCGTGGGAATGGCGGTGCAACCCTTGACAGGGCCCGGTTCAGCCGTGTTGTAATGTCTTGCCGTGCTGCTGCTATGGCAACCCCGTGCGATGCCATGGTGTTCTCCAGCAGGGCTATCCAGGCAGGATCATTGACGTTGTCCCGCAGCAGGCCGGTTCTTTGTCTCAGTGCTTTCTCATAGGCCGATAGGTGCCCGGCATGTCCGGGATAAAGCCCGAAGACTAGGCGATCTAGGAAACGACGCCGCCCCGATGGACTTTCGGTAAACAGACGGTCCATCACCGGCGTCAACCAGACAATGGAGACGATATCCCCTAGCTCGGTCTGGCTGCGTGCATTGATCCCGTTGATGCGTACAACCCGCCGATCTGAAGGGCCCGGGTCTCTGCCAGTTCCCAGATCCACTGGGCCATCGGCGGTGTGCACGGTAGCGGCAATACCCCAGCCTCCTTGCATGCCCATGGCGTGATCGCTGCGCGTGACGTCCTGTAGCCTAGCACGACGAAGGCCGCGACCAGGAGCCAGGAACGACAAGGCCTCCAGCAGATTGGTCTTTCCAGACCCATTCGCCCCGGTCAGAACAACCGGTGCCATTCCGGCTTCCAGTTGCAGACTGCTCCAGCTGCGAAAATCAGTCAGGACTAGGCGACTGACGCCAATGGCCGGAAACAGGGACGTGTCAGACACGCACCGGCATCAGCACATAGACCGCCGTATCATCCGCAGATTCACGGATAATGGCCGGGGATGCCGTGTCGGCCATCGACAGGCGGGCCGCGCTGCCCTCTATTTGTGACATAATATCAAGAAGGTAGCGGCTATTGAAGCCAATCTCCAAGGGCTGGGCGCTGTAAATGCACTCCACCTCTTCCTGGGCATTTCCGGCCTCAGCATTCGAGGCCGAGAGCGTCAGAGACCCATCCTCGATCCTGACTTTGATTGTGCGGTGCTTGTCACCCGAGACGGTAGAAACCCGGTCCACGGCATCGGAAAACAGCTTCTTGTCCACTTCAAGGTGCAGGTCGTTGTTATGCGGAATGACCTGTTCGTAATCCGGATAGGTTCCTTCTATCAGCTTTGATGTCAGGACGGCACTGCCCAGAACAAACCGGATCCGGCTTGTTGACAGGGACACGGAGACATCCGCGTTTCCTTCTTCCATCAGCTTGCGCAGCTCGGAAACGGTTTTACGGGGCACGATCACCCCGGGCATGTCCGCTGCACCTTCCGGCAGGGCAATTTCAGCCTTGGCCAGACGGTGGCCATCGGTAGCAACGGCTCGCAGGGCAGGGGTACCGTCAACAACAGCGGTGTGAAGGTAGATTCCGTTCAGGTAATAGCGGGTCTCTTCTGTAGAAATCGCAAAACGGGTGCGGTCCACCAAGCTTTGCATGTCGTTCGAGGATACGGCAAAGGTATGGCTGTAGCCGCCTTCTTCCATTGTCGGAAATTCTTCCACAGGAAGGCAGGACAGGGAAAAGCGCGACCGCCCGGACCGCAGGGTCATCTGGTTCCGCTCGCTGTCCCAAGACATTTCCACTTGGCAGCCATCGGGCAGTTTTTTGACAATTTCAAACAGGGTATGGGCTGGGGCTGTTGTGGCCCCGTCACGTTCCACCGAAGCCGGGATGCTTTTGACAACTTCCAGATCCATGTCGGTGGCGTTCAGGGCCAGCACACCATCCCGCGCCTGCAGGCGGACATTCGATAGAATGGGGATTGTGTTGCGCCGTTCAACAACGCTTTGAACGTGGCCAAGGGACTTCAGAAGGGTGCTGCGTTCGATGGTCAGTTTCACGGTCGTTGTCACCTGGCACTGGAAAACGGGTGTGGGATCCTGCTTCGGCATAACCGAAACAGCCCCCGTCTGAACCGGCTTGTTCAGCCTGTAGACCAAACGGGGGACGGGAGTATATCACAGGCTCTGCTGGCTCAAAGAGGTTTTACGCATGGTAAATACGTGTCGGATTGCGCATTAAAGTTGCTTGATATTGATGTTCCTGTGCCTTAAGGTTTTGTTTGTCGGCAGGGTTCAAAAACCTCGTACATACCCAACGCAGACAGTCGCCTTCATTGCGCGGCGACTGTCTGTACAGTGACGGACCGGTACCTCGCGGTCCGTGCGCTCCGCTTTATGGCGGGAGGGCGGCGAATAAAACACCCGCAAGGGAAATAAGCCCACCTGATATCCCTGACGTTGGGCAGTGTTATTGGGTTTTTGGCCTCCCGCCACCACGTGTGTTGTCAGCGCATGTGGTGGCCGGCGTCTTCGTGCACTGAACCGGGGACCCGGCGTGGTTTCCCCCCTGATGACCATCCTGTCCGGCTTCCTTGCTCTCTGCCGGACAGGGGCACCGGGTCCCCGGTTTTTTTGCGTGGGATATTTGATCCTGATGTTGCAAGAGGTTTTAGCGACTTTGCTCCCCGCCCTTTTCACATCAGGGCAGGGACAAAGTGCTGCGCTTTTGCTTAAAGCAGGATGCTGTCTTGATTCAGCGCATCAACGCCCAGAAGGGTGATGCTGAAGTCCTCCGCCCCGTCGCCGTCGACATCGGCAAACAAGACAACGCCATCCTGTTCGGAGTCCAGCCAGACACCATAGGCTTGTGGGCCATCTTCACTCATGGCCAGGGCCTTTCCTCTCCAGCCTGCTGCCCGAAGGTCAAGGCGGTCACCTTCTCCTTGATTAAAGTCGAGAATGACGTCGTCACCATAGGAGTCGGACCGATACACAAAAGTATCCGCACCGTTGCCCCCCTCCAGTGTATCGTCGCCCTTGCCGCCATCAAGAACGTCTCGGCCATCGCCTCCCTTCAGGATGTCATTGCCGCCCCGGCCAATCAGTGTGTCATTGCCTTTCCCGCCGTTCAGGCGATTGGCCTGACCATCACCGGTCATGTGGTCGTTTCCACTTCCACCATTGATGTTCTCGATATTAGAAATACTGTCTTCACGCTGACCGTATACGAGAACACTGGAGGTTTGGCCGCCTTTCAGTGACAGTCTTATATCTTCGTGTCGAGAGGAGTAGTCGAGCGTGTCAATTCCCTCGCCTCCATCGATGCGATCTTCTCCCAAGCCCCCGTCCAGGTGGTCAT
This sequence comes from Haematospirillum jordaniae, assembly GCF_001611975.1. Lineage (GTDB taxonomy): Bacteria > Pseudomonadota > Alphaproteobacteria > Rhodospirillales > Rhodospirillaceae > Haematospirillum > Haematospirillum jordaniae. The sequence goes on from NZ_CP014525.1 coordinate 927,517, forward strand.
TGCCCCGGCCACCAGCCAAGGTATCGTTCCCGGCGCCGCCATAGAGGGAATCATATCCGTCTCCCCCACTCAGGACGTCGTGCCCTTTTCCGCCATAGATACGGTCATTGCCGGCATTGCCGTTCAGGCAGTCATCCCCTCTCTTGCCGTACAGGACATCGTCTCTTTGGGTACCGTAGGAGAATATGCTGTCGTCGTTTAATCCATACAGATCAGCGTCACGATCTTTCTGGTCGTGGATGCCGTATGACGTGATGGAAGAAAACATGGGTGACCGGCTCTGGTTGAGCTCGCGCGGTTCGCCAAAAGAGAACGAGTTTATGGGGCGTACATTCTGGAGGCGGCTTTCATCTGTGGGCAGAGCATAGTCCCGGGAGGATAAAGTGGTTCTGTCTGCATATGGCTTTGATGGCCTGAACGAGAAGGGTTCCGCCGCATCATGATACATCTGTCCTGAAGCTAGAAAGGCAGCGGGTTTATATGGCCTGAAGGCGGGCGCAATGGAAGGTGCAGAGGCCCTTCCTGCAATCGGGGTAAAAGAGGCTAGCTCTGGAAAATCTAGGGAGAAAGGGTTATGGGCTTTAGTGCGTACGTACATTGTGTACCTCTTGTGTTTTTGCGCAACCGGTTGCATACCAGCTTTGATGCAGGGGGAGATTTGACCAGAGCCGACACTTTCCGCATGGTAAGGCGCAAACGGCGTGCTCTATCAAGGCCTGCATGCGAACGACACTACATTCTGTATAGAATGATCAAAGTAATTTGAATTCTAACAATTTTTCCCACTCGTTTCATACAAGATGCACGATGTGCTGAAGTCAAACGAGGATCGCAATCCTTGCACTTATACCAGACTCGTGTCCCAGTGATTCTACACCCGAAAACCGGGGACCCGATGCCCCTGTCCGGCGGGGAGCAAGGAAGCCGGACGAGATGGTCATCAGGGGAAAACCATACCGGGTCCCCGGTTCAGCGCACGAAGACGCCGGCCACCACATGCGCTGACAACACACGTGGTGGCGGGAGGCCAAAAACCCAATAACACTGCCAGTAGTCAGAAGTACCGGGCGGACTTATTTCCCTTGCGGGTGTTTTATTCGCCGCCCTCCCGCCATGATACACGTGCACGGACCGCGAGGAATCAGTCCGTCACCGTACAGACAGTCGCCGCGCAATACAGGCGACTGTCTGCTACTGGTATGTACGAGGTTTTTGGGCCTCTATCGACATGTTTTTGAACCCTGCCGACAAAAGAAACCCTAGATTACAATGCGACGCATATCAAGCAACTTATTGACCTTACCGTCCGATCAAGGCCAATGCCAGTCCCGCAACCAAGATCCATGGCAGCCAGGTTGGCAAAGTACGGCGGCCATTTCCCCCGGTCAGACTGACACCAAGCTGACGCACCGTTTCAGGATGCAGCTTCAACCCACCGGAAGCCATCATTGCAGCCGCCCGGTCGGCATATTCAAGAACAGCAGGCATCCGCTCCAAGGTCCGAGCCAGACCATGCACTGTTCCCTTGACCCGTGCACCGGGACCAAAGGTATCGGTCATCCAGCGTTCCACTAGTGGATAGGCCAGTTCCCACATGTTGATACCGGGTTCCAGCTTGCGCCCCACACCTTCGGCCAGAAGCATGGACTTCTGCAACAGCAGCAGTTGCGGCTGGGTCTGCATCGAAAATTGCTCTGTTACCTGGAACAGCTGCCCCAGTAGACGCGCGATAGAAATTTCGTTGATCGGCTTGCCAAAAATGGGTTCCGCAATGGAACGGGCGGCTTGGGTGAATGCATCGACTGATTTGTCATCGGGCACCCATCCGGCTTCAAAATGAACCTCTGCCACGCGGCGGTAATTACCGGTCAGGAAACCTAGCAGCATTTCCCCTAGGGTTCGCTTCGTTTCCTCGCTGACCCGACCCATAATCCCGAAATCAACCGCGATGATGGTCCCGGTCTCGTCAACAAACAGATTCCCCGGGTGCAGGTCAGCATGAAAAAACCCGTCGCGGAACACCATGTTGAAAAATGCATTTGCGGCGTGGGTAATCACCTCGCGCGGGTCAAGGCCGACGGCAATGATTCTTTCCCGCTCATCCAAGGGTATACCGGCAATGCGTTCCTGCGTCATAACCCGTTGGCCGGTGCGCTGCCAGTCGATGGCCGGAACGCGGAACGTGGTATCCCCGGCGAAGTTCTCTGCCAGTTCCGCAGCGGCGGCGGCTTCAAACCGGAGATCCATTTCTAGCGTGACCGAATCCTCGAACGTCCGGACGGTTTCAACCGGGCGCAGCCGGCGGAACTGCGGCCGGAACCGCTCCACCATCGCCGCTATCCAGGAAAACATTTCAACATCACGGGCGAAAATTTTCTCCACACCCGGGCGCAGAACCTTGACGGCAACCGGCTTGCCATCTGTTGTGACGGCAAAGTGAACCTGGGCAATGGAGGCGGCGGCCACCGGAACTTCATCGAAGCTTTGCCACAGGGACTCGGGTGGCTCCCCGAACTCATCGGTCAGAATACGGCGCACATCTTCGAACGGGAAAGGCTCTAGGCGATCCTGCAGATCTGTTAGATCTTGCGCAATGGCCTCGCCCATCAGATCCGGGCGCGTGGAAAGAGCCTGCCCAAGCTTGATAAATGTTGGTCCTAGCTCGACAAAAGCTCGTGCCAAGCGTTGCCCGGGCCTCCCTTCGGCAGGGCGTACCATGGGACGCAGAAGGGTTGCCACCAAGGACCCGACCGGCAAGGCATCCAGAAGAAACAGAACATCGTGACGGGCTAGGACCCGACCGATACGAAACACGCGGGCAAGATTACGACAGGCAGAAAACATCAGGCCCCAACCATCCTAGATCCGCCATGCCGAGTGAATGGCGGCAATACCACCGCTGAGATTATGCACCGCTACCCGTGACAAACCAGCTTGAACCATTCTGTCTGCCAGTTCTTTCTGGGCGGGAAACTGGCGGATGCTTTCAGCTAGGTAGCGGTAACTGTCACGATCACCCGCAACAAGTTGCCCCATCCGGGGTAACACGGCAAAGGAATAAAGATCGTAAAGTCGGTCCAAGCCCGGCACCAGAACCTTGGAAAATTCCAGACACAGGAATCGTCCACCAGGTTTCAGGACACGGCGCGCTTCTTTCAGGGCTTGGTCAATGCGGGTGACGTTGCGCAAACAGAACGCGATGGTATAGGCATCAAAGGATGCATCAGGAAAGGGGAGGCTTTCTGCGTCACCATTAATCCACGTTAGGCCGGCAGGGTGTCCACGATCCAGCGCCCGGTCCCGTCCAACGTTCAGCATGCCGGTGTTGATATCACAGACCTGTACGGTTGTGCCGCCAAGATCAGGCACCCGGCGACGCACCCGATCCAAGATGCGGAAGGCAATGTCACCGGTTCCGCCGCCAACATCCAGAACCTGCATGCCGGCGCGCGGTGCCAGCATGTCGACGAAGCGGTCTTTCCAAAGGCGGTGGACGCCCAAGCTCATCACATCGTTCATCAGGTCGTAGCGACGGGCGACCGAGGTGAACACGCCGCGCACCAAGCCTTCTTTCTCGTCCTCGCGAACGGTACGAAAGCCGAAATGGGTTGTCCGGGCCGACGGGGCCTCATCGGTCACGCAAGCGGTATCAGCGGCAGGTCCGGTATTCTTGTGCATCATAGCCGCACGATAGCCCAACCCGACCGGAAACGCTATAAGGGAGCCTTCTGCACACCATAATTTTCCTGATCGGAGAATACTCCCTTATGCCGGAACTGCCCGAAGTTGAAACTGTATGCCGCGGATTGGCGCCCTTTCTGGAGCAGCGCATCCTGCAAGAGGTGGATGTGCGCCGGGCTGATCTGCGCCAGCCCTTTCCTGATAATTTACAGCAAAGGCTAACAGGGCGACGGGTCCAGCGCGTGCACAGGCGTGGAAAGTACTACATATGGGACCTGGATGACGGCATGTGTGTTCTGGGTCATCTGGGAATGAGCGGATCTTGGCGCATTCACACCGCACAGGATGAACAGCCAGCGATCGGAAAACATGACCACCTGGTCATGCGTACGGATCGCGATGATACCCTGACCTATCACGACCCGCGCCGTTTTGGTGTGCTGCTGCTGGTGTCATCCAATGCACTGCCCGGCCACCCCTTGTTACGGAGTATGGGGCCGGAACCCCTGTCCGATGCGTTTGATGGATCTATTCTGGTGCAGGCCTTTTCCCGTCGCCGTACGACGGTGAAAGTTGCGTTGCTGGATCAGGGTGTGGTTGCCGGAATCGGCAACATCTATGCCAGCGAAGCCCTGTACCGGGCCGGCATTGCGCCTGATCGTCCGGCACACAGCCTGGATGAGCGGGAATGCCGATCCCTTGCCGGGGCCGTGCAGTCGGTTCTGTTCGATGCCCTGGAATCCGGCGGGTCCTCGTTGCGTGACCACATGCAGGTCAATGGTGAGCTGGGATATTTCCAGCACCGGTTCGCTGTGTATGACCGCATGGGGCAGCCATGTCCGGACTGTACCTGTGACCATACACAGGGTGGCGGCGTGCGCCGGATCATTCAGGCCGGGCGCTCAACATTTTTCTGTGCGATGCGGCAACGCTAGGGTACGCTCCGGTGCCATGGGACCTTTTTTCTCCTCTGGCGTGTATCGCTTTTTTCTCGTCCTGCCTGTTGCCCTTGCTGTCGCACTGGCCACGGCGGTTGTTTCCGCGTCTGTGCAGGACTTCGCCGAAGGGATCGAGGATTTGCCCCTGATGCCCGGACTGCAAAGCCATGAAGGTGGATTGACTGTTTTTGACAGTCCCTACGGCACGATTGTCGAATCAACAGCCAAGGGGCGGGTCTCGCCTGCCGATGTCCTGGATTTTTATGCCCGGACGTTGCCGCAGCTGGGATGGACCCGGACCGGAGAGACTCTTTTCCGGCGGGAAGCCGAGGAGCTTGTCCTGGATGTCGGGCAAAACAGAACGGATGTCATTGTCCGTTTCCGGGTTGTGCCCGTGGACTGAAATTTACAGAAAAACAGGACAGCCTGTTATCGGGTTTGTACCAAAGACGGAAGGGAGCCAAAAGCGCATGGCATATGAACATATCTTGGTTGAAACCCACGGCGAGGTAGGTGTGGTGATCCTGAATCGGCCCAAGGCTCTTAATGCCCTGTGCGCAGGATTGGTCAAGGACATGAGTGCGGCTTTGGATGCCTTTGAAAGCAACCCTGATATCGGTGCTATTGTTCTGACGGGATCAGACAAGGCGTTTGCGGCAGGTGCCGATATCAAGGAAATGGCCGACAAGACCTACCTTGATGCCTATACCGAAGACTTCATCACCAAGGGGTGGGAACGGGTGGCAAGCTGCCGCAAGCCGGTTCTGGCCGCTGTGGCTGGTTATGTGCTGGGTGGGGGCTGTGAGATTGCCATGATGTGCGACTTTATCATCGCGGCCGACAATGCCCGCTTTGGACAGCCGGAAATAACGGTTGGTACGATGCCCGGTGCCGGGGGAACCCAGCGGCTGACCCGGATTGTTGGCAAGGCGAAGGCCATGGAAATGTGCCTGACCGGGCGTCAGATGACGGCTGAGGAAGCCGAGCATGTTGGTTTGGTGTCGCGCGTTGTTCCGCTTGATACCCTCCGCGAGGATGCGATCCGGACCGCGCAGAAAATTGCCCGGATGTCGCGTCCGCTGACAATGATGATCAAGGAATCGGTAAACCGGGCTTATGAAACCACCCTGCGGGAAGGGCTTTTGTTCGAGCGGAGGGTGTTTCACGCCACTTTTGCCACCGAAGATCAGAAGGAAGGCATGGCTGCTTTTGTCGAGAAGCGCGAGCCAAACTTCAAACACCGCTAGGCAGGGACTGGGCCGAATCGGCGGCAAGACCCCCTGTGAGTCCCGGTCAGCCGGGAAATAAGGGGCAACATGCCCCGATGCGGGACTCCACTGTTGACGGAAGGGTACTCTTTGCCTATAAAGCGCGCTTCGTATTCGTGAACCTGTTACTCTTATTTGGACGGAATCCAAGGCTATGGCTCATCACAAGTCGGCCCAGAAGCGCATTCGCCGCAACGCTCGCCGTTTTGCCATCAATCATGCGCGCAAGAGCCGCGTACGTACCTTCATCAAGAAGGTCGAGCTGGCTGTTGCCGGCGGTGACAAGGCAGCTGCCGATGCAGCCTTCAAGGTCGCCCAGCCGGAGATGATGCGCGGTGCTCAGAAGGGCGTGTTCCACAAGAACACCATGTCCCGCAAGGTCTCGCGCCTGAGCGCGCAGATCAAGGCTCTGCCTGCCGCCGCCTGACAAGGGTTTTGCAGGCGGCCATTCGGGCTGCGCCGTATCGAAAAGGTCGCGCTCCTGGATTAAGGTCCGGGATGCGGCCTTTTGCGTCTTTTGATCATGGTGTTCTTGCGGTGCTTAGCCGTGGAGTCTTGGTATGGATTCGTCATGTCACTATGGCGTGACGACTCCCGGTTATCACTCTGCGATGCTCTGTTCTCACCGTATTGGGACTGTGATCGGGTGGGTCAGAATGCCGCTTTCATTCCTTGGGGGCGTCAAGAAAAAAACTTTTCATGTTCCCCTTTCGATCTCATTGAATGAGCGCGCATCTTGCGGATAGAGTCACCCCTCTGATCGGGTCTGGCACCAAGATTTTTCTGGGCGTCGGCCTCCCTGTTTCACTCCCTGTTCTTCATTCATCATCCTTTTCTTGTCACCGGATTACACCATTCTCGATAACACGGCCGCACGGCCTTTAAACAAGGGACACGTGCAGCTCTGCGGTATTCCGTCTTGTCTTCCCTGCGGGGCAAACATGCGGGTTGCCGGTGGCCGTACCCTTTCTCCGGAAAGGATTCTGAAGCAGAACAGAACCCGGCTCAGGGTTCGCCAGTTTGGTCCCGGCGTGTGGAGTAATGCATCCGCCGGACAGGGTAGATGTGTTCCTGTCAGAGGGGGCATGCTGAATGATACCGGGCCTGTTACACCGGGGTTGGCCCCCCTGCCTGATACAACATCATAGTGCCGGGGCTTGAGGCAACGCAGATGACGACAGCAGACCTGATGGTAAAAGAAGAACGCGATACCGTTTTTTCCTGGGACAGAATCCTGCCCCGTCTGCGGGAAGAATTTGGCGAAACGGCTTATGCAAACTGGTTTGTTCCGATCCGTCATTCCGGGGTTCGTAGCGGAACCTTGCAGCTGACGGTGCCAACGCGCTTCATGCGGGATTGGATCATGACGCATTATGGCGATCGTATCCGGGCGCTGTGTAGCGTGGAAGATCCTTCGATCCGGCAGGTCAACCTGTCTGTCAATGCCGCTGCCCCGGTACAGCCCAAAAGCCAGCCAGTGGCACAGGCACCCTTGCCACCGACTCCGCCGGTGCAGATGCGCCGGTCACCATCCACGTCATCGGTGAGGGATTCCAGATCAAAGGGATCGCAACAAGGCGATCTTCTGGCAAGTGTTGCCCCACCGGTTGCCATGCCTTCGGTCGTTGCACCTGCGCCTGCATTGCCCGATGACCTGTCGGCACCGCTCGACCCGCGCTATACGTTCGAAAGTTTTGTAACCGGCGCCACCAACGAATTTGCCTGCGCGGCCGCGCGGCGGATCGTGGACTCCGGTCAGGCGGTTTTCAATCCGTTGTTCCTATATGGCGGAGTTGGACTGGGTAAAACACACCTGATGCATGCCATCGCCCATGCCATCCGGTCTCGTCACCCGGGACGGCGCGTTATCTACCTATCTGCTGAAAAGTTCATGTACAGCTTTGTACGGGCGCTGCGTTACAAGGACACGATGGCATTCAAGGAACAATTCCGTTCCGTTGATGTCCTAATGATTGATGATGTCCAGTTCATCTCGGGCAAGGACACAACGCAGGAAGAGTTCTTTCACACTTTCAATGCCCTGGTTGACCAGGGGCGACAGGTGGTGATTTCTGCGGACAAGTCACCGGCGGACCTAGATGACATCGGCGACCGGTTGCGCTCTCGCCTGTCGTCTGGCTTGGTCGCCGATATTCACCCCACCACCTATGACCTGCGTCTGGGCATCCTGTCGACGAAAGCTGAAACATCCGGCGTTGTCGTGCCGCCAAAGGTCTTGGAGTTTCTGGCGCACAAGATCAGCTCCAATATCCGCGAGCTGGAGGGCGCCCTGACCCGCCTGATTGCGCATGCCCAGCTTGTGGGGCGTGCACTGTCCCTAGAAACAGCCCAGGATGTGCTGCGGGATCTTCTCCGCGCCAATGACCGGCGCGTCACCATTGACGAGATTCAGAAGAGGGTTGCTGAGCATTTCCAGCTCCGGGTATCAGACATGCATTCCGCACGGCGTTCCCGTTCCATTGCCCGGCCGCGTCAGATTGCCATGTTTCTGTCCAAGCAACTGACCAGTCGTTCGTTGCCTGAAATTGGTCGCAAGTTTGGCGGGCGTGACCATACGACGGTGATTCACGCAGTCAAAAAGATCAATCAGCTGATGAGCAGCGACACCGCCTTTGCCGAGGATGTGGAACTGCTGCGCCGGATGCTGGAAACCTGAGCGCGTGACATCATCTATAATTGCTTGATTGGCGATAAAAACTACCATAGGGTAACACCTGTCGGCAGGGTTTAAAAACCTGTCGATAGAGGCGCAAAAACCTCGTACATACCCCACAGCAGACGGTCGCCTGTATTGCGCGGCGACTGTCTGTACGGTGACGGACCGATACCTCGCGGTCCGTGCACGTGTATCATGGCGGGAGGGCGGCGAATAGAATACCCGCAAGGGAAATAAGTCCGCCCGGTACCTCTGACTGTGGGCAGTGTTATTGGGTTTTTGACCTCCCGCCACCACGTGTGTTGTCAGCGCATGTGGTGGCCGGCGTCTTCGTGCGCTGAACCGGGGGCCCGGTGTGGTTCCCCCCTGATGGCCATCCTGCCCGGCTTCCTTGCTCCCCGCCGGACAGGGGCACCGGGTCCCCGGTTTTTTGCGTGGGATGTTTGATCCCAGCGCATGCGTATTCCGTACAGGAAAAGAAGTGTGGCCTTGCCTTGCGGTGTGTCTGAAAGCCTTGTGTTGCAGCAGCGTAACCAGAGCCTGATTGTGATCATGGACAAGAAACGTTCTGCTCGGCCACAGTCCCTTTAGTCTCTTCCTGTTACCATTCCTGAAGCAGGTCGCATGTGCTGTCGTTGCTGTCGATTACTCTGGCATGCAAGGTAAAATAATAGACATGTTTCATCATAAATTGTGCATGTATACATTCATGATGTGTTATTAATATTCCATATATGTCAATTCATTGATGAATATCCTACAAATACACTTAAGTCACCAATTTATATCATAATTATTGGCTTATATGTATATGGCTATTCTATGTCCTTAATAGTTCAAGGTAGGTGTATATATTTTCATTGTGATGTTCCTTGTCTATTTTGATACCGTTCGTGTTTGCGGGTCTTCCTTGCCCGACTGAACATGGAGGATATGATGGATATGACACGGATAAAGAACTCTGTTGTTATGGTTGGCTCCTATGCAGTGATGAGTGGAACGCAGGATGATGACGTTCTGTATCCGCCTAAATCACGCAGCTTCATAGATGGCCTTGGGGGGGCTGATGTCGTCGATTATTCATCCAGTGATTATTCGCTGACGATCACGCCAAACTCTGTGGATGATCTGATTGTCAGTGTAAATGGCCAGCAGAAAGATCTTTTGAGAAATATTGAGAGGGTTATCGGTAGTTCAGCGGATGACCGGATGATAGGGGCTTCCACTAATGAAGTTTTCTTGGGTGGTCTAGGGCGGGATACCTTGGATGGCGGAGCTGGTTTTGATGGGGCAGATTATTCTGACAAGGACAAGCCTGTTGAGGTGGACCTGTCTGTCCAAGGTCCAATCGTGGCCAAGGTCGGTGGTCAGGAAGAGGATACGCTGCACAATATGGAAGCCGTTATTGGTGGCCTTGCCGGTGATACTCTGACGGCTGCTGCGGGCAAAAGCCTGCTGGCTGGCGGTGAAGGCAATGACACCCTAATTGCCAACGGGGGTGATGATATCCTGATGGGTGGAAGGGGAGCCGATATATTTGTATTCAAGTCGGTTGCAGATTCTCCGTTCAATGACCCTTCCAGAATTACTGATTTTGATTATGCGGAGGGAGACCGCATCGACCTGTCTGCCATTGATGCAAATGCATCACAAGATGGCTTCCAAGCGCTTGCCTTCAGCGATGAAAGCCCTGCTGCGCATTCTGTATGGTATAGCGTTGGGGCTGATTATGGTCTCTGGTATGCTCCGCCTGCCATTCGTGTCGATGTAACAGGTGATGCTGCCGAAGACATGATGATTTTTGTCGAGACGTGCTCTGATCTCCCGTTCCATATTACGGCAGCGGGATTAGGTTTGGTCGCGGAATAAGCACCGCTGATCATGTGCTATTTATGGTACTGTCCCCTGTAGCATCTGCCTGCTTTGGGTGTGTTGCAGGGGGCATTATATTGTAAGACTTGCGCGATATTCTGATGTCTGTCGCAGCTCTGCTCCTTCCCGTTCGTCTTTATCTCGGTTCGGCTTCTTCTTGGTTGGAGCCATTGTTCCTTTGCATTCACTTGGACAGCATTCCGCATGCCTACTTATTTTTATCGTCATTTATTAATCGATAAAATACCGACTTATTATTAACCTTGTCGGGATAAATTATATCGTATACAACCAACGCCAGGTCTGGTTGGGTTGGCTGGTATACGGAAACGTGTTATGAGCGCTGCAAGGTTAGACACGGTACTTGAGGCTCCGCCCGGGCAGGCCTCCCAATACAGTGCCGATGGCCGTTCCGGTCAGGATGTGAATCTGTTCCGGGGCACCGTTTCGTTCTCTGTTCCCTTGTTATCTCTTCCAGGGCGGGGCGGTCTGAACCTAGAGCTTCTGGCGACTTATAGCAGCGCTGTTTCAGGGCAAGTTGTGCAAAGCAATCGCGATGCGCCAACCGGCATTCTTGGACTTGGGTGGGATCTGCCCCTTGACCGGATCGATGCCCATTATGCTGTGCCGGGTGATCGGGACAGTGCCACGCTTTTCCTGACCAGCCGGGGTTCTCGTAACCGTTTGTATCGTGTTGCACGTCCCTGGCAGCGCGGGAATCTTGATATCAGTCTGTCTGCTTCCCTGGATCGCAAGGAGGTAACACCGGCGGTACAGCGTGCTTTCCTGGATCAAGGCCTGGTTCTGGACCGCGAAGCGCGTGTGACGGTTGATATTCCTGGAAAGAGCTGGTCTGTTGTTGATCCGGTCAATGCCTATATGCTGGTTGTCCGGGTTGAAGCTGGTTCTTTGTCTGTTCTGGATGGTGGTCTTCACTACGAAGCAGAAGGTTATGACTTCTCTCGCATTTGCTATTATGCACCGTTCGAGCGCTGGGAGATTTATGACACATCTGGCCTGTGCCGTATTTTTGGTGGTGCTTCCGGAACCAACGCTGCGGGGCATGGTACCAGCCAAGGGGACTCCATTGTCTGGGGCGTTCATTGGAATGGGTGGGCTGGTCCGGGAATGGTTGCCCACGATCCCGAGGGGAAGCGGATTCAGGCTCAGTATCCGTTGTCATGGTATGTATCTGCTCAGCGGGCTCCGAACCGTGATGAGATCCACTTTGCCTACAGACAGGTCCAGCCTCTTGTCGGTGTGAATGGTCTGCCGTTTACCCGGGCCATTTATCTGGAAACTGTCACCGACATGTTCGGACGTTCAGCACGTCTGATTTATGCACCAAAGCAGTATTCCAGTGAGATGTCCGGTGTGCGTGAGTATCTGGATCCGCACAGGGCTGTTCCCGATGATGCGCCCACAGCGTGGCAGGATCGTTACGAGACGCTGTTTCTTGAACGCGTGGAGTGCTGTGCCCACACAGGCGACCTGTTGTTTACAACGTGCTTCACGTATGAACTTGGGCTGTTTTCCGCTGTTCCTGACAAGGCTCCTCCCGATTTTGCCGGTACGATGACGCGGCGCGTCCTGACGGCGATAAGCCGGGTACAGGCTGATGGCAGTTTTCTTCCACCCTTGCGTATGACGTATCATCCAGCAACGGGGAGCAATCCCGGGGCAATTGCTTCGCGGCATTTACCGGAAGGGGCTGTTATTGCCTATGATTATCAGCAAAAGAGTCTGGCAAAGTGTTCGCGCAGCCTGACGGTCTTGCCGTCCTTGGCCAGTGCCAAGCCAAGGGTTTGGTTTGGTACGGACTATGCGGTTGTCATGTGGATTGCTGACAGTCGTTTCAGTCTGACGGTTTATACGTGGAATGGGCGCTGGATTGCCTGGACCCCGTCTGTGCGGCAGTACCTGCTTTCCATTGATCCGGATGGTATCAATCCGGTCTTGCGTGACGATTTCTTTGTCCTGCATGTTCCTGATGCAGATAAAGTCAGCAGTTGCATGCTGTTTTTTCACCGTGATAACCGTATTCTGGGCGGGTGGATTGAAGATCCTGCTTCTCCCCTTGGTATTGAAAGCCGCAACAGCCACGTTGTTGCTGGAGACCGTTTTCTGGCCATAGCCAACGGACAGAATAACACCGTCACCCGGTTTACATGGAACGACCTGTCGCGGTCATGGACGCAAGAGAATGTGCCGACAGAAGAGCATATGCGTGACCCATCAGTCTGGCATATCTTTCTGGCAGCGAATGCCACAGCCATGGTTGTTCTGTATTACGACGGTCTTTCCGCACCTGGTACAAAGCAAAGCCGCCTAGTCTGTCATGGTATTGGTGAAACAGGCGACTGGTCGATTCTGGATACGCGTCCGGCACCGGACATAACCATCTCCGGCCCAGATGTTCGTGCCAATTTTCACTGGGTGGCGGCATCATGGGTTTTTGCTGCCGCGTCGGTCATTGCTGATACAGGGTCCCGCCTAACGTGGCAGCTCAGCCTGTATACTTGGAAGTCTGACCGGACACTGAATACGCCGTTCCAGACTGTTGGAACCATCGACAAGACAGAAAGCGGTGTCTTGCCCTGGCAGCCGATACCCGTCATTTCAGCCTCTGGCCTGGTTGCCTGCGGGCCCGACCTGTTGCGGTTCAATGGGCGTGATTGGCTTCCCAATAACAGCTTGTCCCTGCGTAATCCCGTCATGGACGGTGCTGCATTCCGGTTTGTAGCCGGGGATGATGTGGTGGTGAAGACTGAATACACCCCGGATCAGGTCATCGGGATGTTGCAGGCTTTTGATCCCGATACCACCCTATCAGTCTGGGCTGGTGATCCGCTCCTTTTGTATGACGGTGCGCCTGTTGGAAGCGGTTTGCAGCACTATGGCTCTAGTGTTGGTGGCAATACGGTGACGTTTGGTGACCGTGTTTATGACCGAGGTGTATCAACAGACTGGAAAGAAGCCGCCCGGCATGTAACCGGCTCATTGCCCCCGGATGTGAATACGGCAACCCTTATCAATCAGGGCCCGCTGTTTTTGCTGGCTTTGGGTCAGGACAATGCCGGAAGGCCGATGACACGGATCACGATCCTGAAACCCGGGTTTATTTTCGCCGGTGAGGTTGTGCAGCAGGCTTTGTGTGAGTCTTCCGGACCGGGGAGCTTTGCAACCTTTCTGCCTTCTTATGAGCCTTTCGATCAGGCGCAGTTCTTGACCCTGTATCGGTTCCTGCATGACTCTGTACTACAACCAGTTGCAGATTTTCCTGTGCGGTCCGTGATCAGCGATAACGGTTACACTCGCGAGGAGGTGGCCTACCTCTTTGATCCGGATACGGCAGCTCTCAGCGTGCAGGGCGATGTTTGCAAATACTATACGGTTGCTGTGTCCAGAGGGCCGGGCGGTCAGAATGGTTCGACCCGTTATACCTTTATGAACGGGATTGGAGACCGTGCCCCTGGGAACCCGGTGCGGGAGGCTGTTCTGGACGGGCAGCTCCTGCGTACGGACATGCATGATGCAGGTAACCGTGTGGTGGCTAGTTATCTCAACACTTGGTCTTTTGTTGACCAAGTCCAAGATATCAGGGATGGCACGATCCGTCGTTTGCATGGCGGTTATGTGCAGTTGACATCAACGACGCGGGTTGTCGATGGCGTGACATCAACGCAGTCCTTTGCGTATGACCTGCGTACGGGACAGGTTATGCAAACGGACATGTCAGTCCTGAATTCTGTTGCGCAGACCGAGGTCCATCGCCGCCGTGTTGTGCCCGGGTGGCAGAGATATCCGCAGTTTGGCTTTCTCAACATCTTGACGCCATGGGTGGAGATAACCTCGACCGTTGCAACAGGTGATGCTGAACCGGTTGTAACCGGTCAGGCCCTGATGGAGTGGCGCTCTTTTCCCGGACCGGCCATCGGGGACGCCGGACGCCTGTCTCTTTTTTCTGAAGTGCAGGCATGGAGTCGTGTTGCCGCCGGTGTTTCTACTCCATCGGAGGATCCTGCACAGTGGTTGCGGACCGGACGTGTCGAGCATCGTAATGCCTATGGGTATCACGTAGAGACCCGAACATCGTCCGGGCTGGTTCAGAGCGAGCTGTATGCCACAGTAGGTTCCCCCCTTGTTGCTACCTTTTCCGGTGCGTCTTTGTCGGGGCAGGAAGCATACTATTACGGGTTTGAACCTTATGAGACAGCCGGGAACTGGAACTTGGACCCTGCCCGGACACCCCTTGTAACGGCCATCAGTTGCACGGGTACGCGTTGTCTGGCGGTGCCAGCAGGCGCATCTGGGGCATCCCTAGAGCTGACGCCGCGTGATCGTTCAGAGCCATTCCTGTTTTCGTTCTGGGCTTGTCTGGATCCGGCTGTGAGTGTTCATGGCCCCGTTGAATGCTGGCGTGTAGAGTATTCCGGTCCCGGTGCTGCATCGTTGCCCACACCCCGGACTGTTCAGGTTGAATCAACACAGTGGTCTTTTTATGCCATTCCTGTGGATCTGTCCGGGTGTCAGGAGCCGGTTACGGTGCATTTGACGCCGGTCAACAGTAGCAATGTCACAATCTTTATCGATAACGTGGCATTTTCGACCCGTGGCGGGTCTGTCCGGGCCCATGTTTTTGATCCTGTGACCTATCGTCTGACGGCTGAGGTTGGTCCCTATAACCAGATCCGCCGCCGCATCTATGACCGGCAGCACCGCCAGGTCGCGATCACCAACGAATTCCAGTCTGTTGTCAATGTGATCGCGCCGTATCTGGCGCGGCAAACGCAGGATGATTTCGATCCGTATACTCCCAACAGTCAGCTTGTGGTCCAGCCTATGGGGGAGACATGGTATGGCCGGTTTCGCAACAATGGCGTCTGGTCGGACGGGTTCTCGTCGACACAGCCGACGTTGTGGACCAGTGCCAACGGGCAGCTTTCTTATCATGGGTATCAACCCGGGCGGATCGATTTTACCGGGATCCGGCTTGTCACGGATTATATGGTTCGCCTGACTGCCAAGGCTGAACCTGGGTACAGCGTTAGCCTGCTTTTGGGTGATGATCTTTCTATCGCTTGGAATCCGGATACATGTGCTTGGACACTGACCGATCGCCTGAACAAGGATACGGTCCAAGGTGCCTTTACCAGTCCCACGCCATCCGGTGACTGGTTGGTTGTGCTTGGACCCCATGCTGTGATTGTGGCGCTTGATGGCCGGATTCTGTTCCGTTATCTGCCCGAGCAGTGCCCGCAGGGGCGTCCGGCGTTTGTTGCCGGAGGACCACTGGTTATCCGTGAATTTGTTGCCGGTAGCCGTTTACAGATGGCTATCCGCTATTTCGATGGATGCGGTCGTACGACGCAGGGGCATTCTGTTGAGGGGACACAGGTTGTCATCGCGACGACCCTGTATGACGAACTGGGGCGGCCAGATGTGCAGCTCAAGCCCGTTGCACTTGATATCCGTCGTGAAGGCTTCCTGTTCTGGCGCCGAGATCTGGTTACGGCTTTTGATCGTGACAGCGGTCTTGTGTCCGGGAAGGCAGCGGATGCGTGGCCGCAGGATCATGGATATCCTTATACCCGCAAACGGTTTGAGCCGTCTCCTCTGGGGCGTGTTGTCGAGACCGGTATGCCTGGTCGTGATTTTGCCATAACTAATCTTTCTACAAGTACCCCGGAAGGGAGTCATACCGTACGCTGGTCCTATGGAGCCAACACGGATGATGCACCAACCCGTCGCTTGGGTCTGCCGGTTGGTCGCTATGCCCGTGTGCAGAAAACAGACCAGAATGGTGACGTGTCCGTGATTCTGACCGATACGTTGTCCCGGACAGTGGCCACGGCCCGTTGTGTTGATTCAGAGCGTGGGCACTGGACCATCGAGAGCCAGGCCACGGTTTATACGTCTGATGGCGTACAGCAGGCGGTTCGTCTGCCGAATTTTTATACCCTTCCTTCCGGAGGGTCAGCCGATGCTTGGACCAAGCTGACACTCTCTGATCTTTCCGGACGGATTATCAGCCGCATGGATCCTGACGGTGGCTTGAAGGCGGCGGTTTTCAACGCTGCCGGACATGCGCGTTTTGCCCGGGATGCTGTTACGGCCGCCCATGGTGATGTAGTTTACAGTAAGTATGACCGCTATGGGCGGCCGCTTGAGACCGGACTCGTTGCAGCAGAATGGGACAGGCGAGCCTTGCAGGCCAAGGCGGAACAGCCGGATTGGCCACGCCCGGAGGATGGTGCCCGTGTCCTGCGTCGCTTTGTGCATGACGGTGATGGGACTGCTATCAATAATCTCGGGCATCTAGTTTCTGCGACGGAATGTGACGAAACAAGCCGTCAGGCTACCAGTATTCTTGTCTATGATCATGACGACGCCGGTCAGGTTGCAGGAAAGACGTTGCATTTGCCGCAGCTTGGCCGGGCGTATGCGACAACCTTTACCTACGACAACCTAGGTAATGTGACCGGCACAACGTATCCCTCCGGGTTTACAGTCCTGTCACAGCGTGATGCTGTCGGACGTGTCGAGCGTATGGTTGATGGAAATGGCACTGTGCTGGCTGCATGGGCATACGCACCGGGTGACCAGATTGCGGAACAGCGCATCCTTCCCGGTGCACAGGCAGCGGTGACGACAGATTATGTCTATAACAGCCCCGGGTGGCCGGTCCGTCTTTCTTCGGCCTTTATGACCGAAGAGCTGTCCTACAACAGTGGGGCTGCAAATGGTACAGCATACTACAATGGGCAGGTTTCTGCGGTCGATGTGGTCTTTTCTCTGCCAGCTTTGGCCGTGCCGGGGTTCCCGGCACGGACCTCCACCGCCTGTCGCTATGATGCAGGTGGTCGGATTCTGTCAGCCCGGACGATGGCTGATGGTGTTATCCAGCCGCGGTGGAGTTTCGGGGTTGTTACGCCGACATCCTATGATGACAACGGTAATGTTTTGTCCTGTGACCATGACGGTCAGGCAATGGCATATCGTTATCGTGCCGGTACAAACCAGGTTATCAACACTGATGGCAGTGATCATGCCGATTATGCCTTTGATGCTGTCGGTGCCGTAACGCGGGCTTCTTCAAGGGCAATTACCGATATTGTGCGTCATCCAGGTACACGGCGTGTGGACAGGATACGGACCACAGATGGTGATGTTGCCTTCGAGTATGACAGCCGCTCAAATCGTATCGTTAAGGCCACGACAGAGGGGCGCCGGATTTATGTGCGTGGTGTGAACGGCTGGACCTTGATGGAGGAGTATTGTCCGGCTTCGGGAACGCCATCGGTTACCGAATATCTCTATGGCCCCGGCGGGTTGTTTGCCATTCGGGTTGACAGACAGGTTATGCCGGTTCTGACGGATCATCTGGGGTCCGTGCGTGGGCTGGTATCGGCAGACGGAAGGCTTTCAAGCGCATTCCATTATAATGTATTTGGTGAGGTTGTAGCCCGTTACGGGGCCGGTGATCACTTGCGTTACCGCTTTACCGGGTATGAGTATGACGCAGAAACAGGCTTGTACAATGCGTCAGCCCGTCTTTATGACCCGGTATCAAAGCGTTTTTACAGTGTTGATCCCAAGGGACAGTACGCATCCTCTTATGTTTACTGTGGCAATAATCCGGTCTCTCTTCTTGATCCTACCGGAGAGGCAGCGTGGTGGGCCGTTCTTCTGGGTGCCTTGGTTGGTACGGCTGCAACCCTGCTGACAGGCGGTGCCGGTGCATTTCTGTTTGCAATGGAAGAAGGGACGGCGCTGGGGGTTTCTACCGCTGTTGCAGCGACCGCCGGTGCCGTTGGTTCCCTTGCCGGTGATGCGACAACAGCGGGAGCATCCGGTGAGCGCTTTACGCCGGTGCGGGCACTCGTTGATCTTGCCGCTGGTGCTGCCGGTGGTGCTGCGGGTGAGTTTTTTGGTGGTACAGCAGCCAATGCTGCGATCGGCCGTGCTTTCAGGGCCGGTTATTCGGCTACAGCTGTCAGCAGGATTGGCTCTATCGCATCCGGGATAGCGGGTGGTTTGTCTGGTTCTGCCGCCGCGATAGGAACGCAGGCGGCCCTCGGTGGTCAGCCCCTTTTCAGTGCAGGGAGTGGCATAACGGTGGCCTTGTCAGCTCTGGCTGGTTTTGGCGGAGCTGTTGCTGCGTCCGGGTCCTACTTCTCTTGGTTCGGGAATACGATGCCCGTGCCGTTGGGAGAAAATGAGTTTGATCTGATTGATGCCTTTACCCGGGTGAATCCAATCCCCAACCCCGAGACCGGTCACGTATATCGGTTCCTGACTCTCAATCGTGAAGAGCTTGGGATGCATTCCTCTGTTTCCTACCGTCTGAATGAAGCCGGGACCGAATTCCATGATGTGATTGACGTGCATGGTGCCGGGCGTTTTGTGTTCCCGTCCATCAAGGGCGCCGGGTATATGCGCCCGATGTCAGGCAAGCTTCTGGCACGGTATATGCGGACCCAACACCCTGACTGGGTTGGCGGCGGTACACATCCCCCGATCAAGATGTCTTGCTGCTTCAGTGCGATCCCGGGATCCCGCGGGGGGGCTGTTGGCCAAACAATTGCGACAGCCCTCAATCGAACGACCTATGGAAGTCTTGGTACGGTTTATATGATCGCAGGTGCTCCGGACTGGAAATGGGTTCGTTTTACTCCATGACCTCAACCCCATACAGGATATGACAGCTATGAGCCTTTCTGATGTTGAAGAGAAACCAGCCGTTTGCCCGAATGATGAAAGTCTGCAGACTTTGGTCCAAGTTGCGTCTCTGGAAGAGTACAAGACCCTGTTTGCAGGGGATCTGACCGATGTACAGCGTGAGGCCCATACGCAGCATCTTTCGTGTCAGCATGGGAATGCTCTTGACGGTACTGATGATAATGGGTGCCTAGCCCGCCTCAGCAACTTTGTCTATGGTGCTGGTAAACTGGCACCTCATGACAAGGCTTTTGCCAAAAAGATATTCCCTGTACAGGCCAGCAAGATAGCCGTTGAGGATATGACGGTGACAACTGATATCGTCTATGGTCCCGCTGCGGCACCTGTTTTGTTGAACGTGGGAACGTTGACGTTTGCCGGTGGATCAATTACGGCACTGAACACGGTTCTTACAATCAACGCCCGCAAAGTTGCTTTCCGTAGAGGCACTGGAACCAAGCCCTATCATATTGGTATTCTTGGTACAGACGGTGTCACCGGCATGGACGGTGCTCATGGCGATACGCCCTCCAATCAGGCTGCATCCGGCAAGGATGTCCAGCCTGCCTCTCCGGGGATCTGCACAGGTGTTGGGCCGGGCGGTCTTGGCAGCAACGGGTCCAATGGCGGGGACGGGCAGGATGGAAATATCGGCGGAACCGGGCGCCCCAGCCTGCAGGCTAACGTGACGTTTTATGAATTTGATAATCCGGCAGGAGAAAAGTTGGTCGTCTTCACGCGTTCCGGTGCTGGTGGTGCCGGCGGTCGTGGCGGAGACGGCGGTGCCGGGCAGCAGGGTGGAAATGGTGGCTGTGGTTGTGACTCTGGCTGTGAAGGCACCGATGGCGGCGATGGTGGCCGTGGTGGCAATGGTGGCGATGGCGGCAACGGTGGTCAGGGCGGTAACGCTGTCGATGGTGGTGATGTGTTCATAAAGGTTCCTGCCGAAGCAGTATCCAGCGTTGTGAGGATTGCTGATCTTGCCCATGTCGGCATTGGTGGTGCTGGTGGCTTGGGAGGCGCAGGCGGTCGTGCCGGCAACGGAGGAGCAGGCGGGAAGCATTCTTCGAAAGGAGCGGGTGGTGCGCGTGGCAACAACGGCAAGCCCGGTCAGCCCGGCAAGGAGGGGATTCGTCAGGGTAATCCCGGAAATATTTATATCAACAGTCTGTAGACGGTACGGTTATACGCATGGTGCTGACCACTGAGTCTTCGGGTTACGATCTGTCGGTCCTTCCCCGCCCGGGGGAGGACTGGCTGACCGGAACCCATTTTGTCACAGTGCCGGATCTGGAGACGGCGCGCCGTCTGTTTGGCTCGCCGGATCATGCAGTTCGTGTACGCAAGAGTGCATTGTTCTATCGCGGGATTGAGGCGCGCCAGCGCCTTCCCCAAGGGATGCATGACCGTGGCGAGGAATATGCGATTGCGGATGGCAGGCTGCATGAAGCGGACCGTGCCGGGCTTGCCAACCATCTGCCCCTGCATGTCAAGGTGATCCGTCTTCCCTACAAGCGACTTGCCCAAGGCGAGGTCTGGGATGTCAGTGTCCGTCATGGACAGTGGCCTAGCCTTGATTACATGGAAGAGCTGTATGTCTTTGTGCACGTTGATCATCTGGTTCTGGAGGAGGGGGCCCGGGTTATCGTATCGGGCAACGTGTTGTTTCTTGTATGCGGCACGCTGGAACGTGTTGCCCCGGTCAGCTCCTGGCAGGGCGTATCTGAGGACAAGTATGATATTGCGGTTCTGCCAACCCCTTTCTCTGTAGACCGGCAGCTGAGCCCTAATACAGGATGTCCTGGTATTGACGGGTTACCCGGGGATGACGGTGTTCATGGCATGTCTGTTGAGGTCGAGGGATCTCTCTTCGGTCCGGTACCGGTTCATGTTCCCGCGCAGTGCCATGCTGGGGATGGTGGGCACGGTCTGGACGGGGGCCATGGTGTGCGTGGCCGTAATGGTGGCATGTGCAAGGTGGCCGATATAAGGATCGCGCGGTTGGTGGGGTGTGACTCTTATCCCCTGCGTATTTTTTCCCGTGCTGGGTTCGGTGCTCCCGGGGGGCGCGGTGGGCAGGGAGGGCGCGGTGGTAACGGTGGGCAGGGTGGTAACGGCATCAAGTCTCTCCGTGTCTTGATGCCTTCCGGGGATGGGGGTACCGGTGGTCACGGGGGGCAGGGTGGTAACGGTGGACAGGGCGGAAACGGTGGGCTGTCATCCAATATTTTTGTCCAGGTCCCGGTGGGAACGGTGATCCAGTCTCTCTCTTTACCGTCTTCGGGTGGTCCGGGTGGTTCACCGGGTTCGGGTGGATTGCCGGGGCTTGGTGGAGCAGGGGGAGCAGCATCGCTCGGTATTTCTCCCGGGCGCCGGGGATGTGACGGGCTTCGTGGCGCTGACGGGTTGCCCGGGCGTCCGGGCCGATCGCGACCGGGAGCGGGTATTTTTGTGATTGAGTGCGACCGTTTCGGTCCAAGTTTCTGACAGTGCCCCGTATGCCTCAAGACCAAGGGATGCTCTGACCGGGACCGTTCGCTGCGGCTTTTATGTCACGTGAACAATCCGTGAGAGCTCTGCCACAATATTGAAGCCATCCCAGAGCACATCCATATCCAGGGCGTGCCCGACAGGAACAATACGGCTTATTCCACGGATACCATGGCGTAGGGTCCATTCCTGCATGGAGGATGGTGTGATGCCGAAATAGGTTAAGGTCTGGACTTTCGGGGACAAGGATGGGGCCAGATCGTCAAGGTTATGAATGTGCGTCTGGAAGAAGAAGCCACTTCGCCCGCTTTCTGTCTTAAGGCAAGGGGGAACGGTTTCTAGGTCCAGTACAGAAAGGGTAATGCCGTATGGCTGGACCGCCTGGATGTCCGGACGTATCGCCAAGGCTTTCAGGACAGAGGTGGCTTTACTGACAGCCTGTTCGGCATGCAGTGTGTATGACCTATCTTTTATGTGGTGTTCAAGGGCGTTCCAGAAACGCTGCGGATCTCTTTTCTTACCGCACCAGATGACATAACGGGGGGAAGAGCATGCGTTCTGGTCCATTGTGTATGCGTCGTTGAAGAACGCGCGGACAAGTGCAGCCAGATCATCGTCTCCCAAGTTGGCAACCGCATCGGAATCCATGACGCACAGGGACAGGCGATCAGGGAACACAACATCAACGCAGTCCGGTCGTGTCGGCATGGACCGGATGTGTGTGACGGTTGCATCGCCGCCCCAGATCATGCGGGCCGCGCAGGCACGTGACAGTGTAGCGGTTAAATCCAGATCCTTTGCATAACGGACGATGGCAAAGCGCCTAGCCATGTCTTGATAGGGAGATCCGCTGACAACATCATTCAGAATACGGCACAGGATATCGATCTCTTCAAATGGGCGTGACGGAGCCCGTACGATATTCACGTTACCGGCTAACAGGCCAAATGCCAGCGAGAGGGCTGTGTTGACGGGAGTATTGCCGGGTGCAATGTGCAGTGTCAGGCCGCGCCCAAGGCGTAGTCTGGAATCGTTGCAGAGTTCCTGTGATGCCTTGATGCCTGCAGGCCGACACCAGAAAGCAAACGTTTGCAGGTCGGGTTTCTTCCGGGCTTGTGGATCAAGACGCAGGGCCTTTGAAAAGGCACCGAGGAATTCGCAGACAGGCGGTGCAAAGGGTGGAAGGCACGTGTCACGCAGGTCACGATTTCCGGCCAGCAGATCAAGATTGGATCCTTCATCAAGCAAGGGTGTCGCTGCATCCCCTAGCTTCAGCGTCCTGGACCCGTCCATGTACAACAAAATATTTCCCCTTTCTCCCGCACGGACAATCGTCTTCCCCAAGAATCGTGGCTTCATCTTCTGTCAAAAGACTATGACCGGGATAGCTCTCGGGCAAAGCGGAAAAAACCTGAAGCAAACCTCTTTCGTTTGATACGCAAGGTTCAAGATGTGCATTCCGCACCAGAACATCCGAGAACAGGGACGGATGCAGATGGTGTTGCTCACATTCAAGAAAGATGGAGCCTGTCTGTTCAACAAGGCCATAGTAGTTATGGACAGAGCGGATACCGGTTGTTTTTTCGGCCAGCACACGGAATGCCCCGGCGCTGATCTGTTGGTCGGCCATCTTCTTCCACCCACCACCGTGGATCAGGATACCTTTTCCCAGATCAAGGCGTATACCCTGCTCCTCAAGGCACTTCAGAAATTTCGAGAACACAAGGAAGGTAAGGCCAAAGACAAAAACAGGTTGGTTACCATAACGGGCTTCAAAATCTTTCAGGGCATTCAGGTCAGTCATTCCCTGTTTGTCCAGGGCATATATGATGGGGCGCCCAAAGAGCGAGAAACCGGTCGTGGCGGCTGCGCGTGCTGATGATGCATCCGCGCCTCTTTCTGTGGATTGTGAGTCGACAACCAGCATAGGCATGCGTTCCAGCCCCGTAAAATTCACGGTAATGTGGGCAAGGACTTTTGTTTGTCGCATGATTTCAGCATGATCAAGCGCGATGCGCGAACGTGCATGGCCGGTTGTTCCTGATGACAGCAGGGTCTTCTGGACCTGGCTCCGTGGAACACTCTTTAGATCCAGTTCCTTGAAGAGGCGAACCGGCAAGAAGGGAACGTGTTCCAGAGAGGAATGCTTTTCTGTCTGGTCCGGGAAGAAAGCCATCATTTTTTTGTAAGGTGGGCAGTGTTGCACATGATGGTGCGTCAACCACGACATGCGTTCCAGAAAAAGAGGCTCTTTTTGTGAGCGACGGAGTCCGTAGGGTGGCTCTTCAAAGAAAGAATCAAGGGGCAAGAGCGTGGTCATGGCAGAGCCTGCTTCATAAGGGTGGAATAATCCGTTTTCCCTGACTCGAGACGGGGAAATGCAGGAACTGCATGAACGAAGATTCCCTTTTGATGAATGCCTGTGGCTGATTGTAGAAATGCGGCTGTGTCCTTGGCTTTGTCAGCGTCTGTGATAAAAACGTACAGTCGGTCGTCATGGCCACTGCATGCAGCGTGATAGCCGGCTCTTTCCAGCAGATGTTCTGTTTCGTCCAGGCTGACCCTGTGTCCGAATATTTTCAGGAACCGCTTCTTGCGTCCTATAATACGCAGGAATCCATCACTGTCGCGGCAGGCGATGTCCCCTGTGTGCAAGGTTCCTTTGTGGCAATCTCCCAAGGTCAGGTCTTCTGCAGATTGTGCCAAGCCAAGTGAGACATTGGGTCCTTGATAGACAAGCTCGCCTGGCCGTTCCGGTTCCTGTATCGGATTCCCGGCTTCATCAATCAGGAACATGCTTCCCCCGGGGATTGGAATGCCGATGGTATGTCCCTTGGAAGGCATGGCATCCCAAGGGACGCAGGACATGCGCGCGGTTGCTTCTGTCTGTCCATACATGACCCGGAACTGTCTGTTGTTTCTTGCGCATGACTGTACAAATGACTGGATATCGTCTGGATCCATACGTCCCCCGGCCTGTGTCAGCAGGCGCAAGGCGGGTAAGTCCATCGTGTCAAGGCGCAGGCGCTTCAATGTCTGGTAAATAAACGGCACGCCACCAAAGTTTGTGACGCGATGCTCCCGTACGGCTTGCCAGAAAGCAGGTGTAACCACTGCGTTCTCTGTCACAAAAACAGACGCGCCGACAAGCAGATGGGAATGGATGATTGATAATCCGTAGCTGTAGCTGAAGGGCATCGTGGTGATTGCACGGTCAGACTGTCTGAGGTCGAGCGATTGTGCAATCGATGCTGCATTGCTGAGAATGTTATCGCGGGAAATCCGGACGAAAGACTGGCTTCCCGTTGATCCTGATGTCGTGAGAAGAAGGGACAGTTGATCGTGCATTGCGGGGCTTTCTCCCCGGTGCATCAGGACATAGCCGTTTCTTTGTCGCACGACCCGGGCTTGCCCGAAGGCTGATGCATGATCCAGTGGACATAGGATGTAACCCGGGTTCAGGCGATTCGTAATGTCTACAAGATGGTGCTGCGATACGGAGTGATGCACCAAGGCTGGTACGGAATTTGCGCGCATCAGCCCGATATATGCAATAACAGCTTCCGGGCAATTCTGGCATAGGGTCAGTACAAGGTTGCGCCCTGCAACGGCATTTGCCCAGAAGTCAGTCTGAATAGAAAGGTCGTGGTATGACACTTCACCGCCATATTCAGACAGAAGAGCAATTTTTTGTTGATGCAGATCCAGATCAGAAAATAAATCCTTCATACGCAACAGTATCCTTGGAGCATAAAGAAGGCCCCCAATCCCCATGTCATACGCTGCACGTATGCAAGGCTATCGCTTCCCTATTCAGTTTATTATGACATGGCCTCTTGGTCCGGCGAACGTAAAGTTATATCAGTTATGATGTGGTGGTGCCTGATCTGTCAGAATCTTAAGATCATATTGAAACTGCTGCCTTGATTGTGTCGGAATATTACCCATACTTTTTTCCAACCACGAGAACACGCCCTTATAAAAGGCAGAGATTAATGAGAATTATGCCTTTGTGTTGTGTGCAGTCCATCCGGTCCGAAGCCGTTCCATATACAGATAGATAACCGGGGTGATGTATAGGGTTAGTGCCTGGGAAACAATCAAGCCACCGACAACGGCAAGACCCAGCGGTTGCCGCAGTTCAGCGGCAGCGCCATAGGCTGCTGCAATGGGCAGGGTGCCCACAATCGCTGTCATGGTGGTCATCATGATCGGGCGGAACCGGATCAGGCAGGCCTTTTCTATGGCATCGCGGGCAGAAAGCCCCTCGATACGTCGGGCATCCAGCGCGAAGTCAATCATCATGATGGCGTTCTTCTTGACAATCCCGATCAGCATCAACAGCCCGATCATGGCAATGACGCTCAGTTCTACATTGAAGAGCATCAATGTTGCCAAGGCCCCGACCGAGGCCGAGGGTAATCCGGACAAGATTGTAAGGGGGTGAATGTAGCTTTCGTACAGTATGCCTAGAACGGCATAGATAACGAGAATTGCAGCGCCCAGAAGAAGGGTCTGGTTCTGCATGGACTCCCGGAATATTTCTGCCGTACCTGAAAAACTGGTGCTGACCGAGGCTGGAAGGCCAAGGGTTTGTTCTAGGGCTCGGATGGCTGTAACGGCATCCCCAAGCGCAGCCCCCTGTGCAAGATTGAATGAGAGTGTGACCGCCGGGGTTTGTCCTTGGCGGTTGACGCTCATGGGACCGGATGTTCGTTTCAGTGTCGAAAAAGCCCCCAGAGGGACCAGTTCCCCGCCATTGGCGCGTACATGAATGCGTGACAGGCTGCTTTCGTCTTGCTGGAAGCGTGGTTCCAGTTCCAGGATGACGGCATAGTCGTTGCTGTCGGTGTAAATGGTGGAAATTTGCCTCTGCCCAAAGGCGCTGTATAGCGCCGCACGAACAGCATCAACCCGGATCCCCAGCAGCGCAGCCTTGTCCCTGTCTATATTGACAAAAACCTGCGGATTGGACAGTTCTAAGTCACTGGCAACATCAACCATATGCGGGTCCGCACGCATGGCTTCTTCTAGGCGTGCGGACCATGCATACAGCTCTGTGCTGTCCAGGGCCTGTATCGTGTACTGATACTGGCTTTTGGATGTTCGTCCCCCCAGCCGCAGGTTCTGGGTTGGTACCATGAAGACGGAAATCCCAACCTCGCGGGCGACCTGACGCCGTAGATCCGCAATAACGGCTTGTATGGGGGGGCGTTCACCACGTGGGCGCAGACTGACGAACAGGCGACCAGAATTTATGGCCGTTGTTGCTCCTCCCCCGACAGCCGATGTTACCCCGCTGACAGCAGGATGGGCGCGTACAATCCGGGCAATGCGGGAATGAGCTGTGACCATGGCCGGGAAAGCGATGTCTTTTGATGCTTCTGTAATGGCGACAAATTGCCCGATATCTTCTTCGGGGAAGAAGCCCTTGGGAATCGTGACAAACAGAACCAGCGTCAGGATTACGGTTGCTGCGGCAACGCTTGCGGTCAGGCCGTGATGCTGCAGGCACCACGACAGAGAACGGGCATAACCGGCTTCTATCCAGTCCAGCCTACGGGACAGGGTTTGCCCCAGCGGGCTTTCCTCGCGCTCTAGGTCATGGCGTGTCAGCAGGCGGGAGCATAGAAAGGGTGTCAACGTCAGGGATACCAAGGCCGATATAACCAAGGCCATGGTCACGACGACAGCAAATTCATGAAACAAACGCCCCAGAACACCGCCCATCAGAAGGATGGGAATAAAGACAGCCACTAGGGACAGGGTGATGGAGACAATGGTAAACCCAATCTCGCGGGAGCCTTTCAGGGCGGCTTCGAAGGGTGGTGTTCCGGCTTCGATATGCCGGACAATGTTCTCCAGCATCACAATGGCGTCATCTACAACTAGGCCGACCGAAAGGGTCAGGGCCAGAAGCGAGATATTGTCGATGGAAAATCCCATAAGGTGCATGCCCCCCGCCGTGCCCAGAAGGGACAGGGGGACGGCTACGGCGGGAATGATGGTAGCCGTGGTCCGGCGCAGGAACAGGAAAATCACCAGAATGACCAAGATAATGATCAGGAGCAGGGTGAACTGGACATCATCCACCGCTTCACGGATGGATTGGGCCCTGTCGCTGACAATATCAATCGATACCGATGGGGGGAGCCGTGTGCGCAGATCCGGAAGGAGCCTTTGTATATCATCAACAACCTGCACGGTATTGGCGTCGGGTTGCCTCTGAACAGCCAGAACAATGGCCCTATTGTCATTATGCCAGCTGGCAGCACGGTCGTTTTCCACGCTGTTGCTGACTGTGGCCACATCGCCAAGGCGAATGGGCGCTCCTTTGCGAACCGCAAGGATCAGGTTCCCGAAGGCTTGTGCATCGGGAAGTTGGTCGTTGGACGTCAGGACCAGCTGCCGGGAATCCCCGGACAGGATGCCGACAGGGGTATTCGCATTGGCTGCGGCGACCGCTGTTTGCAGGTCGTCAAGAGTCAGGTTCCGTGCGGAAAGGGCATCAGGGTCAGCCTTGATCCGGACTGCATATTTCTGTGAGCCATAAACTAGAACCTGTGCGACCCCCGGCAGGGCAGAAATACGGGGCTGTACAACGGATTCCGCATACTCGTTGATATCGGGCAAGCTGACCAGCGGTGAGGACAGGGCCAGAATGGCAATCGGGGAGTCCGCCGGATTGACCTTGCGCCAGGTCGGCGGTGTTGTCATATCGTCCGGCAGGCGGCGCTGGGCCCGGGAGATGGCCGCCTGGATATCCTGGGCGGCGGCATCAATATTGCGGTCGAGGACGAATTCCACCGACAGGCTGGTGCTGCCATTCCGGGAACTGGAGGTGATGGTGCGGATGCCTGCAATGGTGGAAAACTCACGCTCCAGAATGGCTGCAACGGATACAGCCATGGTTTCAGGGCTGGCACCGGGCAGGGATGCGCTGACGCTGATGACGGGGAAATCCACATTGGGGAGGGCTGCGACGGGAAGCTGCCGCCACGCAGCCAAGCCGGCCATAACAACGCTCAGCGACAGGAGAACCGTCATGACCGGGCGGCGTATGAACAGTTCGGATATGTTCATGGTGCGGCCTTCCCGTTCTCCGGCTTTTCCGGATCCTGTTCGAAGACCGCAGATCCTTCCACCAACCGCGAGGCCCCCTGTATGACAACCCGTTCACCTGTGCTCAGGCCCTTGTCTATAACGGCAAGGCCATCAAGGCTGCGTGCAACATTGACGGGGCGAGCCGCTACCGTTTTGTCTGCACTGACCACAAAGACGTACTGCCCTCCCTGGCTTGTCAGGACAGCCGTATCCGGAATGGTCAGGGCATCGTGGTCCACGCGCAGGGTCAAAGTTATACTAACCAGCTGTCCGGGCCACAGCTGTGTCTCTTCATTGGGGAATCGGGCTTTGAGCATGATAGTGCCGGACTGGCGGTCTACTGTGTTGTCAATAAACACCAGCTTGCCGGCCACCGGAGAAGACGAGACCTGCGGGGTCGTGGCAATGACATCCAAGGGCGCACGGCCTTGGCCGTATCGAACGATCCCCAGAAGAGATTCCGGCAGGTTGAAGGATACCTCTATCGGGCGAATGGCGGTCAGTGTTACCAAGGGATCGGTATCCGATGGACGGACGCTGGACCCGGGTCGCACGGAAATGGCCCCCGTATAGCCGCCCATCGGGGCAACAATCTGGGTATGGCCCAAGGCAACCCGTGCGCTTTCAATGGCAGCCATGCCGGCATTGACCGTTGCCTGCAGGGCATCAACTCCGGCAATGGCGGCTTCGTAGGCTTGGCGGGATGTAGCCTGGTGACGGACTAGGTCGGCGTAACGGCGCGCATCGCCCTGTGCCTTGCCCAGTTGTGCCCGGTCACGGGCCAAGTTTGCTTCGGCCTCGGCCAGTTCTGCTTTCAGGGAACGGTCATCCAAGGTGAACAGCAGCTCTCCCTGCCGGACTTCTTGTCCTTCGGAAAAATGGATAGCCTCGACCACGCTTTCAACACGGGCCCGGAGACCAACACGGGCAACCGGAAGGACTGTTCCCGGAGCAGAGAAAAGGTAAGGTACAGAACGGGTGTCGGCTATGGCGGTAACCACGGGTACGGGGCGTGCGGCCCGGGCGTTGTCTGCGGATCGTCTTTCTTTTCCTGCCCACCAGACATAACCGGCCAGGAGCAGGGCCAAGGCAAGAAAAATACGAATGGTCTGGCGTGGCATCATAGCTCCGGCGGGTGAGTATCGTGCTGAAAAACAAGGGGTTGAATCTAATGTGCAATTGTTCGCATTTCAATGTTCCTGTCTTGCACAGAGTAACGCAGGTATTATGCCGTGTGACCCATCTCTTGTAACGGAGACCCTGTGCTGCCAGTCTGTGGGGACAGACAGCGGTCAGGGGGGCCGGTTGTGTCATCTTTTCAGGCTTGCCGTGGTCATCTGCGGCTAACCCGTGGTGCGCCTGCATTCCGGTTTATTGATCTTTTTGCCGGCATAGGGGGCATGAGGCGCGGCTTCGAGGCTGTTGGCGGTGCGTGTGTCTTTACCAGCGAGTGGAATCGTTACTCCCGGGAAACATATCAGGCCAACTTTGGATGCGACGATCATCCTTTCGAGGGTGATATTACGGCTGTTTCTGAGGCGCAAATCCCTGAACATGACGTCCTTCTGGCCGGCTTTCCGTGCCAGCCCTTCTCTATTGCCGGTGTTTCGAAAAAGAATGCTCTCAAGCGTCCCCATGGTTTTGACTGTCAGACCCAAGGCACGCTGTTTTTCGAGATTGAACGTATTCTGGCTACCCATCGTCCCCGCTTCTTCGTGCTGGAGAACGTCAAGAACCTTGTGTCGCATGACAAGGGAAGAACGTTTGATGTTATCCGGACATCCTTGACCCGCCAGCTTGGATACCACATTGCGTGGCGTATTCTTGATGCCCGTCCCTTTGTTCCACAGCACCGCGAACGTATTTTTATTATCGGCTTTCGTGATGGTGGGGATGAGTTTAATTTCCAGGCCATGCCGGTGCCAGATCGCGATCGATGGCCCATCATGGCTGATATTCTTCACCCTGAAGATGGAACCGAGGCCCCGGATCCACCTTATACCGGCCCGGGTGGTGTGGTGGATCCACGTTATGTCCTGTCATCGCGCCTGTGGGTATATCTACAGGACTATGCGGCCCGTCACCGGGCCCGGGGCAATGGCTTTGGGTATGGTTTGGTAGGACCGGGCAGTGCGGCCCGAACTCTTTCGGCTCGCTATTACAAGGATGGTTCGGAAATACTGGTGGCCCGTCCTTCCGGCCCGCCGCGCCGTTTGACCCCGCGTGAATGTGCACGTCTGATGGGGTTTGATAGCCCGGGTCGCAGCGACTTTATAATCCCGGTATCAGATACGCAGGCCTATCGCCAGCTTGGCAATGCTGTTGTTGTGCCGGTGGTTCAGGCGTTGGCCCGCTACCTGTCTCCGTGGATTGTCGGGGTGTGTGCGCCATCTTATACAGAAGAGGCTGGTGTTGGTTGATTGCGTCAACGCGTAAACCCGAAGCCTCATGATGGCTGGCATAGGTAGCTGCAACACGGTTCCGGAACGTCTTGTACGCTCCGCCCTTTACCGTCTTGGGTTTCGCTACAGGCTGAATGACAAACGTTTGCGGGCGACACCGGACCTTGTTTTTCCCCGTTATCGGGCGGTGATCATGGTTCACGGTTGCTTCTGGCATGGGCATGACTGCCCGCTGTTTCGTCTCCCTGCCACGCGTACAGCCTTTTGGGCTGCCAAGATCGAGGGAAATCGCACGCGTGACCAAAACGTACAGCAGCGGTTGGTTGCAGCGGGCTGGAGAGTTCTGACGATCTGGGAATGTGCCCTGAAAGGGCGGTTGCGTCAGGATCCGGGCTATCTGGCCGGGCAGGTGTCCCAATGGTTGCGCGATGATCTGCCGTGTCACGCTATCCGGGGTGAGCAGGGCTAGAGTCTGAGCTTGATGTGTGTTCCTTGTGCTGGCGTCGCAAACAGCATCGCCAAGGTAAACAGAGCATGTATTACGAAGAGCAATATCCCGACAGCCAGCGCAATGCCTGCCAACACTATCATCATCACAAGAGCTAATGCAGCGGCAAGAGTGCGGAGTTTTCTTTTCATAATGGACGCCTTGTCGTCTGCTGAGCGGCTAGGATGACCTTCTCTACTTGCTGACGTCTGTTGTGTCCAGAGACCGAAGATGCCAGATCGATGTGCCCGTCGGCCATCGCGTGGCCAAGTGCGGCGATGCCTTCACCAAGCTCGGCCATCACGTGATTGGCGTTTGCCGTCTGCTCCAGGCGATGGACACCACCCAGACCGGCCTGCGCCAGTACGTGTTCCGCAAAAGCAACCGGCAAGACCCGAAAGTAAGAAAACAGCGCCGCAACACTTGGCACCGTTTCCCCCCGATGGTGAGCCTTGATCGTTCGCGTGTCGATCCCTGTCCACCGGGACAGCTCTTCCCTGGACATGCGACCCGGGCCGACAAACATGTTCAGCGCCGTGGAAATGCTCTGCTTTAACGCATCAGTGTTGATCGTCCAGTTTTCTGACATGGATTTGCACTCGCCTTGCAGGTGATGCTTCCCCCTGCGATGAAAAAGGGGGGATGATGGATATCGAGACATTGCTGAAACATGCGCCGCCCCTGGGAACACCGGACCGTGCTGAATGGAACAGGAGCCTGGGGGCGGATATCGACACAATGCTCAGGGCTGTGCGCATTCAGGTGCGCCTAGCCCGGAAAATGGCCCTCAGCGTGCGAGGGCGACCGCAAGGACCTCATCAAGATCGAAGCCAAGCGCCTGATGGATCCTGACCGCCATCCGTGGTGAGACACGCCCGATCTTGAGGGCGCGGGATATACTGCCTTGACCCATGGCAATCTTGCGGCTGAGCGCACTTTGCGACCCAGCCACACCAACAGCCTGTTCCATGAAATGTATGGCCCGGAGCTGTGCTTCTGTCATGCTTTCCTCCATCTATAAATAGATGAACAAGCTATCGATAATTATGTGGACCGTCAAGGACATGAAATGGGGTAGAAGAGAGTCATGACCGAATACGATCTTGATAGCATCGGCGGACGCCTGAAGAAGTTGCTGGCCGACCGGAACATGTCGATCAGCGAGCTTGCGCGCCGTGTCCGGGCCTCGCAGTCGTCCATATCCTTCCTGATTGCGGGCAAAACCCGTACCACGTCAAAGCTGGCCGAGATTGCACGGGTCCTGGACGCGGATATTGCGTGGCTGGCGACAGGTCAGCCCAATCAGGACAGGGCAACATCAGGTCTTGATCGTGAACTGATGCGCTATGTGATTGCGCAATCCCTGTCAGGACTGCTGCAGGGGGGGCTTACCCCGGCCCAGGTTGCCGATGTCCTGATCGGCCTTCACGACAGCTGGCGCGGGAACGGGGCAGAAGCGGTAACGGCGTCGAAGACGGAGAGCTGACAGCCTGCTGAATGTAAAGAGCAAGTTCAGATTGTTGAGCGGCGCAATAGACGGAGCTGCTCGATCAGCTCTGGCAAGCACTCTTGTACGGTATCCCATACAACGCAAAGATTAATCTCGAAGTATCCATGGGCAATTCGGTTCCGCATGCCGCGCATACTGCGCTAGGGGACTTCGGGATGCTCGGCGACAAAAGCGCCATACCCACTTATAATCTTGGCGGTAAATATCCTTTTGAGTGCATCTATCCGGCTCCAGTGCGCCAAAAAGCTGTACAGCTGTCTTGTGCGGGCCATAGCCGATAGGCATGTTACGCCAGCGGATTTCGCTCTTGATCGTGTAGATGGTCCCGCTGGTCACCCATCGGTCATCCACCCGCAGGACACCATGAGGCAATGGCAAAAACGGCTCGATGCCTAAGCATTTGCGGTGGGGACAATGAAAGTAAATCAGTCATGGTGGCCTCTCCGCCATAACCAGAAACACAAACACCAGTCCTAGCCTAAGCCGTTAAGGAGACCCAAGCCTAAAGCATGCTTCAATTTCAGCACCCCTTGCCCAAGGTGCGAGAAGAAACGTTCTAAGACGCCCCTCGGTCAAGATGTCAAGGTTGATGCGACCATGGTCTGATGCAAACGTAAACATATGAGTAAGGCCGTGTGCCTCAGCCATCGCGCGAAGCGACGCAGGAGTATACGGTCTCACATGTGTATAGTCTTCCCAGAACGCGGTTCCAACCCTCCGAATGTTTGGTGTGCGAACATACAGACAGCCGCCTGGCCGCAACGTTCTTTTCGCCTCTTTGAGGAAGAGCAACGGATCTGCAAGGTGTTCGATAACGTGATTCATCATGATCACGTCAACCGTCTTGTCTTCTAGGGGTAGACTCTCAGTCTCAATATTCACTCTGTAGAACTCAATGCCTTTTTCCTTTAAGGTGCAGGCAAAGTCGTCGCCTTGGTCTATGCCGATGCGTCGCAGGCCAGAGCGATGTAGCGAGAGCGCCCAACCGTCCCCGGGGCCAACCTCAAGAACGGTGATATCTCCCGAGTTTCCTTTAGAGCAAAGCGACAGCACCCGGTCCAGAAACAGGGCATGCCGACTTGACTGCCCCATCTTTTGAGCCTTGGCATCCAGTAGGGAACGAAAAAAACCGCCAATTAATCGGGGCTTGTGAGTAGAAAGCGTGCTTCTGTAGTACGCGAGATAGCCTTTATAATCACTCATGAGTTTTCCAACTTGGGCGTGCAGTATTAAGCGCGATAATTAGGTGAGGGCTACCCAATGATAAGTGTGATTGGAAGGATATCGCAAGCAGTAAAGAAACATATAGCCAATAAAGGCGGAAGATATCTATCTCTACTTAAGGATCATGAAAAGGGATGATTCTGGTCAATGTTTCAATGGCGATAATCTTGGGTGGAGCGCTGATTTTGATAAGCGTATAGGCTAGTTCTGACGGCTGTCTAGGCTCCTGCTGAATCGTTCGTGCATTTGATCGATCTCCTTATGTCCGGCCACGCCACTTAACGCGCGGTCCATGTTGGCGCTTTTGGTTTCGTGGATGTCAGGGCCGCGTCAGGAAGAGCGAATTGCCGGAGGGCGGCGTCGATTTCAGCATCCTTTCTGGCGGCATCCCGTTCGGTAAGAAGCCGCGCAGCCAGATGGCGAACGTGGTCCTGATTCAGCAGCCCCGGATGATCACAGACAATGCGGGCCAGTACACGCAAGGCAGCGGTAATCCGCTCTTCGGTCAGGGGGCCCGGACGGGTGTGCGCCCTGGCTCCCTGCATGGGAATCCTGATGTCCTTTGTCAGGGGCATCGTCAGCTTGCCATTGCCTGGTGCCGTACAGCCCGGCTGCGCAGACTTTCCAGACACTCCAGGAACAGGTCCGGAGCACGGTGTTCGGGTTCAGGCTGGATGCGGAACTCTGCCGCGCCCGGAAATTCCATATCGCTGTTCCGGACCAGAAGCAGATCCCGATACTCGGTCGCAAGCATGATCTCATCGACAAGTTTCAAAACAGTGACCCAGCCCGCAGGCAAAGGAAAAGGCAGCCCGAATGCCTGGTGGATGGTGAGGGTAATCGCCGTGTCAAGCGTTCCAAGCGGAGAGATTCTGGCAATTTTCTCCAGTGCCATGGTGACCAGCGGTGAAAGCGTGCCAATGTAGGCATCCGGCGCATCGTCCAGAAGCGCGGCCAACAAAGCTGTCTGGCCATATTTCTCAATCGCATTGCTACGAACGTGGAGCTCTTTGCAATGGGCGATCATCTGCAATGCGTTGTGCGTGAACGGCAGTTTCAGTCCAATGCAGGAATACGCAAGGAATATAGCATCATCGAGGTTCAGCAACACCACCCTGCAACGCAGCATCCCCGCTTGCTGTAAGTAACCCATCCGTTTTTCGCTTGCATCCACCATGCGGTTTCGATAACGTCCGCGTTGGAGCCAAAAAACTCCATGTACATGCAAAGGCGGATGACCGCACCGAATTGAACGCGGTTTTTTTGTGCCCGGATTCTGTCCGGCGCATTCCTCCCTTCGGCGGGAGGGCGGCGAATACAACACCCGCAAGGGAAATAAGCCCGCTCGACTGCCTGACCTTTGCCAGTGCATCTCGGGTTTTTTGCCTCCCGCCACCAGCGGCCATTACGGCCTCTGGATGGTGCGTCGATACGCCGAAGGGGAGTTTTTCTCGATGATGTTCACGCATCGCATGACCGAAACCGAGCGCCTGCGCTGGGTTGGTCACGTGGGAGGGCGAAAGGACCTGAGCCTGAGTGCCCGCGTTGTCGCTCTTTCACTGGGCTATGGCCTCGCTCCGTTTATCCAGGCATCCATTATGCGCACAGCACGCGGCTTGGCCGAGGCCAGCGGAATGTGCGTGCGGACCTGCCTGACCGCGCTGCGGAAGCTGCAAGCGGCTGGACTTCTGCCCAGAACCCAGACCGTACGGCAACCCCTGAAGACGGTGACAGCCGCCCTGAAGGCCGCCATGACCTGCATGGGCATTCTGCGTCGGGACCCGGCAAAGGATGCTGTGGAGCGCCTGGCGACCACCTTGCATGAGTCAGGCTGCCGGGTAGCGGAAACGCTGGTCCGTCAGGCTGATGCAGCCTTTGATGGCCTGATTCTGGAACTGCAGTGCTCGTCCTTTGCCTATGACTGGCTGACAGGCCGTCAGCAGCATGAACTGCGGCGGGCGGCAGACCAGGCAGGCCTTCAGGTACACGTAGTCAGGGGGAGTGCCGGATGATGAGTCTGCAACAGATGTACACCGCACCATCCTCAGATGTCCTGCCCGACCCGGTTGTGATGCTGGCCCGCCAACTGGCCACGGTAACCCGCGTCGCCATGCATCAGGCCCCGCTGGATCCGGCCAACACAGCCCTGATCGACCAGCTGGAGCACCGCATCAGCCACGCCCGGGCAACCAGCCTTGACGGCGCGCTGGCACAGGGCCTCGCCGCCTTCGGGATCCTGTCCGCCCTCGAAGATGAAGCGGGCGACGCGGACCCCGATGCCCTGATCCGCCGGGCCTGTCGGCTGGTGGCTTCGATGCTGGGTGTTCTGGAGCAGGCCGCATCGGTCCACAGCGCCGCACTCGGCGGGACGTATTACGGCGTGCGGGCCATCGGAGGAATGGCTTGATTCTATGCCCTGCGTTCAAGAAGTATGGCCAAGGGGGCGAGGATGCCTCTTCTTCACCCTGAAGGGGCTTGTCTCGATCCATTTATTGTAGTAACAAAAATATGGACATAGAGTTCGATGCCAGCAAGCGTACCCTGACCCTTGAAAACAGGGGCCTGGATATGGCTGATGCTGAAGAGGTGTTTTCAGGGCCTCACATAACGGTTCTGGATGACCGGCGCGAGTACGGCGAGCAACGCCTTATTACTGTCGGCTATATGGATGGACGCATGGTGGTGATGGTATGGACGCCGCGCCAGAGCGCGTACCGCATTATCAGCTTGAGGAAAGCCAATGCCCGTGAAGAAAAAAGGTTCCAGCCCCGCCTGGGTGGATGAAGACGATGCCCCGGACCTGTCAGCGCCGGAATGGGCACAGGCTTTTGACAAGGCACCCGTAAGACGGGGACGCCCTCCGCTGAACCGCACCAAGGCATCGACAACCGTTCGTCTTGACCCGGACATTCTGGAGTATCTGAGAGCAGGCGGACCCGGTTGGCAGACCCGACTGAATGCCTTCCTGCGTGAAGCTATCGCTGCCGAACAAAACCAAAGATCCCGGAAGCACACATCTTAAAGAGCAGATACAGCAATCTTGCCATGGCTAGTTCAGGCGTTCACAGGGACCAGCAAGGGCGAGAAACGATATACGTGATTGACCTTCTCAGAATTTATTCGGAGAAGTAAGTTTTCACGAAATCGTGCCCCTTCGGAGTGATCTTGAAGCCGCCATCCACGTCTTCCGCATAGCCCTGATATATAAGGTTGTTTTTTGCAGCTTTGTGAGATTTCAGGTTGCGAACGATCTGAGAAAACTTCGTGTCCTTCCTCCCTGTCAAAACCTCTTGGCTATCATCTGGGACCCGAATGTAATTTGGTAATTCTGCAATCAATTCAGATGTTGAAATGGCTCCATGCGGCTTGGTAGCTCTGACCAAATGCAACCGGCTTCTTCCGTGCGTCGCTGTTCTGTGTGATCAGGTAGCAGGCGTAGCGACCGAGCTTCATATCCTCAATTTCGCGAACCGCTCCTGATCCTAATTCGACCATTTTCGTGACGTCACGAAAATGGTCGTCAACGCGCTGACCAGAGTTTTCGCAAGCGATTTTTGCTCTGCTTATGGAGGACAGGAAGTTCTCCCATCTGTCGTAACCAAGAAGCTTTTGCAAATCCCGGGCAAACCAAAACTCCTTTCCCCCACCGTCCTTTCGCGCTGCCGCCTCGAAAGCCGCAATCAGTTTTTCGATTTCGCCATCATTCATTGAGGTGTTAGTGACTAAAGTCAATTCTGCCGGTTCTGTTTTCGCAACCCGCTCAATTGTCTCGCTAAAATTCATTCCGGTCAGCGTTTTGCTCATGCGTTCAGTTCCTTGGCATGCTCATTCTTCTCTATTGCCGCCCACGAACGTGGTGTCGGCCTCAACTATGCTCCGGAAGCACACACCTTGAGGCATGTATAGCGATCTTATCGTTAACAGCCAATCACAGCATACAGCCGGAAAGTAATTTTAAGGGAACCGTGCAGATGAACGCTTTACGAGGAACTGCGGCCATTGTAGCTGAAATAGTTATTCAGCTTAATAGCTATAAGAGCACTGCCGCAGAATATCGATAACCATATAAAATTTCCAAATTCTTCGAAATCGTCTGCAATTGGTGCATCTTGATAAATGTATAATAAAAATGTAATAACTGAATATAATATAGTAAATAATATGGAGTGTATTATTAATACATATATATGCTTTGCTATGAAGAATAGAATTGATTCGAAAAATCTGCTTGATAATGAATCCATAGCATCCTCCCGATGAATTTTATAGCGAGTTACGCGCCTACACTAACATGCATGAATGCTGTATTGAATTGATAATGCAATGAAAACATTGGTAGCTTTATTTAACTGACTGCCTGCAAATTGTATATATACAATAACAGGCAATCCAGTCATGTATCTATCCAAGTAAACACATAATATTCCGCCCTCACGCATTCAGCCGACGGCGATTTTTTCCAGCCATTCCTGCTTGTGCTTCAGCGTTGCTCCGGCCCCGTAGCGGGGTCTGTGGAAAGTGTGTCCCATTAGTTCCGCTGCGATACGGTCGGGTGCGTCTACGGCGATCAGCCGGTCCTGGAACGCATGTCGCAGGGAATACAGGCTCTGGGTTTTTGTCTCGAACAGATTGTGCTCGTTCATGTACTTGTTGATCGCCGTGGTGAAGCTGTCTGTCTTGCCGCGATAGCGCTGGATGCCTCCGTTTTGCAGAAGCTGTCGGGCTGCCTCCAGAGCGGCGCCGACCAAGGGAATATCTCGCCTTGATTGCGATGTCTTGATAGCGCGCACCGCATTCGGCCTGATCTTGATGTGGGGAACAGGCCCTTCCAGCAAGATATCCTCGGGTTCCAGCCCGCAGATCTCCCCGGGGCGTGCACCGGTTTCCACCAGAATGGCAACCAGGCAGCGGGCTTCCTCGTTCACGCCGGACAACGCACCCGGCCCAAGAAGCGTTCCCCGGATCCAGTCTGTCGAGACGGTCTCGCCACGGTTTTTGCCCATTCCATCGGTTTCGCGGAACATCAGGTCGGCAAAAGGATTCTTGAAGCCAAGCCCCAGCTTTTCATCAACAACCCGGATCATGCCCTTGATATGGATCAGGTCACGGTTCGCCGTGTTGACAGCAAGGTTCTCCGCCCCCAGGCGAACGGCCCACCAGTCACGGAATATCAGGGCATCGGTGCGGGTTACCTCTGTCAGTGGTTTGTCTCCAATCACAGAGATCAGGTTGCGGACGGCCCTTTCACGGGCCAGACGCCAGCCCCGGATCTGCCTTTCGTTCTTTCCGCGCAGCAGTTCCGGGGTCAGGCGGGCATATTCGGGGTAAAGGTCGGACAGAAGCAGGACAGGCCGCTCAACGCCGCCCATGACAGCGACAATGGTGGCCGGCGTCACGGTATCCTGCAGGGATTCAAGGCGCTCGACAGCGTCTCCGACGGGCCCGGCCACCAGCTCGGAAAGAGGGCGATACACCCAGCCCAGGCGGCGGGAAAGCGCGACGGCACGCTGATAGCGTTCACGCAGGGCAGCTGTTTCGCCGCCAAGGCGCAGTTCCGCCCAATAGGTCTCGACGGCAGTATTGATGTGACCAACAAGCCGACGTGCCACATCGAAGCTGTCTGTGCCGAGCGCAATCTTCACAAAACGACCCAGCTGAGGCGCCAGATCGATGGGTGCCCGTCGCCGGAAATAGAGTGTACGCCCTTGTTGCAGGATATAGCGACTGGTCACCTTGCGATCCCAATGTATCCAAAAATGTATCCAAAAACGCGCTGTTTAACGTATCCCAAACCCGGAGGGGGCAGAAGGGGTCCCGTTAATGCATTGTTTTTAAAGCAAAAACCCCCGCGACTGAAACATGTCGCGGGGGTTTTTATGGCGCACCCGGAAGGACTCGAACCTCCAGCCTTCTGATTCGTAGTCAGATGCTCTATCCAATTGAGCTACGGGTGCAGGGCACGCTTTTTCTCTTTGGCGCCATTGGTGGTGGCTTGTTTCCGCCGAGGACCGGGTTTCTATCGGCTTGCGGGGCTACAGGCAAGAGAAAAATGCATAGGCCCGTATTTTTAATGCCGGTGCTGAGTGTTTTGTCCGGTAAGGCAGGAAGTCAGGCTGGCTGTTATATCATTCATAAGTTGTGTGTAGTTTTCATAGCCGGTTTCGCGTGGGTCTCCGCCTCCCAAGGGGTCAAGGTCGCTGGTCCGGGCGCCGGTTTCTCGTGCAATCTGGGTTATTGTTCGACGGGGAGATGATGGTTCTGCAAACAGGCAGGACACGTGGTGATGGCGTGCTGTCTCGCGTATATGGCCCAAGTGCCGTGCCCCGGGGGGCAGGGAGGGGTCGATGGTGATAGCGCCAACGGCATGCAGGCCAAAACGATTTTCGATGTATTGGATGGAATCGTGGAAGATCAGGAAGGGCAGGTGACGCGCCGGCTTCAGCGTATGATCCATGTGCTCTTCCAGCGTTTTCAGCCGTGTTTGCAGGTTGGCTGCATTGGTGCGGTACGTATGCGCGTTGTCAGGATCCTGTTCTGACAGGGTATGAGCGATGGCGTTGACCATGG
The DNA here is from genome assembly GCF_001611975.1 of Haematospirillum jordaniae. Lineage (GTDB taxonomy): Bacteria > Pseudomonadota > Alphaproteobacteria > Rhodospirillales > Rhodospirillaceae > Haematospirillum > Haematospirillum jordaniae. The sequence continues at coordinate 968,458 of NZ_CP014525.1, forward strand.
CCACCGCGTTGCGTGGGTCAAGCCAGATGTGCGGGTCAGCTCCTTGTTTGTGATGGCTGTGTTGTCCATGTTCTGCGTGATGGTGGTGGGTGTGTCCGGCGTGCTCCCACAGCCCGCCGCTCCGTACGGGAAGTCGTATGATCCCTGGTGCTTCCAAGAGTGAAACGGCCTTGGCCCGAGAAAGAGACCTCAGTGTCCCTGGCAGAAAGGTTTCCAGCGCCTCGCCGATCCAGAACACAGTCTGTGCCGATGCCAGAACACGGGCATCGGATGGCCTGAGTGTATAGGTATGCGGGGACTGTCCGGGGGGTATCAGAAGAACCGGGCTTCCAACGCCCTCCATCACGCCGGAAACCAAGGCGTGGACAGGTGTAATTGATGCAACAACAACGGGAACGGATGCGTGGGCTGGGTTGCCAAGTATAGCGACCAGCGCAAGGGAAGCGGTGATCGTGAGACGCAGGGAAGCAAGCATGAGGGGTGAGCTCCACATGGGGCATGGGGGGAGGTTATTTATGTTATAACATAACATCTTTGGCAAGCGTGTTGTTCTGTGACATGATGCCCCCGCTTTCAGGAGAGACAGGCAGGTTATGATTCCCTTTCCAGCCCCCGACCATGATCATCGACGGTGCCGTCAAAGTGCCCTAGACAGGGCAGAAGCGCTGTGTATGCAGCAGGGAGCTCGGTTGACGGTAGCGCGGCGCCAGGTCCTAGAGATCCTGTGGGAGGATCACCGCCCTGTCAGTGCGTATGGCATTCTACACCGTTTGAATGAGGCCGGAGGGCGCGTTGCCCCGATGGCGGTGTATCGGGCCCTGGACTTTCTGGTGGAACGGGGGCTGGCGCACCGTCTTAACAGCCTGAATGCCTTTGTGGCCTGTTCCGATGCCGGCCATTCTGTCATCAGCGGGGTCTGGTTTTTCATCTGTAGCCGTTGTGGTCAGGTTGCCGAAACCCAGGATACTTCGATTGCGCGTGCCGTATCTTCTGCTGCCGACCGTATAGGCTTTGCCATCTCGGCCCAGATAGTGGAGATCATGGGGGTGTGCCCGGACTGCTTTGCCAGCTCGGTGGAGGAACATTCATGAGCACCGTTCCCCTGATCTCGGCAAGGGGGCTGGTTCTGGTTCGTGATGGACGCAGGATCCTCGATAACGTTGACTTCTCGGTTGCGGCAGGGGAAATCGTGACCATTGTCGGTCCGAACGGGTCAGGAAAAACGACCTTGGTCCGTGTTCTGGCTGGTCTCGAGACTGCGGGCGAGGGTGTGCTGGAGCGTAGCCCCGGCCTTCGCATCGGCTGGTTGCCGCAGCGTCTGCATGTTGATCGTATTCTGCCTCTGACAGTGTATCGCCTGCTCTCCCTGACCGGTCGCATTCGTGAACAGGAAGCCCGTACGGCCTTGGAGGAAGCGGGTGTTGCGCATCTCTTCCGGGCCCGGGTCCAGGATTTGTCTGGCGGGGAGTTTCAGCGCGTCATGCTGGCGCGGACCCTGTTGTCCCGTCCACACCTGCTGATTCTAGATGAGCCGGCCCAGGGTGTGGATTACCGGGGACAGACGGACCTTTATGATCTGATTGCCCGCTTGCGCACGGTGCATGGGTGCGCTGTTGTCATGATTTCTCACGATCTGCACGTGGTGATGGCTGCTACAGATCGTGTGGTGTGCCTGCATCATCATGTCTGTTGCGTTGGCCATCCCCGTATGGTTGCCCGTGATCCGGTGTGGGAACGTCTTTTCGGTCCGGAAGCGGCGGGGCATATTGCTTGGTACGGGCACGAGGGGCATCACCACCATCATAACCCCGACGGGACAATCAGTGCGGACTGTTCGGTTCATGGCCATGAGGCGCATACAGGGCCTGTGCCCAAGGATATGAAGTGATGGATGATTTCATGGTGCGGGCCCTGTTCGCCGGCTTGGGAATGGCTGTTGCCGTAGGGCCACTGGGTTGCCTAGTTGTCTGGAGACGTATGGCCTACTTCGGCGATGCATTGTCGCACGCTGCGCTGTTGGGAGTGGCTGCCGGATTGTTTCTGGGAACGGGTATCACGGCCTCGGTTGTTGTTCTTGGTCTGGTCGTTGCCTTGCTTCTTGTGGCGCTGGGCCGGCAGCGTCTGGTGGCTGCGGATACACTGCTGGGCATTTTCTCGCATGCCGGGCTTTCATTTGGCATGATTGCGCTGGCGCTTGTGGCGTCGGATGCAAGTGGCATACGGATCGACCTGCATAGTTTTCTTTTCGGCGACATTCTGTCTGTTGCGAAGAGTGATGTCCTAGTCATATGGGGCGGGGCCTGTTGTGTTGTATGTTCCTTGGTCTTTTTGTGGCGTGTTCTTGTCGCCATAACGGTGTCGCGTGACCTTGCCCTTGTCGAGGGTCTTGCCGTATGGCGGGCCGAGTTCCTGTTCATGATCCTGATGGCTGTGGTTGTTGCCTTGGCCATACGAACGACAGGTGTTCTGCTGGTTACAGCGATGTTGATTGTTCCGGCGGCGACAGCGCGCCGTTTTGCCGGTACGCCTGAAGCGATGGCTTTTTTATCGGTCTTTTTTGCAGTTCTTTCTGTTCTGTGTGGCTTGGCTGGATCATGGTTCTGGGATTTGCCGGCAGGCCCGTCTATCGTTGCTGCGGCTACCGTTTTTTGTTTCCTTGCTTGGGCATCTTTGTTACCACGGTATAGAATCGGACGTATCTCGCTGTAAAAGCGGCTTGTTCCGGTGATGACGTTTCAGTACACTCCCCCAAATCATGTAAGCGGGAAGGTGAGGGGGAGCCCGCCGTACACTTGTCGAGTGTGATACTGTTTCCGCCCTTGAGACTCATCCGTCGGGTCGGACCTCTGCCCGGGTACGGACTAGACATAGGTAATTCGATGCCGCTGACCAAATCGCGAATTCTGGTGCTTGGCGTGACAGTCTTTCTGTCCGGCTGCTCTTTTGCCAATGATGCACTGTTCCCGTCACTGGAGAGCAATCACAGCTCCGGGACCGTGGTCACACGCGGTGATGATGTAGCGGAGCCCGTGCCCTTGGTATCGGATGCGGACCTGTCCGATGGTGTATCGGGTGGTACGTTCGTCGGGCAGAAGGTACAGACATTCCGTGGGGAGTTGGGTCAGCTTCAGTCTGCCGTGCGTCGGCGCGGGGAAGAGCTTCAGCAGCTTCGGGCGGCTATTGTCAGCGACAGCAAGGCCTATCACGAAACGGTGGCTTCGATCAGCGCCCGTCTACAGGTTGGCTCTACACCCGGCAACCCCGTCCTGCAAAGGCAGTGGAGTGGTGCGCAGAAGCAGCTTGATGGCATAAGCGCCAGCATTACGGCCATGAACAGGCTGGCAAGCCACGTGTCTTCGGACAGCGCGATGGGTGCTTATCTGATTGACAGTATCAATGCGGCTTATGGCTTGTCGGGTGCTGTTGAGGACGATCACCGCCAGCTCAGGATGCTCCAGGACCAGACCAACCAGACCATGGTGTTGTTTGAGCGTCTTCTGTCCGATCTTTCACAGGATATATCCCGCCAGCAGAGCTATCTGGCCAGTGAGAGGTCGAACCTGAATACGTTGGCATTGGGCGTGAAGAGCGGTCAGCTCTATGGCGCTGCTCTTGGTTCACGTGCCTCTTCACGGGCCAATGCGATGGCTTTGTCGTCTGCGTTCAGTATGCCGGCTGACAAGGCAAAGCGCCGCCCTTTGGTCGTGATCCGCTTTGACAGGCCGAATGTCGAATACCAACAGCCGTTGTATCAAGCGGTGTCACAGGCGCTGGAGCGTAAGCCGACAGCTGTCTTTGATATTATTGCCGTGAGTCCGGCTGATGGTAACCCTGGACAGGCTGCTGTGGCGGCAACAAGTGTTCGCCGCAATGCCGAGCAGGTGATCCGTACTCTGAGCGATATGGGGCTTGGTTCGGATCGTACGCGCCTGACAACATCAGCCAGCAATGATGTGTCTGGCGGAGAAGTGCAGGTCTTCGTTCGATAAGAAGAGCTTTATAATGGGGTGCGCGTTCCTGCGTGCCCCACCCTGTTTGTTTGAACGTTCTTTTTTATTGCCATACACACCTTTTGTGACGCAAAAGGACTATCTTTTCTATATTTAGATGCATTTCTCTGGTGCTTTGTGTCTGCACATTCTATTTATTTTATAGGCGAAATATCCTGTCCTACAAGGGCGCGATATTCCATAACGGTAACAACTATATTTATGTGATTGAATAATGCAGAAACGACCTCTCACAGACAATGAAATCCAAGCTGCCCGATCAATATTTAAGGACAGTATCGATTACTCAAAAGTTCGCATACATAATCGCGGATTTTTCAGGTTCTTTGGTCTTGATTTACAGACCCGGCGTACGGCTGTAACGCCAAATGGCTCCCTGTATTTCAGAAAAGAAGATTATCGTGCTGACTTTGCCTTGGGGTACCCTGACGGTGATTTTGATGTGTCCTCCCTGTTGTGGTTTATGCATGAGATGACCCACGTCTGGCAGTATCAGCTTGGGTATCCGGTCATGTTGCGCGGGGCAGTGCGTATAGGCTTGGACTATGCTTACACCCTGCGTGAAGACGCGTCTCTTGCTAGCTATAACATGGAGGCACAGGGCAATATCCTGTCCGATTACTTCTATTTCAGGATATTGGGTGGACTGCAAATTTCTAGGAAGGACAAGAATTACGTCGCTTCTGATCTTCCTCTGTACGAGAAGGTTCTGCGCTCGTTCCTTGACGACCCGTCGGACAAGGCCAACCTGCCTAGTGATGCAGCTGCTCGTTGACTCTTTTTGCGGATACTCCGGGATTATTCATAAAAAAGGGAGGGCATAAGCCCTCCCTTTTCCGTATTGGGCAATCAGGCGACCAGTGATCTCAGTACATATTGCAGGATACCGCCATGCCGGTAGTATTCCACCTCATCGGCTGTATCGATGCGGCATAGAACCGTGATTGTCTGTTTTGAACCATCAGCGCGGGTAATCGTGACCTGAACGTCTTGGCGGGGTTTGATTCCGTTGCCAATGCCGCTGATGTCAAAGACTTCGGTTCCGTCCAGCTTCAAGGTTTTGCGGTCGGTTCCGTCCTTGAACTGCAGGGGAAGGACACCCATGCCAACCAAGTTGGAGCGGTGGATCCGTTCAAAGGATTCCACCAGAACAGCCTTCACGCCCAGCAGGTTGGTGCCCTTGGCAGCCCAGTCGCGGGATGAGCCGGTTCCGTACTCCTTGCCAGCGATGACGACCAGCGGCGTTTTCTCAGCCTGATACTTCATGGAGGCATCGTAGATGGCCATGACTTCGCCGGAGGGAATGTGCTTGGTAATGCCGCCCTCGATGCCGGGCACCATTTCGTTCTTGATGCGAATATTGGCAAAGGTGCCCCGCATCATGACCTCGTGGTTGCCACGCCGCGCGCCGTAGCTGTTGAAATCAGCCTTGCTGACACCGTTGGCAATAAGATACTTCCCGGCCGGGCTGTCGGTCTTGATCGAGCCAGCCGGTGAGATATGGTCCGTGGTCACAGAGTCACCCAAGATGGCTAACGGTCTGGCTCCCTTGATGTCAGAGAACTTTCCGGCTCCGTCGGCAATGTTGACGAAGTAGGGCGGGTTCTGGACATAGGTGGACTTGTTGTTCCAAGAATAGGTCTGGCTTTCACCGACCTTGATAGCTTGCCACTGCCGTGGGCCAGCCCAGACGTCGGCATACCGGCTTTCAAACATGGCCCGAGTTACACAGGACGCAACCGTTGACTGGATTTCTGCCGTGGTGGGCCAGATATCCTTCAGGTATACAGGCTTGCCATCCGATCCCGTCCCGAGAGGCTCGGTCGTTATGTCCTTCTGCATGTTACCCAGAAGAGCATAGGCTACCACCAGCGGCGGGGAAGCCAGCCAGTTGGCCCGGACATGCGGGCTGATCCGACCTTCAAAGTTGCGGTTTCCGGACAAAACAGCAGAGACCACCATTTTATTGGTGTCAATGGTGGTGGCAATCGGATCAGCCAGAGGACCCGAGTTCCCGATGCAGGTTGTACAGCCGAAGCCGGCAATATTGAAGCCAAGCTGATCCAAGTATTTCTGCAGACCGGCCTTCTCCAAGTAGTCCTGCACCACCTGTGATCCCGGTGCCAGAGATGACTTGACCCATGGTGCCCGCTTCAGGCCTTTTTCTATCGCCTTCTTGGCAACAAGGCCGGCCGCAATCAGAACACTGGGGTTCGATGTATTGGTGCACGATGTGATGGCAGCAATAACAACATCGCCTTGGTTCAGCTCGTAATCCGTCCCAGGGACAGCAAAGCCCTTGCCGTGGTCGGTGATGCCTTCGGCGGTCAGGACTTCCTTCAGGGCTTTGGCCGCCCCGGACAAGGCTACCCGGTCCTGCGGACGCTTCGGACCGGCGAGGGATGCCTCTACCGTGTTCATGTCCAGTTCCAAGGTGTCCGTAAAGACCGGATCCCAGTTTGGTGTCCGCCACATGCCCTGTTCCATGGCGTAGAGCTTGACCAGCTCGATCTGGGATTCCGGGCGTCCGGTCAGACGCAGATAGTTGAGGGTTTCCTCATCCACTGGGAAAATGCCGCATGTTGCACCGTATTCCGGGGCCATGTTTCCGATGGTGGCGCGGTCAGCCAAGCTCAGGTTATCGAGGCCCGAGCCATAGAATTCGACAAACTTTCCGACCACACCCTTCTTGCGCAGCATCTGGGTAACAGTCAGCACCAAGTCGGTTGCTGTCATACCCTCACGCAATTTCCCGGTCAGCTTGAAGCCGACAACTTCGGGGATCAGCATCGACACCGGTTGCCCCAGCATGGCGGCCTCAGCCTCGATACCACCGACGCCCCAGCCCAGAACGCCCAGCCCATTGACCATGGTGGTATGGGAATCTGTGCCAACGCAGGTATCAGGATAGACCAGTGTCCGTTTGCCTTCTTCACCGGTCCAGGCAACGCGGGCCAGATGTTCAATATTAATCTGGTGGCAGATGCCGGCCCCTGGCGGTACAGCCCGGAAGTTGCGGAACGCTTTCTGCCCCCAACGCAGGAATTCATAACGCTCTCCGTTGCGTTCAAATTCCAAGTCCATATTCTTTTTCAGGGAGTCGGCTGCCCCGAAGTGGTCGATCATCACCGAATGGTCAATAACCAGATCGACGGGGGACAAGGGATTGATTTTCTGTGGGTCACCGCCAAGCCGGGTGACGGCATCACGCATGGCGGCCAGGTCAACGACAGCAGGAACCCCGGTAAAGTCCTGCATCAGAACCCGTGCCGGACGATAGGCAATTTCCCGGTCAGAGCGGCGGTCCTTGATCCAGGCGGCGCAGGCCTTGACATCATCAACGGTTACGCTGCGCCCATCTTCGTAGCGCAGCAGGTTTTCCAGCAGCACCTTCATGGAATAGGGCAGGCGGGAAATGTCACCCAGTCCGGCTTCCGACGCCGCTTTCAGGCTGAAATAATCAAATTCCTGCCCGGCAATCTTCAGGGTCCGTCGGGTCTTGAGGGTGTCGTGACCGCACAGGGGCATTGGTCGCTCCTCGGCAAAAGGGTGGCATCCGTTGGTCTTCGGAAGTCCCGCGCCTGCGCGAGAATCCCGTGCACCATACACCATATTTGCGAGATATTGTCCAGTGATGCCCCGTACCCAGACACACCCTGCCCAGCCGGGAAGCCTATGAAAAGGCAAGGCCGGGCAGGGTGTTTCCGTGTATTTCCCCGTTAATCGTCGGCCATGGCCGAGACATGAATCTGGCTGTTCTGTCGTGGAAAGGCCTTCATCATCCAAAGCAGCAGGAGCAGACCCGGTATTGCCGCAAGGGTAGAAATCATGAAATAGGTGCTCCACGTAACATGGTCAGCCAGCCAGCCCCCCCCTGATGCCATGAAGGTACGGGCAAAGGCCATAAACGAGCTGACCAATGCATATTGGGTTGCCGTATAGGCAACATTGGTCAGGCTGGAAAGATAGGCGACAAACGCGGCCGACCCCATACCGCCGGTCAGATTCTCCACGCTGATGGTTACAACCAGCGCCGGAACGCTGGGACCGATTATGGCTTGGGCCACAAACACCAAGTTGGAAGCAGCTTGCAGGATACCACACAGCAGGAGGGCCCGCATGATACCATAGCGGAGCACTATGGCGCCGCCGATCAGGCCACCGGCAATGGTCATCACAACGCCATAGGTTTTGCTGACGACACCTATATCGGTTTTTGTGAAGCCAATGTCGATATAGAACGGGTTGGCCATGACGCCAAGCAGGGCATCGCCGTATTTGTAAAACGCGATGAAAAGCAGGATCAGGACCCAGTTTTCCCTGCGTATAAAGTCGGCAAAGGGAGCAATGATCGTATCGTATAGCCAGTCGCTGTTCTGGGTAACGTGGCGTTCCTGACGCATTCTCCCTTGCGGGGATTCCGGCTCGGGTACGAAAAGCGTGAACAGAAAACACCCAGCCATCAGCGCGGCCATCGATGCATAGGCGACTTGCCATCCGAAGGCATCGGCCAGAATAAGTGCCCCCGCCCCGGAGGCCATCATCCCGATACGGTACCCAAGAACAGTGCCACCGGCACCGGCACCGGCCATATCTTGTTCCAAGCTTTCAATACGGTAGGCATCAATCACAATGTCTTGTGTTGCTGAAGCAAAGGCAAGTGCCACTGTCCATGCGGCCGTTCCCCAAAGATAGGTTGCAGGGTCACTGCTTCCAAGGCCGGTCATGGCAACGATTAGGGCGATCTGCGAGACCAGCATCCAAGATTTCCGACGGCCTAGCCAAGATGTCAGAAGGGGAATGCGAATATGGTCCACAACCGGTGACCACAGGAACTTTAGTGCGTAGACCGTGGAGGCCCAGGAAAAAAGACCGATGGCCGTCTTGCTGAGGCTGGCCTCTGTCAGCCAGGCAGACAGGGTGGCGTAAACAAGGGGAAGAGGGAGGCCCGAGGCAAAGCCCTGGACGAGGATGATCATAACCCGGCGGTCGCCATAGACTGCGACGGAGCGCCACCAGTTTTGCATACCGATATTTCCCTGACACTTTTGCAACAAGACAGCCATGGAGGAGAATTAAGGCTGTTCTGTCAACCTTCCTGTGCCCTTTTTGCGTGTTTACGGCTCTTTTTCTCGCATCTCTCGCGGGAATGGCAACCTGATCGGTGTGTTTATAGCGTATCCGGTTATTCCGGGGTGCGGCATGTCATGCCACACCCCGGAATACGCGTGCTCTGTGTTAGGCGAACGTGCCGGCCTTTGCGGCCCGCTTGCGTTCGTTTGGATCAAGGAACCGCTTGCGCAGACGGATTGATTGTGGCGTCACCTCGACCAATTCATCATCCTGGATATAGGACAGCGCCTCTTCCAGTGTCATCTTCTTCGGAGGAGGCAGGCGCACGGCTTCATCCTTGCCGGCTGCGCGGATGTTGGTCAGCTGTTTCCCCTTGAGGACATTGACCTCCAGGTCGTTGGAGCGGGTATGCTCCCCGACAATCATGCCCTCATAGACCTTGTCGTTATGGACGACAAACTGTGGGCCGCGGTCCAGAAGGTTGAAGAGGGCGTACGCGACAGCTTCTCCCTTTCCATTGGAAATCAGGACCCCCGTGCGGCGGCCTTCTATTGGCCCTTTGTAGGGGGCATAGCTGTGATACAGGCGGTTCATGATGCCTGTGCCACGGGTGTCAGTCAGGAACTCTGAATGATATCCGATCAGGCCGCGTGACGGGGCCAGGAAGGTGATACGCAGCTTGCCACCACCAGAAGGCCGCATGTCGGTCATTTCTGCCTTGCGCAGGCTCATCTTCTCGACAACGGTGCCCGAGAACTCCTCGTCCACGTCCACCACGACTTCTTCGATCGGTTCCATCCGCTGCCCATTTTCCTCGCGGAACAGGACGCGCGGGCGGGAAATGGACAGCTCAAAGCCTTCGCGGCGCATGGTTTCAATCAACACGCCCAGCTGAAGTTCGCCACGACCGGCCACTTCAAAACTGTCTTTATCGGCACTCTCGGTAATACGGATGGCCACATTACCCTCGGCTTCACGTTCCAGACGGGCCTTGATCACCCGGCTGGTTAGCTTGTCACCTTCGGTACCAGCCAAGGGGCTGTCATTGACTGTGAAGGTCATGGCCAAGGTCGGCGGGTCAATCGGCTGGGCTGTCAGTGGCGTATCAATCTCGGGCGCACACAGCGTGTCAGCCACGTTTGCCTTGGCCAGACCAGCTAGGGCGATAATATCGCCGGCTTCCGCTTCTTCCACCGGTACCCGCTGCAGGCCACGGAAGGCAAGCAACTTGGAGGCACGGCCCTGTTCAATCAGGGATCCATCACGGGATATGGCCTTGATGGCCATGTTGAGCTTGGCTCGCCCGGTGGCAATACGTCCGGTCAGAATTCGGCCCAAGTATGGATCGGCTTCCAGCGTGGTAGCCAGCATGGAGAACGGAGCCTCCAGATTACGTTCCGGAGCCGGGACATGGCGCAGGATCAGGTCAAACAAGGGGGTCAGATCCTTGCGTTCATCCTTTTCCAAGTCCGCAACAGCCCACCCGTCACGCCCGACGGCAAACAGGGTCGGGAAATCAAGCTGTGCATCACTGGCATCCAGATTGGCGAACAGGTCGAAGATTTCGTCGTGTACTTCGTCCGGACGCGCATCCTGGCGGTCCACCTTGTTGATCAGCACAATCGGGCGCAGGCCAAGCTTCAGGGCCTTGGACAGCACGAACTTGGTCTGGGGCAGGGGGCCTTCGGCGGAATCGCACAGCAGCACAACCCCGTCCACCATCGACAGGATGCGCTCCACCTCGCCGCCGAAATCGGCGTGGCCGGGGGTATCCACGATGTTGATACGGTGCCCCTGCCAGTCCACGGATGTGCACTTGGCCAGAATGGTGATTCCGCGTTCACGCTCAAGATCATTGGAATCCATGGCCCGTTCTGCGACTTTCTGATTGTCGCGGAAGGTGCCGCTTTGCTTGAGCATGGCGTCAACCAGGGTTGTCTTTCCGTGGTCAACGTGTGCGATGATCGCAATATTGCGTAGGTCCATACAGGTTCCGGTCCAAAAGAAAGAAATGCGACGTCCCGGGGTGCTTACGCGGTGTTGCCCAGGCGTTGCTTGACAAAGCCGGCCAGCGAGACCTGTGGTCTTGGCCCGACGTGACTGATGCATTCTGCCGCGCATATGCCCCCGATCAGGGCACATTCAGTCAGCGGGCGTCCCCCGACCAGCCCGTGCAGGAAGCCGGCGGCATACAGGTCACCTGCCCCTGTTGTATCAACAACAGCAGGCACGGCCGCTGCGGGTACAGGAATGGTTTGGCCGGCTGTGACGGCTACAGAGCCTGCGGCACCGCGTGTCAGCGCGGCGACTTCGACCCGGCCACGTACCTTTTCCACTGCTTCGGCGAAACTTGCAACCCCGTAAAGGTGACAAATCTCCTGTTCGTTGGCGAACAGAATATCAACGCTTCCGTCCAGAAGATCAAGAAAGTCCTGCCGATGCCGGTCTACGCAGAAGGGATCCGAGAGCGAAAGAGAGAACTTTTTACCTGCCCTGCGTGCGATTTCAATGGCTTTCAGGATGGCTGCCTTGGCGTCGGGCTTGTCCCAGAGATAGCCTTCAACATAGGTGATACCCGAATTTTCAACTATAGAGGTGCTTATATCGTCCGGGCACAACCGCGTGCAGGCGCCGAGCCAAGTGCTCATCGTCCTTTCTCCGTCCGGGCTGATCAGGACCATCGAGCGTGCGGTAGACAACTCATCAACAAGTGGAGGGGTCTCGAAATGGGTCCCGATGGCACGGATGTCATGGGTAAAGACCTTGCCCAAGGTATCGTTGGCAACTTTCCCGATATAGGCCACCTTGCTTCCCAGAGAGGCCAACCCAGCGGCGGTGTTGCCGGCAGAACCACCCGATGCCTCGATCGTTGGTCCCATTTTTTCATAGAGGGTATCGGCCTGCTGTTCATCAATCAGCGTCATACTGCCTTTGACAAGCCCTTGTCCGGTGATAAAGCTGTCATCGGTTTTGCACAGGATATCGACGATGGCATTGCCAATTGTCAGGATGTCAAAGCTCTGGGTCATGTCCGGGCCCCGGAAGGTTGGCGTCGCCCGCTGTCAGGGCGCATGCAAGAAGATAGGAGCCCGGCGTTCTGGTTGTGTGACAGAAAAAGAGCCGGGCCGGTGATGGACGCGAGTATAACGGGGTGTTGTGTTGCGGCAAGCGTTGTGACCATACAAGAGTATGCTACGGTCAGGCCATGCCGGTTTTTGTTCAGAAGGAGGCTTCGTGATTCAATCTTACCTGAAGGCCTTCAGCCAGCTACCTGATCCGCGTTTCCGCCGCGTGATCCTGCTGTCACTGTGCTTTGCTGTTCTCCTGTATGGCGTCACATTCGTCGTACTTGGCTGGGTGTTCGGAGAGTTGGCAATCTTGGCTGCGTCGTGGTGGGAAACCGGCGGTGCCATTTTGGGCGGGGCGGCTGTTGTTGTTGCGTCCCTGTTCCTTTTTCCTGCCGTGTTATCGGGTTTTGTCGGCCTGTTCTTGGATGACATCGTCACGGCGGTAGAGGCAGAGCACTACCCGACCCTGCCGGACACCCGTCCGCAAGGTTTTCTGGAAAGTCTGGCCGGCAGTCTCAGGTTTGCGGGGCTGGCGCTGTTGGTCAACCTAATTGCCCTTCCCTTGTATTTCATACCGCCCGTCAATGCCTTTGCCTTTTTGTTGGTCAATGGTTTCCTGCTGGGGCGGGAGTATTTTGAGCTGGTTGCTCTGCGCCGGTTATCACGGACAGAGGTCTATGCCTTGTCCCGTTATTACCGGCGGCGCCTGTGGTGGGCAGGGACTTTCACGGCTGTTCTGTTATTGGTGCCTTTTGTCAATATACTGGCCCCTCTGGTGGGCGTGGCCGCAATGGTGCATATTCTGCAGGGCCTTGATATGGGGAAAGCGTTGCCCGTTGTGGTGGAAGGTCCAGGGCGGGAGGTATCTTGATGGCTTCACGTTTGGTATCACGCATCGTGCGTGGTGTTTTTCTGTTGGTGCTCGCCTTGCCCTTGGCTTGCACCTCATCCGTACGTGAAGCCTCGACGCGTTTGCGTTCCGTGCCGGAGCGGACGGCGATTGAACACCGGGATAAGGTTGCGGTCGAGGCCGCCTTGGGTCATCCGGACAGGGTTCGTGTCGAGAGGCCCGCAGAGGTTTGGCAGTATATGACCAAGCGCTGTGTCCTTGATGTGACCTTTTATCCTGGCCCGGATCAGCGCCTGCGTGCAGAATATCTGGAAAGTCGGGGAGCAGACGGGGGTGCCATGGCTATCACTGATTGCCTGATGTCATTTGCCGGTGAGGCCAAGGACCTTTAGTGCATTCTTGGATGCGGTCCGGTGTCTGGAATGATTGTGTGGTGATTATCCTGTGGTGATTATCCTGTGGTGATTATCCTGTGGTGATTATCCTGTGGCATCACTGAAGTCAGCGCGGGCATGGAGATTCTGTTCCCTGACCGTAGGCTTTGGCTTCTCACTGTTTGGCAAGGAGAGAGGGGTGACCAAGGGCAGTGAGACGGTAAAGCGGGCCCCCATGATATTACCAGCATCATCCATGCGGTTCTCGGCGTGGATTGTGCCCCCGTGCGAGACAACAATCTGGCGTGAGATGGACAGCCCCAGCCCGGAGTGGGAGCCAAAGGCTTCTTTCCGGGGACGTTCGCTGTAGAAACGTTCGAAGATTGCCTCTTCCTTGCCAGGAGGAATGCCGGGCCCTTCGTCTTCAACGGTTATGTGTGCCCGGCTGGCAGAAAGATTCAGGCCAAGGGTCAGTGTACTTCCCTCTGGAGAGAAGGATTGTGCATTGCCGATCAGGTTACGCAGAACCTGTACAATCCTGTCTTCGCTCCCATGAACAATGGCTTGTGTATCATGCTCCGGTAATTCAAGGCGGATTCCGATCTTGTGTTCATTCAGGGCAGGTGTGCAGACTTCTCCCAGAATTTGAAGAAGCGGGCGCAGGGCAATAAACGTACCTTCCGTACGTGACAGTTCGGCATCAACGCGGGACGCATCGGATATATCGGAAATAAGACGGTCGAGGCGGTCAACGTCATCCTTGACGATATTCAGCAGGCGGGCTTTCTTGCAGGAATCATCCAGCCGGTCGATCGTTTCAATGGCAGAGCGTATGGACGTCAGCGGATTCTTGATCTCGTGGGCGACATCTGCGGCGAAGCGTTCCGTTTCATCCATGCGTTGGTAGAGTGACTCGGTCATGTGACGAAGGGAGACAGACAGGTCCCCTATTTCGTCATGGCGTGAAGACAGATCGGGAATCCGGTAATGCCTGCCACGCTGCGATCGAACCCGATCTGCAGCCTTGGCCAATTGCTGGACCGGGCGGGCAAGGCCTCGTCCAAGGTAGGCTGAAACCAGTACAGTTACAGTGAGCGTGCTGAAAAACATGTTCAGGATGTCACGGCGTGTTCTGTACAGCCCCCGCGCGACAGCTGTATCAGGACGCGATACCATGACAGAGCCAACGACGTAGCGGTAAAACGTGATAGGAGCAGCGGCCGACATCAGGCGTCTCCCAGAGGAAAGAACACGCAGTGAAAGGCCGGTACGCCCTTGTTCCAGAGCGTTCAGAACCTCGCTGTAGTCGCTCGCTGTTTGGTCTGCGGATTCCCGATAGTCCGGCAGATCCCGGAAGCTGTTGGCCAGGGCATTGATCCAGCCTTGCAGGACAGAGGCTCTTTCATTGTCCAGCGGTGGAAGGTCTGTCATTTCCACCGCATGCTTTTTCCGCGAGAGCCCCGTGCTGTCTGCAATCAGAATGCCGTCGCTGTCGAACAAACGGACTCTGTCCCCGCTCAGGCTTCCGAGACGGATAACCATGGCGCTGGCTTCAGCCCGGTCCAGCATGTGGCATGTAACTGGAATCCTTGCATCGGTGAACAGTGCGGTGTCGGCTGTTACCGCGCCTTCGCCCAAGGCTGCGGCGATCAGGTCGGCATGGCCGCGTAGAGCTTCCATCTCTGAGTCCAGAAGCGCTCGCTCGTACTGGTTCAGGTACAGGATTCCGGCGACCAGAAGCAGAGGGGCAACCAGGTTGACGGCCAAGATGCGGAGCATCAGGGGCGATACCCATCGCCCCCGTGTCATGGATCCTTCTGTTGCTGTGCTATGACGGGATGCGGCCAGAATCAACAATCCCTGTATCGATATCCGACCCCATACAGGGTTTCGATCTCGGCAAATCCGGGGTCTACGTCGCGGAACTTCCGGCGCAGCCGTTTGATGTGACTGTCGATGGTCCGGTCATCAACGTAGATGTTCTCGCCGTAGGCTAGGTCGATCAACTGATCGCGGTTCTTGACGTGGCCCGGCCTCTGGGCCAGACCCTGCAGGATCAGGAATTCTGTTACAGTCAGGTCAACAGGCTTTTCCTTCCAGCTGACCATGTGGCGCGCAGGATCCAGTACCAGGTCACCGCGTACCATGGCTGTTTCGGACGCGGTGCCTCCTGCTGTTGAACCAATGTTGCGGCGGCGTAGAACCGCGCGAATGCGTTCCAGAAGAAGGCGCTGGGAAAAAGGCTTGGTGATGTAGTCATCGGCTCCCATGCGCAGTCCGAGCAGTTCGTCGCTCTCGTCATCTTTTGACGTCAGGAAAATAACCGGGATATCGGATGTCTTGCGCAGGTGTTGAAGCAGCTCCATGCCGTCCATACGGGGCATCTTGATATCAAAGACAGCCAAGTCAGGGGGATTCTGGGTCAGGTTCCGCAGGGCTTCGGAGCCATCATGGAAGCAGGAAACCACGAATCCCTCTGCTTCTAGGAACAGGGAGACAGAGGCCACGATATTGCGATCATCATCAACAAGGGCAATGGTTGCAGTCACAGCAGAGGGCTCCTGATGGAAACGTCGACCTTGGCATGATCCGATGCCAATGTGGCAAAACTGCAGTAGCCCCTACCGAAATCCTGTGATTTATAAGTCCGGATTTCTATCTGTGACAGCAGGGTGCTTCAATGCACGTGTTGTTCCGGCTTGTGGCCTTGGCTGACAGAAGCAGGTGCTCCCACCGCGCGGACGGTAACGGGAATTGTTATGGTACCTGCTTTCTGCATGGTCAAGGTCATTGTGAAGCCCTGTCCTTCATGCAAGGGGGCCTTCAGGCCCATCAGCATAATATGCAGCCCCCCGGGCATCAGGGTGACGGTGGCGCCGGCTGGAAGCGTGAGGGTATCAACAGCCTTCATTTTCATGATGTTGTTCTCATGCACGTGGGTATGTATCTCGACGCTTGTTGCGATGGGGTCTGCATCCGCTCTCAGCAGGGTGTCATCTTCAGCTCCCTGGTTATGCAGGGCCATGAAGACGGCCCCGTTGCGTGCCTGACCCGGCGTGGCCCGTGACCAAGCCCCTTCTACAAGGATCGATTCGGCCCGTGCCGGGGCCATCCATGCAAGGCAGGAGAGCAGAAGGGTAAGTGCGGGCAGCAAGGAACGTGATCTGGATATGGTCATGGGGATGATGCTCCACGTAGCGGTATGAAAAATATCTGGCCGCTGTTTCTGTAAACCAGTGTGCATAAAAATGCATCGGCATGAACAGGAAGAGAAGAAAGCAAAGTGCTTGTGCCTGCTGACTCGTGCAAAATCAATAATCCTGATCTAGACTGTGCCGGAATTTTGCTTGCGTATAGGGCGTGGATACGTTCTGTGCACAGCCATGAAAGAGAATTGGGAGTGGTATTGGTCATGCGTTTTGTTCGTATCAGCCTGTTGTATTGCTTCACCCTGCTTGTGTGGGGTGTATGGGGAGGGCATGGCGTTCTTGCGGCAGACTTTGCGCTACCGCTTGGATACCCTGAGCGGGTTCTCGGATCCGCAGATGCTCCGGTAACGCTTTATGAATATTCGTCCCTGACCTGCCCGCATTGCGCTGATTTTCACCGACAGACGTTACCCAAACTGAAGGTAAGCCACATTGACACCGGGAAGGTCAGGCTTGTTCTGCGTGATTATCCGCTGGATCGCCTCTCTATGGTTGGGGCCATGATGGCCCGCTGCGCCCCCGAGGGGCACTATTACAAGATTATGGAGCTTTTGTTTTCCAGCCAGCAGGCAATGGTGTCAGCAGAAAATCCTCTGGCTTTCCTGAAACAGACAGGGCGTCTGGCGGGGATGAGCGAGGCTGATCTTGATGCATGTTTTGCCAACGAGTCCCTTTTGGTTTCAATCCAGCAGGTACAGGAGCGTGCTAGGGAAACATTTGATGTGCGTTCAACTCCCTCTTTTGTGATTGACGAAGCACTGTATGCAGGTGCCTTGAGTTACGAGGCGCTGTCTGAGGCTCTTGACCGTGCTCTTGTTCACAAGGGTGTCTCGCGCTAGATGGTATGCTTGACACGTTATCAGCTAAATCATATGGTGCGCCCGGTTTTCAGCCGGGTTTGCCGGTGGCTTGGTGGTATAGGCAGAGGCGTTTCGATGGATGAGAAGCAAGCTCGGCATCAAGCCCTGTCAGATCTGGAAGCCCGGATTCAGTCTGCTTCCGGCGGTTGTGATGAGGACAGCGCCGGTGAGCAGGCGTCGGGTCCGCGTAACATGTCCGGGCTTGGCTTGGCAGCCAGGATCGGTGTCGAGCTAGTTGTCACAACCTTGGTTGGAACGGCACTTGGTTGGTTTATGGATAGCTGGTTCGGTACGCGTCCGTGGCTGATGGTTGTTTTTATGTTCCTAGGTGGCGCGGCAGGCATCAGCAATGTGTACCGTGTTGTCAGGGGGCTTGATGATGGGGTTGGTCTTGGTCGCGCCATGCGTCATGGGGATACCTCCGCAGATGGCGCCGGACATAACCAGGATAGACGCCATGAACGGTAGGCTAGGGTTGTACCCTAGATCCTTTCCGGTTTTTTTGGGTGTCGGTCAGTGATAGCGTGAAGTCCCTTTCGGCACTGTTGCTGGTTGTGGGCTGTTTGGCAGGTTCTTGAGGATAGCAGAGGAAGTGCGGTGGCCAGTCCTGTTGAGCAATTTACGGTAAAGCCGATAGTTCCCGTTGTCTCTGACGGTGGGAACTTGCCTTTTTACGCCTTCACAAATTCAGCGGCCGCGATGGTGGCCGCTATTCTTGTGGCTCTTGTGTTTTTCTGGCTCGCGACGCGCCGTCTTTCCTTGGTCCCTGGTCGCTGGCAAGGCGTTGGTGAGGTGGCCTTCGAGTTTGTCGCCAACATGATTCGGGAAAATGTTGGGCGTGAGGGAATGCGATATTTTCCCTTCATCCTGACGCTCTTCCTGTTTGTGTTTCTTGGCAACATGCTTGGGATGTTGCCGTATTCCTTTACGTTTACCAGTCATATCGCTGTGACGGCAGCGCTGGCCATTGTGATTTTCTTGGCTGTTACCGTGATTGGGTTTGCCCGTCATGGTCTGGGTTATCTGCACATGTTTTTCCCTCATGGCGCACCGTTGGCAACCGCCCCGATCTTGATCCCGATTGAGCTGATCTCTTATCTCTCCCGTCCATTCAGCCTTTCTGTCCGTCTTTTTGCCAATATGACAGTCGGACACATCATGCTGAAGGTTCTGGCAGGTTTTGTTGTTGCTCTTGGCATAGTCGGTGGCTTTGTTCCTTTCGTCGTCGTTGCGGGTATTACGGTTCTGGAGTTTTTTATCGCCGGGCTTCAGGCGTATGTCTTTACCATTCTTGCCTGCATTTACCTCAATGATGCGATAAACATGCATTGACTTCAGTGTAGTGCTGATCGCCTCGCATGTTGTATGTGGGGTTCAGGACAGGGTTTTCCTGAAAGTTTTCAACAGTTCTTTTCATCAGAGGAACAGAAAGATGGAAGTTGCAGCTGCTAAGTTTATTGGTGCCGGTCTGGCCGCAATTGGCATGATTGGAGCCGGTATTGGTGTGGGTAATATCTGGTCTAGCCTGATTGCAACCGTTGGCCGCAATCCGTCGGCCAAGGCAAGCGTTGAGCTGTATGGCTGGATTGGCTTTGCTGTGACCGAAGCGATTGCCTTGTTTGCCCTTGTTGTGGCGCTGATCGTTTTGTTTGCTGGCTGAAGCAGGCCTTTGCGTTCTTCTCCGCTTGCGTGGCCTGTTGTGGTCCACGCATTCGGGGAAGGAGGCGTGAAAATGCGGGATCCGCTTGTGAGTTACCCCGTACAGAGAAGCAGAAAAAAGGCTCAGTGCCGTGTCTGCAATCTGATATTTCCTGTTCGCGACCAGACCGTGGAGCTTGCTGCGTATGCCGCAATTTGAACCATCCACTTTTGCGTCCCAGCTGTTCTGGCTGGCGGTGACATTCACACTCCTGTACGTCTTGGTGTCGCGGTATGCGATTCCTAGGCTCGGCGAGATTATGGAACAGCGCCAAAGAACTGTGGAAGACGATCTTGATCGTGCCAAGCTGCTGAAGGCTGAGACGGAGACGTCCATTCGTGCCTATGAAAAGGCTTTGACTGATGCTAGGTCCAAGGCACAGGATCTCCTTCGTCAGGCTCAGGAAGAAGTGACGCGCCAAGCTGAAATCAGGAACCGTGAGGTGAGCGTCCGTCTCGCTGCGCAGATTCGTGATGGAGAAGATCGCATAGCCAAGGCACGTGATGCTGCTTTGGTATCCGTCCGTGATCTTGCATCTGTTGTCGCTTCAGATGCTGCAGCGAAGCTGTCTGGTGTGGCGTTTGATGCTGAGCGGGTTCGCTCTGCTGTTGCTGATGCTGTCAAGGAAGGTGACTGAATATGATATCCGCTGCTTACGCAGCTGGTGACGCAGTTCACCATGCTCCTTTCTATGCAACCCCCGAGTTCTGGGTTGCAATGGCCTTTGTTTCTGTTGTTGCTTTTGCCGCGCGCCCTGTTTTCAAGGCCGTGGTATCTGCTTTGGATGCCCGATCTGCTGCTATTCAGGCCAAGCTTGATGAGGCCCGCAGTTTGCGAGAGGATGCACAGACCCTGCTTGCTGATTATCAGCGCCGCCAGCGTGATGCCTTGAAAGAGGTTGATGCGATTCTGCGCCATGCGACTGAAGAGGTGCAGCGTCTTAAGTCTGAGGCAGAAGAAGCATTCGAGAAGGGCGTATCTCGCCGTGAACAGCAGGCTCTTGAGCGTATCAAGCTTGCAGAACATGCCGCTTTGTCTGAAGTCCGTGGCATGGCTGTGGATCTGGGTATAAAAGCAGCAGAAACGTTGATTGTGAAACATTTGGACGACGCTGCGGCTAATGCCTTGGTCGATGAGTCGATAAAAAGTGTGTTGGTTAAAATGCACTGAAACTTGGTTACTGGATCGTATGTGATCAACGGGTGGGCTGTGTTCTGACAGTCTGCCCGTTGTCTTTTTGAGAGCGGAATCCCTGTAGCTCCTAATTTTTTTGGTATTAGTTTAATGAATTGTGTTGACGATTTTTGGATTGGGGCTTAGAAGGTGCGTCCCGACGCTGAGGGACTGGAGTTTCTGGTTTTTGATTGTTGGTGTTGTTAGGCAGAGTGAAGAGACGGAAGGGATACGTGGACGACCGTGTTTAGACGGTAGTCTAGTATCTTTGATTTAAGCATACGCTTTGTGAAGTTAAGAGACTGTCGATTATGACTTGAGAGTTTGATCCTGGCTCAGAACGAACGCTGGCGGCAGGCCTAACACATGCAAGTCGAGCGCCCGGATTTATCCGGGAGCGGCGCACGGGTGAGTAACGCGTGGGAACATGCCCTGAAGTACGGAACAACCTGGGGAAACCTTGGCTAATACCGTATACGCCCTGAGGGGGAAAGATTTATCGCTTTGGGATTGGCCCGCGTTGGATTAGCTAGTTGGTGTGGTAACGGCGCACCAAGGCGACGATCCATAACTGGTCTGAGAGGATGACCAGTCACACTGGGACTGAGACACGGCCCAGACTCCTACGGGAGGCAGCAGTGGGGAATATTGGACAATGGGCGAAAGCCTGATCCAGCCATGCCGCGTGAGTGAAGAAGGCCTTCGGGTTGTAAAGCTCTTTCAGCGGGGACGATGATGACGGTACCCGCAGAAGAAGCCCCGGCTAACTTCGTGCCAGCAGCCGCGGTAATACGAAGGGGGCTAGCGTTGTTCGGAATTACTGGGCGTAAAGCGCGCGTAGGCGGCTTTGTCAGTCAGGGGTGAAATCCCGGGGCTCAACCCCGGAACTGCCTTTGATACTGCAAGGCTTGAGTCCGTGAGAGGATGGTGGAATACCCAGTGTAGAGGTGAAATTCGTAGATATTGGGTGGAACACCGGTGGCGAAGGCGACCATCTGGCACGGTACTGACGCTGAGGTGCGAAAGCGTGGGGAGCAAACAGGATTAGATACCCTGGTAGTCCACGCTGTAAACGATGAGTGCCAGCTGTCGGAATGCATGCATTTCGGTGGCGCAGCTAACGCATTAAGCACTCCGCCTGGGGAGTACGGCCGCAAGGTTAAAACTCAAAGGAATTGACGGGGGCCCGCACAAGCGGTGGAGCATGTGGTTTAATTCGAAGCAACGCGCAGAACCTTACCAGCCCTTGACATGGGGATCGCGGAACCGGAGACGGTTCCTTCAGTTCGGCTGGATCCCACACAGGTGCTGCATGGCTGTCGTCAGCTCGTGTCGTGAGATGTTGGGTTAAGTCCCGCAACGAGCGCAACCCTCGTCCTCAGTTGCCATCATTAAGTTGGGCACTCTGGGGAAACTGCCGGTGACAAGCCGGAGGAAGGTGGGGATGACGTCAAGTCCTCATGGCCCTTACGGGCTGGGCTACACATGTGCTACAATGGCGACTACAGAGGGAAGCCACTTCGCGAGAAGGCGCAAATCCCAAAAAGTCGTCCCAGTTCGGATTGCACTCTGCAACTCGAGTGCATGAAGTCGGAATCGCTAGTAATCGTGGATCAGCACGCCACGGTGAATACGTTCCCGGGCCTTGTACACACCGCCCGTCACACCATGGGAGTTGGTTTTACCCGAAGACGGTTCGCTAACCGCAAGGAGGCAGCCGGCCACGGTAGGGTCAGCGACTGGGGTGAAGTCGTAACAAGGTAGCCGTAGGGGAACCTGCGGCTGGATCACCTCCTTTCAAGGATGTATCCGGGGCAACCTGGATCACCGAGAACAAAACGCCGTGATATCACGGCATCGCACCGAAAGGTGCACCCGATACGGTCGTCCTCGTATCCCTTCCGCAGTCAGACCGTACCATACATGGTACACGCCGGTGCACAGGCTCGGGCCTGTAGCTCAGGTGGTTAGAGCGTACGCCTGATAAGCGTAAGGTCGCTGGTTCGAGTCCAGCCAGGCCCACCACCGATGCCCAGGCACACCCGCGGCCCAGGGGGCTTAGCTCAGCTGGGAGAGCGATAGCTTTGCAAGCTATAGGTCATCGGTTCGATCCCGATAGCCTCCACCACCGCGCCGCACTGACTGCAGGGAAATCCGTTCGGGGCCATGCCCCGATACCGTCTCGTTGTTATTCATTGTAAAGAAGCAAGCAATTAAAGGGTCTAGTGACCGCGTTGGATTGCAGACCGGCACGTGCCGTCCGGAAGCCCGGATGGCGATGCCATGAAGGACTGCATGTTCAACGCATAATGTATGAATGCTGTGTTCCGTGTGCAGTGGTTTTTTCCCTGCGCATGGGCTCTCAAGCGTGACAAGGGCATCTGGTGGATGCCTTGGCACTGGAAGGCGATGAAGGACGTGGCACCCTGCGAAAAGTTCCGGGGAGATGGGAGCAATCTTTGATCCGGAAATGTCCGAATGGGGAAACCCACCGCATCTGTGGTATCCACACCTGAATTCATAGGGTGTGGAAGCGAACCCGGCGAACTGAAACATCTAAGTAGCCGGAGGAAAGGAAATCAACCGAGACTCCGCAAGTAGTGGCGAGCGAACGCGGACCAGCCCAGTGGCTGCAGTGAAACAACCGGAAACGTCTGGAAAGGCGTGCCAGAGCGGGTGACAGCCCCGTACGGGTAAAAAACACTGTAGTCCTCGAGTAAGGCGGGACACGTGAAATCCTGTCTGAACATGGGGGGACCACCCTCCAAGGCTAAGTACTCTCCAGTGACCGATAGTGAACCAGTACCGTGAGGGAAAGGTGAAAAGCACCCCAACGAGGGGAGTGAAACAGTTCCTGAAACCGGATGCCTACAAGCAGTCGGAGCGGAATTCCTTCGGGAATGTCCGTGACGGCGTACCTTTTGTATAATGGGTCAGCGACTTACCGTATCGAGCAAGCTTAAGCCGGCAGGTGTAGGCGAAGCGAAAGCGAGTCTGAACAGGGCGTTCAGTTCGATGCGGTAGACCCGAAACCAGGTGATCTAGCCATGGTCAGGTTGAAGGTGGAGTAACACCCACTGGAGGACCGAACCCACGTCTGTTGAAAAAGACGGGGATGAACTGTGGCTAGGGGTGAAAGGCCAATCAAACCTGGAAATAGCTGGTTCTCCGCGAAAGCTATTTAGGTAGCGCGTCGGATCTATACCGCCGGGGGTAGAGCACTGGATCGGGACGGGGGGCGCGAGCCTTACCAACTCGAACCAAACTCCGAATACCGGCGAGTACTGTCCGGCAGACAGACGGTGGGTGCTAAGGTCCATCGTCAAAAGGGAAACAGCCCAGACCGCCAGCTAAGGTCCCCAAGTCATGGCTAAGTGGGAAAGGATGTGGGACGGCCAAAACAACCAGGAGGTTGGCTTAGAAGCAGCCATCCTTTAAAGAAAGCGTAACAGCTCACTGGTCTAATTAAGCTGTCCTGCGCCGAAGATGTACCGGGGCTAAAGCCATGCACCGAAGCTGCGGGCTTGTCTATGACAAGCGGTAGCGGAGCGTTCCGTAAGCCGGTGAAGGCAAACTGTGAGGTTTGCTGGAGGTATCGGAAGTGAGAATGCTGACATGAGTAGCGACAAACAGGGTGAGAAACCCTGTCGCCGTAAGTCCAAGGGTTCCTGCGCAAGGCTAATCCGCGCAGGGTAAGCCGGCCCCTAAGGCGAGGCCGAAAGGCGTAGTCGATGGGAACCACGCTAATATTCGTGGGCCAGGTGGATGTGACGCCCGTCGTAAATCGTTGCTCCTTATCGGATTGAAGCAGCGGTGAAGACGGGCCAGGAAATAACACCACCAACAATGACCGTACCCGAAACCGACACAGGTGGACTGGTAGAGTATACCAAGGCGCTTGAGAGAACGATGTTGAAGGAACTAGGCAAATTACTCTCGTAACTTCGGAATAAGAGAGCCTCGCCCGTGGGCAACCACAGGTGAGGGGCACAGACTAGGGGGTGGCGACTGTTTATTAAAAACACAGGGCTCTGCGAAGTCGCAAGACGACGTATAGGGTCTGACGCCTGCCCGGTGCCGGAAGGTCAAGAGGAGGGGTGCAAGCTCCGAATTGAAGCCCCGGTAAACGGCGGCCGTAACTATAACGGTCCTAAGGTAGCGAAATTCCTTGTCGGGTAAGTTCCGACCTGCACGAATGGCGTAACGACTTCCCCGCTGTCTCCAACATCGACTCAGCGAAATTGAACTCTCCGTGAAGATGCGGAGTTCCCGCGGTCAGACGGAAAGACCCCGTGCACCTTTACTACAGCTTCACAGTGGCATCAGATATTGGATGTGTAGGATAGGCGGGAGGCTATGAAACCAGGGCGCCAGCCCAGGCGGAGCCACCCTTGAAATACCGCCCTTCCCGTATTTGATGTCTAACCGCGTCCCGTAAGCCGGGACCGGGACCCTGTGTGGCGGGTAGTTTGACTGGGGCGGTCGCCTCCCAAAGAGTAACGGAGGCGCGCAATGGTTGGCTCAGAGCGGTCGGAAATCGCTCGACGAGTGCAAGAGCAAAAGCCAGCCTGACTGCGACACCGACGGGTGGAGCAGAGACGAAAGTCGGTTCTAGTGATCCGGTGGTCCCTCGTGGAAGGGCCATCGCTCAACGGATAAAAGGTACGCCGGGGATAACAGGCTGATACTTCCCAAGAGTCCACATCGACGGAAGTGTTTGGCACCTCGATGTCGGCTCATCTCATCCTGGGGCTGGAGCAGGTCCCAAGGGTATGGCTGTTCGCCATTTAAAGAGGTACGTGAGCTGGGTTTAGAACGTCGTGAGACAGTTCGGTCCCTATCTGCCGTGGGTGTAGGATACTTGAGAGGAGCTGTCCCTAGTACGAGAGGACCGGGATGGACGTACCTCTGGTGTACCAGTTGTTCCGCCAGGAGCACCGCTGGGTAGCTATGTACGGATTGGATAACCGCTGAATGCATCTAAGCGGGAAACCATCCTCAAAACAAGGTATCCCTTGAGAGCCGTGGAAGACCACCACGTCAATAGGCCGGGTGTGAAAGCGTGGCAACACGTGAAGCTAACCGGTACTAATCGCTCGATAGGCTTTAGAGCCCGTGCGCAGTGGTAAAACCACTCAAATGCACGAAACACACCGTTCATACATAAAACTAGTCCAGATTTGTGAGATGTGATGACCTGGTGGTCATGGCGCTGGAAAAACACCCGATCCCTTCCCGAACTCGGCCGTGAAAAACAGCTGCGCCAATGGTACTTTGCCTCAAGGCACGGGAGAGTAGGACGCCGCCAGGTCTTCTCATCTCTCAAATCAAAAAAATAAACGCTTGCTTCTCTACATGCAGAAAACAAACGCGGGGTGGAGCAGCCCGGTAGCTCGTCAGGCTCATAACCTGAAGGTCGCAGGTTCAAATCCTGCCCCCGCAACCAAAAATAACAGGCCCAAGTATTTTATTACTTGGGCCTGTTATGCTTTCCACTGAAAAAGATGATAACAGGGCACTCGGTCGCTACCTGATCGCGGGCTGACCACAAACTATTCTAAGGAAAATAGAATAGTGAAATTACGAGATGGAAATAATTCCATTATAATTACTTCTCTTGTAAAGAGATTTAATTTGCATGGTGTGCTCAAGGCCAATGAAAGATCTGCGCATAGGAATGCCCCCCCCTAATCATTGACAATCTTGAGTATATTTTATCATTAACCCTTATAGGTTATTTTTACTAGCAAATGCGCATGTTTGGAACGAATCTTTTGAGTGCGCTGGGATCCGGCTTACGTTGTGTTTTGTTGTGGGCCAGTCATCCGGCCTGCCTTTTTGCTGTCGTCTTCGACACATAAAGGCAGGTACGGAATAATAATCCGCGTCCCGTTATCGTCTAGGATGCGTGTTCGGATAGCAAAGACCTGCTCTATGATATCCGGCACGAGAACATCATCGGGGTAACCAGTGGCTGCAATCTTGCCGTCGGCCAGAAGGACAATGTGGTCTGCCCATGAAGCAGCCAGATTCAGGTCATGCAAGACAGCAACAACCCCGTTTCCTTGGCGAGCGAGAGCCTTGGCCTGCGCCAGAATCTGGTGCTGGTGGGCTGGATCCAGGCTCGACGTTGGTTCATCCAGAAGCAGGTATGCCGGTTCTTTGTTTTCGCCATCGGTCAGTTGTGCCAGAACTCTGGCAAAGTGCGTGCGCTGTTGCTCTCCACCTGACAGGTTCAGGTAATTACGTGCTCTCAGATGATGAACACCGGCTTTCTGGAGAGCCTGATCTACAAGGCAGGCATCGTGACGAGATGTGCTGCTCTGATGCGGGCTTAGTCCGAGCTGCACAACCTCGGTGACTGAGAACCCGAACTGAAGAGACGGGTTTTGCGGCAGAACAGCCCGACGTCGTGCCAACGACTTGAGCGGCCAGGCCTCTATAGGGGTGTTGTCCAAGAGTATCTGACCGTCGTCGGGCTTGCGTTCGCCAGCCATGACAGACAGTAAGGTCGATTTCCCCGATCCATTGGGACCGAGAATAACGGTCATGGTCTCCGGATGTACAGACAGGCTGATGTCAGACAGGATAGCGCGGTTACCGAACTGAACACGAATGTGCGATAAATCCAGGCTCATGATGCCGTGCTTCTCCGGGTGCGACAAAACAGTAACCAGACTAGGCACGGCGCACCAATCAGGCTGCATAAAAGCCCGATGGGCATTTCTGCCGGCTCAGCAAGGGTTCGTGCGGCTGTGTCGGACAGTGTCATCAGGATTGCTCCGGCCAGTGCTGATCCGGGAAGGAGGAGCCTGTGATCGGCCCCGATCACCAAGCGAACCAGATGGGGCACAACCAAGCCAACAAAGCCGATAACGCCGGAGACTGAGACGGCCGCACCTACTCCCAAGCTGACCAGAATAGTGCTCAACCGTATGAAGCGCGGAACATCCATACCCAAGTGCCCTGCTTCTCTCTCCCCCAAGACGAGGATGTTCAGCTGGTTCGATTGCCGGACGAGAACAAACACGGCTACACACATGATCAGTGATGCAGGTACAATCTGCCTCCAGTCACTGTTACTTAGGCTTCCCATGGTCCAGAACAGGAACTGGCGCATCTGAAGATCATCGCCCAGATAGACCAGCAGGCCAATACCGGTTGCACATAGTGCATTGACTGCAATACCGGCCAGCAGCATGGTGGCCGGGTTGACCCGCCCGTTGATGGCAGCCAGAAGGTGAACGACAGAAACGGCCGCCATGCCGCCGACAAATGCAGCTATTGGCAGAAGCCATGGCTCCCCTGTCAGTGTTGTTCCAAAAACAACGGTACCGGCCGCTGCCAGCGCGCAGCCACTGGAAATGCCAACAAGTCCGGGATCAGCCAGCGGATTGCGGAAAATGGCCTGCAAACTGGCCCCAGAGACAGCCAAGGTTGCGCCAACCAGCGTGCCGAGAAAGATGCGGGGCAGGCGGATGCTGCCCAGAACAGCTTCGTGCTGCCAGGGGATTCCCGCATCAGTCAACCCGGTATGCGATGCCATGTATTGCACAACATGGAAGGCGGGAATGGAAACACTGCCGGTACATGCCGCTGCCACAACCGTGATAACCAGAAGGATGGCCAGCCCGGGGACGACAAGGTGCCTGATCTCTCTTCCCATGGACGTGTTTCCTTGGTTCAGTGGGCGGGCCATGGTTCATCCCCTGCTGTGCCAAAGGATCGGGCCAGATCTATGATGGCCTGTGGTGTGCGTGGCCCCAGTCCCATCAGCAGTGTGCTGTCGATGACCACAACCCGTTTATTCCGGGCCGCAGGTGTTGGCGCAATCTGGGGCAATTGAATAATAGCATCTGTCTTTTTGTCTGGCCCCAAGGTGTGATCCCCAAGGAGTAGGATATCGGGAGCTAGCAGCATGGCACCCTCACCGGACAGCGGTTTGAAGCCTTCCGTCTGGCTGGAAACATTGCGGCCCCCTGCCTGCCGGATCAAGTAATCCACCACCGTCTTGCGCCCTGCCGCAATCGGGGGGCCGGCCCCGGCTGACAACAAGCACAGGACACCTGGTGCACTGGATTCTGCAGGGCGTTGTATAGCGTTCAGGGTTGCCATCAGATCTTTGGCCAGATCGTCGGCTTCCTGTGGTCGGTGAACCCAGTTCCCGATGTTGTGTATGTTGCTGTGTAGTGTGTCTAGGGTCATTGCGGCAGGCAGGGTCTCCACTCGCACACCGGCCTGCCGTATCTGCGACAGGACATGGGGTGGTCCGGCATCTGCCGGTACCAGAAGCAGGTCAGGCTCCAGCGACAGAATGCCTTCTGCAGCCAAGGTTCGCATATAGCCAACCTTGGGGCGCCGGGCTGCGGCTTCGGGATACTGGCTGGTGGTATCCACGGCAATAACGCGATCCCCGGCACCCAAGGCAAACACGATCTCTGTGATTGGGGCGCTGATGGAAACAATCCGCTGTGGTGCCTGACCGCTGTACACCGGAAAAGCAGGCATCATCGCCAGAGTCAGGGCCACAAGTACGGCGACCCTGACAAAACAACGCTGTGGTTTCATGCGACAGCGGCGTGGTGGTCATGACCGGGCAGGGATTTGACAATTGCCCGCCAGTCTTCGCGCTCGGGCTCCTGCCCGTGCCTTTCCCCGCACAGGATGGCGACGTTCCGTCCCTGTGTGTCATACAGTTCTAGGGTCGTGATAATGCCGTTCATGCTGGGCTTGCGAACCACCCAAGTGCCGGCAATCTCTTCGCTGCGGACGTGAAGATTGAAATCCGGATCCATGATGTTCAGCCATCCATCCTTTTCCATGACCCGCTGTATGGTGCCGGTGTGGATCTGGATGCATCCTGCACTGCCAACAAAGACCATCAGCGGAGCTTTCTGGCTGACGGCCATGTCTAGGGTGCGACGCAGGGCATCGGTGCTGGTCTCAAGGGCAAGATCCGGGCCGACCAGGCGCATGGCCTGTAGGCGGTCAACCCCGAATTCCCTCAGCATGTCGTGGAAGTGATGGACATCGCGCAGGGCAGACCAGTGTGCCCGCAACCCTTCCACGTCAATCTGGTCGTCGGGGCGTTCAACAGGGGTGCGGGCCGGAACAACATCCAGCCCGGTTGATTGGTTGTCAGAGCGATATTGCTCTGTCAGACGGGCCCATGCATCAACGTCACCATCAGCGGTCAGAAAGACCTTGTGTACGGCGGTTCCATCAAGGTCAAAGAATTGCAGGGAGTGACGTATGCCATGCTTGTTTTCTGTTTTAACGGCGAACCCGTGGTGCCAGCGTCCCAAGAACAGGCGCAGGTCAATGCCACCGTTATAAACAACGCCGCTGCCACCGCTGATGTTTATGTTGCCAAAGGTGCCGGTTTTCTCGTGAACAACGGCATCGTTGCGGGTGATGACCTTGACCGATCCTAGGGCAGGAAGCGCTTGTATCAGTTCGGCCCAGTCGGCGTCCAGGCGCACAACATCGTGCCCGCAGCCGGCCGCGACCAGCTGAGCTTCAGTTGTGCCAAGATCGGCAGCCAGATCGCGGGCATAGCGGCGAGCTGTTCCCGATGCCAGCGATGCCCAGGCGTGTTGCAGATCGGTGGTGGCGGGTGATTGAGAAGTCATGACAGGTGTCTCCTTCGGGAAAAAGGCCGGCGGGGCGGGGTGCGACCGCTGTTCCGCCGGCAGATGCACAAAGCCGGTTGAAACGGTTGCCTAGAACTGGATCACAGCACTCAGGCGGATATCACGACCGGCGGCGTAGATGGCTGATTCGTGGGGTTTGTAATACCGGTCAAACAGGTTGTCGGCTGTCAGGTTTACGCGCAGGGCATCGTTGAACTGTTCCGGTGCCCAGCTGACAAAGACATCGTGGATCGCGTAACCACCGCTTTTCTTGTCGGCTTTGGCGCGGTTCTGGGCCGCCACCATGTGGGTGCGCCAGCCGGCTTCCAGATCCGTGCCGGGAATGCGGGTGCCGATGGTGGCCACAGCCTTGGCGGCGGGGATGCTTTCCAGCGGGGTGTGGCTGCTGCGGTTGTCCCCGCGCAGTTTTGAAGCCCCCAGGCTGGCAAACACGATCCCGGCGTCATAGGCGGCTTCCAGCTCCACCCCACGGATCCGCGCGTTGGGAACGTTGCTGGTTGTGGTTGTGGTTGCCCCCACTGTTTGTTCTATGTAGTCCTTGATCCGGTTTTCAAACCCCGACACCTTCAGGCGCAGGCTGTCCCGTTCCAGCGCCAGGTTCTGGAACCGGAAGCTGGCACCAAGTTCGGCGTTGCGGGCTTTTTCCGGTCGCAGATTCGGGTTGGGAACGAAGGTGTTGCCAGGATAATGTTGCCCCTGATTGTACAGGCCTTTCAGGCTCGGGGCGCGGAAGGCTTCGGCATAGGACACATAGGGCATGAACCACGGGGTTACCCGCCACGACAGGGCTGCCTTGGGCGAGGTGGCGCTGCCGTCGCGCCCGGCCCGGTCGGTGGGCGACAGGTCAAAGCGGTCGTGGCGGACACCGGCGGTCAGGGTCCAGTCGGTGAACAGGGTGATTTCATCCTGCACAAATACGCCGGTCGTTTTCATGGTGGCATCGGGGTAGAAGCCCGCGGTGGGGATGCCATTCTGTCGCCCTTCCTGTTTCTCCTCCATATACTCGACGCCATAGGTCAGGCGGTTGTGGGCGGAATCCCCGAACGAAAAACGGCTGGTATTGGCCACGTCCACACCGTTGACGGTTTGCTTGCGGGTATCGTGGCGCACGCTTGCCCGGGTTTTCTCGTTGATATCGGCCTGGTTCCGGTACAGGGTGGCCTGGACGTCAAAGAGCTTGTCTGCCGGGTTCTTGTAGTTCCACGACAGGGTATAGGTATCCTGCTTGGTTTCACGGTCAACGGCAGGGTTACTTCTTGCGTTCAGTAGACCGTCTGCCTGGGCACCCGCCTTCTCGTCACCGTCATAGCGCAGGGCCGACAGGGTGATGCGGTGGAAGGTGTCGGGATTGATGCCAACCTTGAACAGGGCGGAACGATTCCGCTCTGCTGAATAGGGTAGGTGGGTGTCGTTGCCGTGGCGCAGGTCGGCTTGGGTATGAGCACTGCCGCCAACCAGGAAATCCAGAGTTTCCATCGGGCGGGCATAGGCCATCAGGCTGCCGCGCTTTTTGTCGCTGGCGCTGGCATAGCCCGCTGACACCCTGCCGCCCATCATCTGCCCCGGCTTCAGGAAGTCGGTGGCATCAACGGTGGTCATGTTCATGACCCCGCCCAAGGCCCCAGATCCGAACAGGGTTGATCCCGGCCCGCGCAGCACGTCTACCTAGCGCAGGAATTCGGGCTCGACGAAAATGCGTCCCTTGTGTTCGGCGTTGAAGTTCTGGCGTGCATTGTCCAGCCGCACCACCACGCGTTCCCCGCCCAGACCGCGAATGGTGGGGCGTACAGCGGTGCCGCGTGGCCCGCCAGAGAAGCTGGCGCCGGGAATGTCACGCAGCAGTTCAACTACGGACCCGGGTTGGCGTTTCTCGATGTCTTCACGCCGGACAACGCTGACAGCTTCCGGAGTATCGATGGCAGTTTGTTCCGTCCGTGTGGCCGAAACGGTGACCGCATCCAGCCGCGTGGTTGTTGGCGCAGGCTGTGTCTGGGCCTGGGCCACACTGGCTATCAAGGGAAGGAATATACCGGCCCCGAACAGCGGGGCCCCGAAATGTTTGTGCATGTCTTGCTCACCTCGTTTGATTGCTTTTTTGTGCGGGACCGGCAGGCCGGCAGATTTCCGGGCGGGAATTCATGAAAAAAAGAGCAGGGCAGGAGAAGGCGCAGCGTTCTTGCATGCAGGCGATAAGCTTGACTGAACGTTGTGCCGTTATGGGTTGGTGCCCGGCTGTGATTCAGGGGTGTTTCTGTATCGGGGATTTGTAAAGCGGTGCGCGTATGGCGCGGAACGGCGATCTGTTTCCCGTGCCGGGCAGATGTCAGGACACATGGCACCCTCTGCATGTAATAATCATTATCACACGCACTATGCACGGAGATTCCCAAAGGTCAAGCGTAGATCGTTTTAAGCGATCGTCTTTGGGTTGTTTTTCTTTTCCGCGCAGAATCGTCTGCGTGGAAGTGCTCGTGACTTATCGAGAGGTCACTGAGGAACAGGCGCAGTACATCGGCGTTTGCCGCACGAAGCACCGCACCCGTTTTTTCTGTCTATTTTTTCCTGGTTTCTCAGGCAGCGACCGACCGTTGGCGATTAGCCTTTATTTCGTATAAACGTTCGCGGGCTATGGTATCAGCGACGTCTGCAGTTGTCTGACCACCCAAGCGGGCTCTCTGGTAGATTCCACTCAGCGTTTCTGCAATGGCAGCCGCTTTCTTCCGCAGCCCTTCGGTCGTGAAGGTCCCGTCTATATCCGATGCAATGGCCATGACCCCGCCAGCATTGATCACATAATCCGGGGCGTAAAGAATGCTGCGCTTTTGCAGCTCCATTGCCATATCCGGTGTTGCAAGCTGGTTGTTGGCAGCCCCGGCGACAGCCTTGGCTTTGATATCCGGAATGGTGACCGGGTTCAGCGAAGCACCAAGGGCGCATGGAGCAAAAATATCGCACTCCACGGCATGGATACGGTCTGGGTCAATGGCAACGGCACCATATTCCCGAACGATATAATCAATACGGGTAGGATCAATGTCTGATACGATCAGCTTGGCCCCGGCTGTTGCAAGATGGCTGCATACATAGTGTCCGACATGTCCAAGGCCTTGTACGGCGATGGTGCGGCCCTGAAGGTCCGGGGTTCCGAACAGTTCAGTCGCGGTTGCCCGAATGCCATGGAAAACGCCCCATGCCGTGAAGGGAGACGGATCGCCCAGCCCGTTCTTGCGCCCGGTTCCGGCAACGTGCCGTGTTTCAGTGGCAATGATGTCCATGTCTGCTGGTGAGGTACCGACATCTTCAGCAGCGATATAGCGCCCCCCCAAGGCTTCAACCTTGCGACCAAAGGCCCGGAGCAGGGCTTCGGATTTGTGCCGTGTCGGGTCCCCGATAATGACGGACTTCCCGCCACCCAGAGGTAGCCCGGCCATGATGTTCTTGTAGGTCATTCCGCGCGAGAGTCGCAGAACGTCGATGATGGCTTCTTGGTGTGAGGCATAGGGCCACATACGGGTCCCGCCGCACGCGGGGCCGGGAATTGTTGAATGGACGGCAATCACAGCCTTCAGCCCAGAGTCGGTGTCTGTAGCCAGCACAACGAGCTCGTGGTCATCGAAATCACGCAGTTCCACGATATTCATGGTGTTTTGTCTCCCTTGCTCTCCGGACATTCCTTGGTGTTCCGGCAGAGTTCTTATTATTCGTCATAATGTGAACGTAAGATTATATTTATGCAATTCTCTTTCTCGCAAATGTTCTGGAAACAGCATGATCCGGTACGTGTGGGTGTGTCAGTTATTTTTCCGGCTTGCGTATCTGGACATGGTTATGCAGGCATGTGTTGCCTGATGGCGGGGGGGAAGGTATCGTGTTGCATGTTGTATCGTGGCCGGGGTTGCCGGCTGTCCGGCGATGGTCAGGGGAGTGTGCGGATGTCGGAAACCAAGTTCCGTCTTGTGACCCGCAGTGACTTTGATGGTCTGGTCTGTGCCATGATCCTCAAAGAACTTGATATGATTGATGATATCAAGTTCGTCCATCCCAAGGACATGCAGGATGGCAAGGTCGAGGTGTCAAAACGTGACATCACAACCAACCTGCCGTACGTACCGGGTGTGCACCTAGCTTTTGACCATCATCTGTCAGAAACCATAAGGATCGGTGGCAAGCCCGAGAATCATATTATTGATCCGGATGCGCCTTCGGCGGCGCGCGTAGTCTATAAGTACTATGGTGCTGAAAAGGTCATTAAGAAAGTAACGGCAGATATGATGCTGGCCGTTGACAAAGGTGACTCCGCCAATTTCACTCGCGAAGAGGTTCTGAAGCCGGAAGGCTGGAACCTGATGAACTTCCTTATGGATGCCCGGACAGGGCTTGGGCGGTTCAAGGAATTCCGGGTTTCCAATTACCAGCTGATGATGAATCTGATCGATTATTGTTTGGATCATACCATTCAGGATGTTCTGGCCCTGCCTGATGTCCGTGAAAGAATCGACCTTTACTTCGAACAGCAGGAAAAGTTCACGGTCCAGATGCGCCGTTGCACAACGGTCAAGGGCAAGGTGGCCATTATTGATCTCAGGGAAGAGGACCCGATCTATGTCGGCAACCGTTTCCTTGTGTATGCGCTGTATCCGGATGCGAATGTCTCTATACATATCATGCGCGGCTTTCAAAACGAAAAGACGGTTTTTGCGGTTGGCAAGTCGATCTTCGACAAATCCTCGAAAGCCAATATCGGCGAGTTGATGCTGAAGTACGGTGGCGGTGGCCATGCCAATGCTGGAACGTGTCAGGTTTGGCATCAGGATGCCTCCCAGGTGATAGAGGTTCTGGTGGCGCGTCTGAACATGGCGTCCTGACACGCCCGGGGCAGGCTTACTGTATTCCTTGCCCTTGGTATTTGTCTGTTTTTGGTCTAACGCTTTGCGGCCTTGTGCTGACATATAACGTGGACCCGGAACCGCCATGAATGATGATCCCCTGTCTCTTTACCGTGCCCGCCTTGCCCAAGGGTGTCTGCGTGCCGATCCTGTGCAGGAGCTGGCAGCGGAAAAGTTGAATTCCCTGCATCACGCACTGAAAGGATATCAGCCCTCTTTGGGCCGCAGCGGGTGGCGTGCCCGCTTTGGTTTTGCGCGGATGTCTCCGGACATGGATCCGCCCCAGGGTTTGTATCTGTATGGCCCGGTTGGACGCGGAAAGTCGATGCTGATGGATGTCTTTGTCCATACAGCCCCGGTCAAGGCTTGCCGGAGAGTCCACTTTCATGAATTCCTGCGTGATTTCCACAAGGCGGTGCACGCTTGGCGCAAAAGCCCAGACCGTGACGGGACCGATCCTGTGCCACCCCTTGCACGACGCATGGCACAGGAAAGCTGGTTGTTGTGTCTGGATGAGCTAGAGGTTCGCGATATTGCCGATGCCATGATTATTGGTCGTATTTTCGAGGAATTGTTTCGTGCTGGTGCTGTGATTGTTGTGACCTCGAACCGTGCTCCGGATGAACTTTACAAGGATGGTCTGCAGCGCGAGAAATTTTTGCCCTTCATCAGCATGATCAAAACGCGGCTTGATTTGCTGGAATTGACGTCGCCAACGGATTATCGGCTGGGTCGGATGAAGGGAGCGCAGATCTACCATACTCCGCTGGGATCGCACGCGGATCGGGCGCTGGACGATGCATTCGCCCGCTTGGCCGGAGGATTGGCCGCGGTGCCGGTACAGCTTGATATCAACGGGCGTGCCCTTCCTGTGCCCCTTGCTGCCGGGGATGTGGCCCGTTTTTCATTCCGTGACTTGTGTGAACGTCCTTTGGCGGCGGCGGATTATCTGCATCTTGCTTCTGCGTATGATGCTGTTGTTCTGGACAGTGTTCCCGTTCTGGGGCCGCATAACCGTGATCATGCTCGCCGCTTTGTCATGCTGATTGATGCTCTTTATGACCATAAAACCTTGCTTGTCCTGTCGGCAGAGGCGGATCCGGAGCATTTGTATCCCGACGGGGATGGAGCTTTTGAATTCCAGAGAACGGTGTCAAGGCTGATGGAAATGCAATCAGAGAGCTATATTGGTGCACGTCACGTGGCATGACCACGTTTCCCCTTGTTGTGTCTGACGTCGTGGGGAGATTCGCGTGTTTGCGTCCCTGGCACGGGGTCTTGTTTTCCATCATGCATCCAGAGCGAAAAACAGCCGTCAAAACCTTTGGCATGGCGTATGGTACGGGATACGGTGCTGTTTGGACGGCTGCATGCGATGCAGCATGGTCAAGAGGGGTCGATCGCGACAATGGTCCCCACAGGCACAAGACAGGTGTTGCCGGGGCCGGCCTTGGACGGTTCGGGCTTTTGCCTTGAGAGAAGCGTTCTGCAGCGTAGCCTGCAGATGCCCTTGGCTGTGTGTTCGGGGAAAGAAACTGTTTGTCTGCAGGTGCTGTTCCTCCGGTGTGTTTTTATGCCTGCGGTGTTGGCATGCCGACTTGTTTTTAGGTGGGTATGTCGTTGTGTGATACCGGAAAGTGTGTGTCCTGGCGGCTTGCTTTCCGTGCAAAATCAGGCTATCGAAGGCCGCCTGTCGGGGTTGTCGACTCCCGCGCGGTACCCGTCCGGGAAACGCGACGAGCGGACTTGGCCTTTGGCATTCGCGCAGTTCGTAATCATACGAGGGGATTTTCCATGGCACGCAAGAAGATTGCTCTGGTCGGTGCTGGCAACATCGGCGGCACGCTGGCGCATCTGATCGGTCTGAAAGAACTGGGCGATGTCGTCCTGTTCGACATCACAGACGGTATCCCGCAAGGGAAGGGGCTTGATATCGCCGAATCCACGCCGGTGGAGGGTGTCGATGCCGCCTATTCCGGAGCCACGGACTATTCTGCCATTGCTGGTGCCGATGTCGTGATTGTTACGGCCGGTGTTCCCCGCAAGCCCGGTATGTCGCGCGATGACCTGATCGAAACCAATGCCAAGGTCATGGTTTCTGTTGGGAAGGGGATCCGCCAGTATTGCCCCAAGGCTTTTGTGATCTGCATTACCAATCCGCTTGATGCCATGGTGTGGGTGCTGCGCGAGGCGGCTGGCCTGCCCCATCACAAGGTCGTTGGTATGGCTGGTGTTCTTGATTCCGCCCGCTTCCGGTATTTCCTAGCCGAGGAATTCAAGGTCTCGGTCAAGGATATTACCGCGTTTGTGCTGGGTGGTCATGGTGACACCATGGTGCCGCTGGTTCGTTATTCCACGGTTGCCGGTATTCCGTTGCCGGATCTGGTAAAAATGAAGTGGATCTCCCAGAAAAAGCTGGACCAGATTGTCCAGCGGACCCGTGATGGCGGGGCCGAGATTGTTGGCCTGCTGAAGACGGGGTCGGCATTTTATGCGCCGGCTGCTTCTGCAGTTCAGATGGCGGAGTCCTATCTTAAGGATCAGCGCCGTCTGTTGCCTTGCGCAGCCTGGGTTGACGGGCAGTATGGGCTGGACGGCATTTATGTTGGTGTGCCTGTTATTATCGGCGACAAGGGTGTTGAGAAGATCGTGGAGATCAAGCTCAACAAGGACGAAAAGGAAATGTTCGATCATTCCGTTGATTCCGTCCGTGGCCTGATTGCCAAGTCCCGGGAATTGATGCCCAAGGGGTAGGTCACAACAGTCCTCCCCCGGGGGGCAAACCAGGAGAAGGCTGAAACATGAATATTCACGAGTATCAGGCCAAGGAACTGCTGAAGAAGTTTGGCGTTCCTGTTTTGGCGGGCGGTGTTGCCTATACCGCCGATGAGGCTGCAAAGGTCGCCTCTGGCCTGTCGTCGCCGGTCTTTGTCGTAAAGTCCCAGATTCATGCCGGTGGGCGTGGAAAAGGCAAGTTCAAGGAATCTGCCGCCGGAGACAAGGGTGGCGTTCGTGTCGTCAAGTCCGTTGATGACGTCAAGGTGAATGCCGGACAGATGCTGGGCAAGACACTGGTGACCCATCAGACCGGCGCGGACGGCAAGGAAGTCAAGCGGGTTTACATTGAATCTGGCTGTGACATCCGTCGTGAACTGTACCTGTCGATGCTGGTTGACCGGGCTACGTCGCGTGTTGCGGTCATGGTGTCCACCGAAGGCGGTATGGATATCGAGGAAGTAGCCGCCCGCACCCCGGAAAAGATTATCGTCCAGGATATTGACCCAGCTTCGGGGATTTCCGGATTCCATTGTCGCAAGCTGGCCTTTGCCTTGGGTCTTGAAGGGTCACAGGTCGAGGTTTTCGGCAAGCTGCTGACCAGCCTGTACACCTGTTTCCTAGGCTTGGACATTGCCTTGCTGGAAATCAATCCACTGGTTGTGACAGGTGATGGCACGGTCATCCCTCTGGACTGCAAGATGTCCTTTGATGACAACGCCCTGTACCGCCACAAAGAACTTGCCGACCTGCGTGACGAGGATGAGGAAGACCCTTCGGAAATCGAGGCGGCTCTTCACGCCCTGAACTATATCAAGCTGGATGGCTCAATCGGTTGTATGGTCAACGGTGCCGGTTTGGCCATGGCAACGATGGACATCATCAAGCTTTATGGTGGTTCACCGGCCAATTTCTTGGATGTTGGCGGTGGTGCGACCAAGGAGCGTGTGACAACAGCCTTCAAGATCATTCTCCGTGATCCCAACGTCAAAGGGATCTTGGTCAATATCTTTGGCGGGATCATGCGGTGTGATGTTATTGCCGAGGGCGTGGTGGCTGCCGCGCGTGAGGTATCGTTGAACGTTCCTCTGGTGGTCCGCCTAGAAGGCACGAATGTTGACCTTGGCAAAAAGATTATGCGTGAGTCCGGTCTGCCCATTATTGCCGCCGACAACCTGGCGGACGCGGCCGAGAAGGTCGTCAAAGCCGTGAAGGAGGCAAAATAAAATGGCCGTTCTTATTGGTAAGGATACCAAGGTTATCTGCCAGGGTTTTACCGGCAAGCAGGGTACGTTCCATTCCGAGCAGGCCATTGCCTATGGTACCCGGATGGTGGGTGGCACCAGCCCGGGGAAGGGTGGGTCGCGTCATCTGGACCTGCCGGTGTTTGACACTGTGGTTGATGCCCGGGCAAAGACCGGGGCCAATGCATCGGTGATCTATGTTCCTCCCCCGGGTGCGGCTGACGCTATTCTCGAAGCTATTGAAGCCGAGATGGAACTGATTGTTTGCATCACCGAAGGGATACCGGTTCTGGATATGGTGCGCGTCAAGCGGGCCTTGTCCGGATCGCGCAGCCGTCTGGTTGGCCCCAACTGCCCGGGTGTCATCACTCCGGGTGAGTGCAAGATCGGCATT
Organism: Haematospirillum jordaniae; assembly: GCF_001611975.1. Classification (GTDB taxonomy): domain Bacteria; phylum Pseudomonadota; class Alphaproteobacteria; order Rhodospirillales; family Rhodospirillaceae; genus Haematospirillum; species Haematospirillum jordaniae. The sequence goes on from NZ_CP014525.1 coordinate 1,007,726, forward strand.
ATGCCCGGCCATATTCACCAGCGTGGCAAGATCGGCGTGGTCTCACGCTCCGGCACGCTGACGTATGAAGCGGTGGCACAGACGACGGCTGCGGGATTGGGGCAGTCTACCTGCATTGGCATTGGTGGTGACCCGGTTAACGGAACCAACTTCATTGATTGCCTAGAAATGTTCCTAGCTGACAAGGAAACCCAGGGCATCATCATGATTGGCGAAATTGGTGGATCTGCCGAGGAAGAAGCGGCCGAGTTCATCAAGAAGAGCAAGGTGAAAAAGCCCATGGTCGGTTTCATTGCCGGGGTGACAGCGCCTCCGGGCAAGAGAATGGGCCATGCCGGTGCCATTATCTCCGGTGGCAAGGGCACGGCTGATGCCAAGATGGAAGCCATGCGCTCTGCCGGCATTGTGGTTGCGGACAGTCCTTCCGCTCTTGGCAGCACCATGCTGTCGTTGATGAAGGGTTGAGATGATGATGGGGAAACCGGTTGTCACGCGTTGTGGTTTCCGGTTTCCTGCGCATCCGTTCTGTTGGGATGCGTTTGTGTGATGTGGCCCGCACCGCGCCGGAACATCCCGGTCCGATCGCGGTTTGTTCAACAACGGGTATGACGTAAAGGACAGGAAGCGTGGAAGCTTCGTTCTTGACCGGCGCCAATGCCGCCTTTATCGCCGAGTTGTACCAGCGGTACCTCGATGATCCGTCGTCGGTCGATCCCAGCTGGATCGGCATGTTCAAGGAACTGATGGATGACCCCGCTGCCTTGGCGCGGGAAGTATCCGGTCCGGTCTGGGGACGTTCGAAGACCAAGGTTATTGGCGCTGCTGATGCTGATGCCCCGGCCGGAGGCAACAAGAAAAAGCCCTGCGGTGGGGGTGGTGTATCAGAAGCCGAGGTTCGTGCACGGGCCTTGGATTCCATACGTGCCCTTATGATAATCCGAACATATCGGGTCCGTGGCCATCTGATGGCGACCCTTGATCCCTTGGGGATTAACGAGCCGACACCACATCCCGAGCTGGATTATCGTACCTACGGCTTCACCGAAGCTGACTTGGACCGCGAAATTTTCATTGATGACGCTTTTGGGCTGGAAAAGGCTACGCTGCGCCAGATCCTGACTCTGCTCCGGAAAACGTATTGCGATACCATCGGTGTGGAGTTCATGCACATTCAGTATCCGGACCAGAAGGCCTGGATACAGGAGCGGATTGAAGCCCCCCGTGTGCCGGGTGATGGTCCTGCCCTCGGGCGTCGGGCTGTTTACGAGCGTCTGTGCGAAGCCGAGGGGTTCGAGAAATTCCTTCAGGTCAAGTACACCGGGACCAAGCGGTTCGGGCTTGAGGGGGGAGAAGCAACGATCCCGGCGATCGAACAGATCCTGCACCGGGGCAGCCAACTGGGTATCGAGGAAGTTGTAATTGGCATGGCGCATCGGGGCCGGCTGAATGTGCTGACCAACATCATGCGCAAGCCGTTCCGGGCCATGTTCTCTGAGTTTCAGGGGAACTCTTCGAACCCTGACGAAGTTCAGGGGTCCGGCGATGTGAAGTATCACCTGGGGACATCGGTTGACCGCGAGTTTGGCGGCAAGATGGTTCACCTTTCATTGCAGGCCAACCCATCGCATCTGGAAACTGTTGATCCCATTGTCTTGGGCAAGGTGCGTGCCCGTCAGACCCAGCTGGGCGATACAGCCCGGACCCGTGTTCTGGCGCTCCTTCTGCATGGCGATGCCGCATTTTCTGGCCAGGGAGTGGTGGCCGAGTGCTTTGTGATGAGCCAGCTGAAAGGGTATCGCACCGGCGGGACCATTCATGTTGTGATCAACAACCAGATTGGTTTTACAACGGCGCCCCAGTACAGCCGCTCGGGAACGTATTGCACCGAGATTGCCAAAATGGTGCAGGCCCCAATCCTGCACGTCAACGGGGATGATCCAGACGCTGTTGTCCACGCGGCTCGCATTGCTGTTGAGTATCGCCAGACCTTCGGCTCCGATGTGGTTCTGGATATTGTTTGCTACCGTCGTCACGGCCATAATGAATCCGATGAGCCGGCGTTCACGCAGCCAAACATGTACCGTCGGATTGGTGCGCATGAAACGACATGCAAGCGTTATGCTGGGCGCTTGGTTGCGGACGGAGTTCTGAAATCTGACGAGGCTGACGGTATCTATGATGCCTTCCAGCAGCATCTGGAGCAGGAGTTCCAGGCGGCTGCCTCCTATAAGCCCAACAAGGCGGACTGGCTTGAAAGCCGCTGGAAGGGGTTGACCCGTCTTTCGGATGAAGAGGAAAGCCAGGAGTATGACACCCAGGTTCCGCTTGATGTCCTGAAAGATGTGGGTCGCGCCCTTTACACGCCACCGAAGGATTTCGACGTCAACCGTAAGATCCTGCGCCAGCTCAAGGCAAAGGAAGACATGTTCAAGACAGGCAAGGATATTGACTGGGCAACCGGTGAAGCCCTTGCCTTCGGAACTCTGCTTCTGGAAGGACACCCGGTTCGCTTGTCCGGTCAGGACTGCGGGCGCGGTACGTTCTCGCAGCGTCATTCGGTTCTGGTCGATCAGACAAGCGAGAAAACCTATATTTCCCTCAATAACATCCGTACAGGCCAAGCCCAGTACGAGGTTCTGGACAGTCCACTGTCGGAATACGGGGTGCTGGGTTACGAATACGGGTATTCGATGGCCGAACCCAACGGCCTGACCCTCTGGGAGGCCCAGTTCGGGGACTTTGCCAACGGGGCCCAGATTATCTTTGACCAATACATCGCGTCCTCGGAGTCAAAGTGGCTGCGCCTGTCGGGTCTGACTGTCTTGTTGCCGCATGGTTTCGAAGGGCAGGGGCCGGAGCATTCTTCTGCCCGTCCGGAGCGTTATCTTCAGCTGTGCGCCGAGGACAACATGCAGGTCTGCAACCTGACAACCCCTGCCAACTATTACCATGCCTTGCGTCGTCAGTTGCGCCGGAATTTCCGCAAGCCACTGATTATCATGACTCCGAAATCTCTGCTCCGTCACAAGCTGGCAGTCAGCACATTGTCAGAGTTTGGCCCAGGGTCTGCATTCCGGCGTGTGATTGGCGAGAAGTCCGGCGACCTGAAGAAGAATGTGAAGGTGCGTCGGGTCGTCCTGTGCAGTGGCAAGGTCTACTATGATCTGTTACAGGCCCGTATGGATCAGGATATCGGGGATGTTGCGATCATACGGGTCGAGCAGCTCTATCCATGGCCAAAGGCTGCCATTGTCCGCGAGTTGTCCCGTTACCCGGGTGCAGAGATTATCTGGTGTCAGGAAGAACCAGCCAATGGTGGATACTGGACCTTTGTGAAGATGCGTCTGGATGTTCTTCTGGAAGAAATGGGCCACAAAACCGGAAAGATTCATTATGTCGGTCGCACGGCTTCGGCTTCCCCTGCGACAGGCAGCTATAAAAAGCACAATGCCGAACAGGCTCTACTGGTTGAACAAGCACTGTCTTGGGCCTTCAAGGATTTGCCACAGCCCTTCCGACGGGCACCCACCCCGGGCAAGCCGGCTTGATTGCCGGGCTGCTCCGCCGTAATACGACGACACAATCGAGGACGTCATGGCTACCGAACTCAAAGTCCCCGCCCTGGGTGAATCTGTTTCCGAAGCAACCGTTGCCAAGTGGTTCAAGAAGCCGGGCGACGCGGTCAAGGCTGATGAGCCATTGGTCGAGCTTGAAACCGACAAGGTGACGGTCGAGGTCAATGCCCCGGTTTCCGGTGCGTTGGCAGAGATTGTTGCCGATGTCGGTGCCGAGGTGGCTGTGGGTGCCATTCTGGGGCGGATTAACGAAGGGGCTGCCGGCTCTGCCGGATCTTCTGCTGCTCCGGCCAAGGCAGCTTCGGCTCCTGCGGCTTCGGCCCCGGCCAAGGCAGCGCCGGCACCTGCTGCGCCTGCTCCTATGGCCCGTTCCGGTGCCAATGCCGATTATCCATTGTCGCCGGCCGTGCGCAAGCTGGTGGAGGAGCACAGCCTAGATCCGTCCAAGATACCGGCATCCGGCAAGGATGGCCGCCTGACCAAGGAAGATGTACAAGCGTTTCTTGCGTCCGGCAAATCGGCTCCGAGCCCGGCGGCTCAGGCTGCGGTGGCGATGCAGCCGGGTGCAGCAGCAACCATGGCCCGTGGTCCGCGTGAAGAACGGGTGAAGATGACCCGCTTGCGTCGTTCCGTTGCCAAACGTTTGAAGGATGCCCAGAATACAGCTGCCATGCTGACCACGTTCAACGAAGTGGACATGACCAGTGTCATGGAGCTGCGCAACCGTTACAAGGACGCCTTTGAAAAACGCCATGGTGTCCGGCTTGGCTTTATGTCCTTCTTTGTGAAGGCCTGCGTGCAGGCTTTGCAGGAGATTCCGGCTGTGAATGCCGAAATTGACGGCGATGACATTATCTACAAGAACTACTATGACATTTCGGTGGCGGTTGGTGGGCCTCAGGGGTTGGTTGTGCCGGTTGTCCGGGATTGCGACCGCCTCAGTTTCTCTGAGATCGAGAAGACAATTGGTGACTTTGGCAAGAAGGCCCGTGATGGCAAGCTGACCATGGAAGACATGCAGGGTGGTACGTTTACGGTGTCCAACGGCGGGGTTTATGGCTCCCTGATGTCTACGCCGATCCTGAACCCGCCGCAGTCCGGCATTCTGGGAATGCACAAGACCCAGATGCGCCCGATGGTCATGCCCGATGGGTCCATTGCAGCCCGCCCGATGATGTATCTGGCCCTGTCCTATGACCACCGCATTATTGATGGCAAGGAGGCTGTTACCTTCCTAGTGCGGGTGAAGGAATGCCTTGAGGATCCGGGACGGATCCTGATGGATATCTAGTTGTGTGTTGACGGGGGGCCGGGAATCCAGCCCTCCGTTGTTTGTTTCTGGCCCCGGGGCGTGGGGTTTGTCACATCCTTTCCAGAAGGGTATATCGCATGTCGGAAGTCTACGATCTGGTTGTCATTGGCGGGGGGCCGGGCGGATATGTTTGCGCCATCAGGGCGGCTCAGCTTGGCATGAAGGTCGCATGTGTCGAAAAGCGCGGCGCACTGGGCGGGACCTGTCTCAATGTCGGATGTATTCCATCCAAGGCTCTGTTGCATGCTACACACATGTATGAGCATGCGTCCCACCATATGGGTGATCTTGGCGTTGCTGTGTCCGGCGTCCGGCTGGATCTACCCAAGATGATGTCCCACAAGGACAAGGTGGTCTCGGACAATACTGGCGGCATCGAGTTTCTGTTCAAGAAAAACAAGATCGCCTACATCAAGGGTGCAGGAAAGATTACCGCACCGGGTACGGTGCAGGTCAGTGGTGCCCAAGTCCAGACGGTGCAGGCAAAGAATATTGTGATTGCCACCGGGTCGGACGTCATGCCTTTGCCGGGTGTTGCCATTGACGAGAAGCGTATTGTCTCGTCCACCGGTGGGCTTTCGCTGTCGTCTGTTCCGGGGAAGATGGTGGTGATCGGGGCCGGAGTGATTGGTCTGGAGCTGGGGTCGGTCTGGCGTCGCCTAGGGGCGGAGGTGACAGTCGTCGAATATCTGGACTTTATCCTGCCGCCAATGGATGGCGAGATCCGCAAGCAGGCCCAGAGAATTCTGGAAAAGCAGGGGATGAACTTCCGTCTGGGATACAAGGTCACGGGCGCTTCTACGGGCAAGAAGGGTGTATCCCTGAAGCTGGAGCCATCAAAGGGTGGTGCCGGTGAGACCCTGGATGCTGATGTGGTGCTGGTGGCCATCGGGCGTCGCCCTTATACCGAGGGACTGGGTCTTGAGAGCATTGGTGTTGTTCCGGACTCCCGCGGTTTTATTGCTGTTGATCATGACTATCAGACCAAGGTCCAGGGCGTGTTCGCTATTGGTGACGTGATCGGCGGGCAGATGCTGGCCCACAAGGCCGAGGAAGAAGGCGTGGCCGTAGCCGAGCTTCTGGCCGGTCAGTCCGGGCACGTCAACTACGGGGCTATTCCGTCTGTGGTTTACACGGATCCTGAAATAGCCATGGTCGGGAAAACAGAGGAACAGCTGAAAGCGGACGGTGTGGCCTATAAGGTTGGCAAGTTCCCCTTTACGGCTAACGGGCGGGCGCGGGCCAATAATACGACCGACGGATTGGTCAAGGTTCTTGCCGATGCAAAAACTGACCGGGTTCTGGGGTGCCACATTGTGGGAGCCATGGCCGGTGACCTGATTCAGGAAGTGGTTGTAGGCATGGAGTTCGGGGCTTCTGCTGAAGATATAGCCCGTTCCAGTCATGCGCACCCCCAGCTTGGAGAGGCAATCAAGGAAGCTATGTTGGCTGTGGACAAGCGTCCCCTGCATATCTGAACAGGTGCTGTATCTGAAGAAAACCCGGCCGTATGGCCGGGTTTTTTGTGGCGGCTTTATGCCTCTGCCGGTGTTCCCTGAATGGATACCATCCGGATGCAACGATGACGGTACAGAGAGGCTGTGATCAGGCCAATAACCCCCATGCCTAAGGCAAACCACACGCAGATCCAAGTGTTCTCCGGCATCAGGGCAATCAGCAGAGGTGGAGTAAAGCTAGCCCACAGGGAATAGGCAATATTGTAGGTCAGCGAAATGCCTGATACCCGCATTTCTGTTGGGAACAGGCCAACCATAACCGATGGAACCGTACCAACAATGCCACAGCAAAGGCCAGAGACAACACACGCCGCAATGAGCCAAGCACCGCCCCCCAGGATACCGGCATACAGAACGGTAACGCCAATGGGCAGAAGCACGCTGTACAGCATTACGCCCTTCCAGGCTCCGATCCGGTCTACCACCATGCCGGCGATGACGCAGCCAATGTTCAGGCACATGATGGCAACGCAGCTGAGAGAGAAGGTAGACTCGGCCGACATGCCAAACAGCTTTTGCAGCATGGTCGGCGTCACAACCACCAGAACAATGACAGCAGATGCAAGCACACATGTCAGGATAACAGCCGGAATCAATGATGCGGACTGTGTGCGTACGACATCGCCCAAGGGGAACTTGCCGGAACGGTCACGCATGGTGGCCATGCGGATGAAGAGCGGGGTTTCGTTCAGCCATTGACGCAGCCAAACCCCGGTGATGCCAAAAAAGCCTCCGATCAGGAAGGGCAGGCGCCAGCCGTAGTCCAGCATCTCTTCGGGGGTGAAAGTTTTGGCCAGCAGGGTTGCAACAATGGCGGCAAGCAGATAGCCCAAGGTCAGGCCAGCCTGCAAAAGACCAAGGGAATAGCCACGGCGGTGAGCCGGTGCGTGTTCCGCCACAAAAACCCAGGCGCTGGGCACCTCTCCCCCGACGGCTGCGCCTTGAATAATGCGCAATAGCAGAAGTATGCCCGGAGCCAGGTACCCAATTTCAGCATAGGTCGGCATGGCACCGATAACGAAGCAGGGCAGGGCCATCATCAGGATGCTGAGGCTGAAGGCTTTCTTGCGCCCGTGTCTGTCGGCAAAGTGGGCCATCAGGATGCCGCCAAGCGGGCGAGCCAAGTAGCCTGCTGCAAAGACACACACTGTCTGTAAAAGACGGAACCATTCCGGTCCTTCGGGTGGAAAGAACAGCTGGCTGATTGTCAGGGCAAAAAACACGAAGATAATGAAGTCATAAATCTCCAGTGCCCCCCCCAAGGCGGCCAGGCACAGGGTTTTATGATCAACGGCAGACATGCCGTCATGCTTGACAGACGATTTGCTGAACACGGCGATCCTTTCATGAAGACCCGTTGTGTCCTGTTGACAGGGATACCCCGGGCTTGGCGGCACATTCACCCAGGCAAAAGGCGAGGTATGGGCCCGGCTGCCCGACCCGCGAATGTAAAATACATAAGGTTGATCAAACTTCAAGAAATCTATATCAACGTGTTTGTGGTCTGGTCCCACAGAGTCTGTGTGGCGGTAGGAATATGTCTGTACGTCTCTGTTGAGCTGTCATACCATCTGTGTTGTTCCCATCGTCTTTCCCTGCATGGCGAAAGGAAAACCGCATGTCCCGCAAGACGGCTTCTGCACCGGCAACAAAAATTGATATCGGTATTCCCGAAAAACAGAGACTGAAGATTGCTGATGGTCTTTCCCGTCTTCTGGCTGATACCTACACACTTTACATCAAGACCCATAATTTCCACTGGAATGTTACTGGTCCGATGTTCAATACCCTGCATATGATGTTTGAAACCCAGTACAATGAACTGGCCTTGGCTGTTGATCTGGTGGCAGAACGCATTCGCGCCCTTGGGGTTTATGCGCCTGGTTCGTACAAGCAGTTTTCGGCTCTGACGTCCCTGAAGGAAGAGACCGGCGTGCCCGCAGCCGAGGATATGATTGCCCAGCTTGTGAAAGGGCACGAGGCTGTTGCCCGCACGGCGCGGGATGTTTTTCCCTTGGCGGAAGATGCCCGTGACGAATCAACAACAGACTTGCTGACCCAGCGGCTTCAGGTGCACGAAAAGACGGCCTGGATGCTGCGCTCCATGCTGGCCTAGGCTTTCTGTTTTCAGGCCCGGGGGTGCGCGGAGCGATGCACCTCCAGAAGGCGACTGTCATCTACAGCGGTGTAGCGCTGTGTTGTGCTGAGCGAGGCGTGACCCAGAAGTTCCTGGATAGTGCGCAGGTCTCCTCCGCCGGCCAGAAGGTGTGTGGCAAAGCTGTGACGCAGGGCGTGCGGTGTTGCGTTTTCATCAAGGTTGAGCAGTACCCGTAACCGCCGTACTTGGCGCTGTACAACGCCCGGGTTCAGGGCCTTACCTCGTGTTCCTAGGAACAGGGGGCGGTTCGGGTATTCCGGCCATGGGCATGCGCTGCGATACTCCAGAATGGCTTCCCGGATCATCGGCAACACGGGGACGACCCTTTGCCGTTTGCCTTTGCCGGTGATCACCATACTGTCCGAAGCTGGGCTTTGGCTGACCATCAGGCCAAGGGCTTCCCCTAGGCGCAGGCCGCATCCGTACAGAAGAAGAAGTAGAGCGGTGTCTCGGGCTGCCAACCATGGTTCATCGTGCAGGGCTGATGCGCTTGCAATGGCTTCCAGCGCGGCATCTTCGCTCAAAGGGCGGGGGAGATGTTGTGGTTGGCGGGGGGTGCGGACGGTTTTCAAAGCCGGGTTGCTGCAAAAACCCGCCCGGTCCAGGAAGCGGAAAAAGTTGCGTAACGTTGACAGCCCGCGCGCCAGCGAGGGGCGTGACAGGCCTTCCTGTGTTCGTGCGGCCAGAAAGGCCCGGAAGTCCGCGCCTTTCATCTCTGCCAGGGTCGGCAGGTCAGGGACGGTGCCGTGAAAATGAACAAGAAAGTTCAGAAAAGTGGCTAGGTCGCGGGTGTAGGCATCCAGCGTATGTGCGCTGCAGCGTCGTTCTGCAGACAGCCAGCTGCGCCATTCATCAATGGCGTGGTGCAGGTCGGCGGCGGTACAGGTGTGGAGATCAGTCACGGGTCAGCCAGCGTATCAGGCAGAAGTCAAGGACGGTGGCCAAGAAAACCAGAAGTTCGGTTCCCTGTCCGGGTTCAAAGTTTCCCGTGTCCCGGCTGGCCAAGGCCAGAACCGCGGGGGGATGGCCGGAATGCCGCAAGCGCACCAGCGCGTCGGAGCGGATCAAGGCCGATGCTTCACCATACAGGGCCGCTCCGGTTCCGCAGAAAGGACGCAGACGTACGTCACTATCCCCCAGCAGTCGGGCAATTTGACCATGCGGAACCTGGGTGATCTGACTGGCAAAGGGAAGGGGCAGGCCCGGCTCACAGATCATGGCCGCCAGATCCACGTGCACCATCATGGGGACATCCTGGGTCAGGACAATCATAAGGTCTTGCAGGCTTTCAGCCCCCAGAAGCGCCACAACGGCTTGGTGGGTTGCGTTCTGCAGGCTCATGTTTTCGCGCGCTGTGTGTATGACCTCCCGGGCTCCTGCCCGAAGCTCGTCAGCCTCTGTGCGCAGGGCTTTGAGGGCACGTGCCTGGAAATCAACCACTCCGGCCCCAAGATCACGGTCCGGCAGCAGGGATGCCATCAGCTCCGGTCGCTCCATCAGGAAATCCGGGTTGGACTTCAGGAAGAGTTCCACGTCTGAAGGTGACAGGGGCTGTGGAACCGGATCTCGGGTGCCGGGGGTCATGACCCTAGCCCTCCAGGATGGACTGGCCGGTCTTGGCCCAATCAGACAGGAAGGTTTCTAGGCCGCTGCGTGTCAGCGGGTGGCTGATCATCTGCTCCATGACCTTGGCGGGCATGGTGGCCACGTGGGCACCCATGCGGGCTGCGTCGACCACATGCAGGGGCGAGCGAATCGATGCGGCTAGAATTTCGGTCTGGATAGCAGGGTAGTTGGCGAAGATCGTGGCAATGTCATCGATCAGGGCCATCCCGTCATGGGACAGGTCATCCAGCCGTCCGACAAACGGGGATACAAATGTTGCCCCGGCCTTTGCGGCCAGAATGGCCTGTGCAGCGGAGAACACCAGTGTGACGTTGACCATGCCCCCGTCGCCGGTAATGGCACGGCATGCCTTCAGCCCATCGGCTGTCAGGGGAACCTTGACGGCTACATTCGGGGAGATGCGGCGCAGAACCTCTGCCTCGCGCATCATGGTGTCAAAGTCGGTCGCTGTGACTTCGGCGCTGACCGGGCCACGGACAAGATCGCAGATCTCACGCACCACTTCGACAAACTTGCGGCCCGAGCGGGCAACCAAGGTTGGGTTTGTGGTCACGCCATCGACAAGGCCAATATCGGCCATGGCACGAATTTCGGAAACATCGGCGGTATCAAGAAAGAATTTCATGGCAGGAGAATCTCTGTGGCTGAATACGCAGGATCGGAATTCAGGCTTACGAAGGCATGGTATCCTTGGGCCCGTCCGGTTAGAGTGTAGCCCATGCCGGAGTCCAATCCCACCCCAGACATTGTCCTTTCGCCCCTGTCCCCGCGTTTGCCTGCGGATGACTGCGGGGCTGATGACGCGTGTTTTGTCGCAGGAAGCATTGTGGCGGTTCTTTTGCCACTGCCTGTAGAGGGTCCCTATGACTACAGCGTACCAGCTGGCATGACCCTGATGCCCGGCATTGCGGTGCGGGTTCCGTTGGGGCGGAAGATGGTTTGCGGCATTGTCTGGGGGCCGGGGGCGGGCATGCTTGATCGCGCCCGTATTCGGCCGGTGGATGCGGTGCTTGAGAATGCCCCCCGCATCCCTGCCGTCTCGCGGCGTTTTGTGGAGTGGGTTGCGGCTTGGACAATGGCGTCCCCCGGCGCGGTCCTGAAGATGGTTTTGCCTGTTGCCGATGCGCTGGAGGAAGGGCCTGTCCGTTCTGTGTGGCGCTGGGCTGATGATGGTTCGGACCGTGTGGAAATGCCTCGCATGACGCCGGCCCGGTTGCGGGTGCGTGATGTCATGGCCGGGCAGGCTGTTCCGCTATCCCTGTCCGATATGGCCCGGCTTGCCGGTGTCAGCGTATCAGTTGTGCGTGGCCTTGCGGATGCCGGCCTTTTGCAGGCTGTTGCCGATAGTGCGCCCGTTGATGCCATGCCGGACGGGACCTGTGTCGGCCCCGTTCTGTCGCCGGAGCAGGAGCGTGCCGCATCCCGCTTGGTGGATGCTGTTGGGCATGGGTACCGCTGTACGATTCTTGAAGGCGTGACCGGATCCGGCAAGACGGAGGTTTACTTTGAAGCCGTTGCCTCTGCGCTGCGGTCTGGTTTGCAGGTGCTGGTCCTGTTGCCGGAAATTACCCTAACCGCGCAATGGCTGGAGCGTTTCCGGGCGCGTTTTGGCGCCTTGCCGTCGCAGTGGCATTCCGATCTCTCTCCGGCTGTCCGGCGACGAACCTGGCGCGCGGTTGCCAACGGGACAGCCTCCGTCATCGTGGGGGCTAGGTCTGGGCTGTTCCTGCCGTATGCCAAGCTGGGCCTGATCGTTGTGGATGAAGAGCACGAGGCAGCTTTCAAGCAGGAAGATGGCGTGGTTTATCACGGCCGTGACATGGCTGTGGCCCGTGCGCATCTGGCGGGCATTCCGGTTATTCTCGCATCAGCGACGCCATCTCTGGAGACCGTTATCAACGGGCGGGAGCGGCGCTATGATCATGTGCATCTGGGCAGCCGCCATGGTGCAGCGGTTCTGCCGGACGTTGATATTCTGGATGTGCGTCGTGATCGTCCCGAGCCGGGGGCGTGGGGTCCGTCGTGGCTGGCACCAACCTTGGTGAATGCCTTGGAGCAGACCCTTGCTGCGGGAGAGCAGGCGCTGCTGTTCCTGAACCGTCGTGGCTATGCCCCCCTGACATTGTGCCGGACGTGCGGGCATCGTTTGCAATGTCCGCATTGTACGGCGTGGCTGGTGGAGCATCGCCGTCACGCCCGCCTGCAATGTCACCATTGCGGATATTATGTTGCCCGTCCTGACTTTTGCCCGTCATGTGAGGCTCCGGATGATTTTGCAGCCTGCGGCCCGGGCGTTGAACGGATTGCCGAGGAAGTGGCGGGCCGCTTCCCTCATGCCCGTATGGCGCTGGTTGCATCCGACACGCTGTCAGGGCCGCGCGCCATTGCGTCTTTGGTCCAGCAGGTGCAGAACCGTGATGTGGATATTCTGGTTGGCACGCAGGTGTTGGCAAAGGGGCTTCATTTTCCATTCCTGACACTTGTCGGGGTTGTGGATGCTGATCTTGGTTTGTCTGGTGGTGATCTGCGTGCGGCGGAGCGAACCTATCAGATGTTGTCGCAGGTTGCCGGCCGGGCCGGGCGCAGTGATCGACCGGGAAAGGTTTTCCTCCAGACCTTCCAGCCTTCCCACCCTGTTTTACAGGCGCTGGCCGGAGGAGACCCCGCGGTGTTTCTGGAAGCGGAGGCCGAGGGGCGTCGTTTGATGGGAATGCCGCCTTTCGGACGTTTGGCCGCCTTGATTGTTTCCGGCCCGGATGCGTCCCGTGTTGAACAGGCGGCACGCGCCTTGGCCCGGGTGGCACCGTCTATGCCGGAGGTCGAGGTTCTGGGGCCTGCCCCGGCCCCCATGGCTTTGCTGAGAGGTTTGCACCGCTGGCGCTTGCTGCTGAAGGCACCGCGCAGTGTGCGCATTCAGCCGATCGTGCGGTCATGGCTTTCCCGTGTTCCTGTATCCGGGCGGGTGCGGATCCAGATTGATGTCGATCCGTACAGCTTTCTGTGAGCGGATTGTACCGGGTATGACAGCATGTGTGGGCGTCAGGTGCTTGCAACGCAGGACGCGTTATGTTACCAACCAACCGCGCCGGAGGGAGCCTTGATCCTTTCTCCGGTTTCCAGACGTTTGAAAAACAGCTTTCAGAAGATTTATATCCACCTGTATTCTTTTGTTTTCCCGGGGCAAGCAGAACGTGTCATCCGAAATTGCAGGAACAAAAGGTTTGGCAGACCGATATGCCTTGGCGCTGTATGAGCTTGCCAAGGAACGTGGTGTGCTTGACCAGGTGGCCGGAGACTTGCGGCAGTTCCAGTCCATGCTTGATGAGAGCGCTGACCTGAGGCGCCTGATCGCCTCTCCCGTTGTTACCCGGAAGGAACACCGGAAGGGTATTGTCGCGCTGGCCGAGAAAGTTGGTCTTTCCGAACTGTCGCGTCATTTTCTTGGTCTCTTGTCCACAAACCGTCGCTTGCCGGCCCTGTCCGGCATTATAGCGGCGTATCTGGCGCGCCTGTCCGCCGCGCGCGGCGAGGTAACGGCCGAGGTCGTTTCTGCCAGAAAGCTTTCCGACAGCCAGTCCCAAGCCCTGTCTGCCGCCTTGCGTCAGGCTGTGGGCAAGGACGTTGCTGTCCGCTCCACAATTGATCCGTCCATCCTTGGCGGTCTGATCGTAAGAATTGGGTCAAGGATGGTTGACAACAGCGTTCGCACAAAGCTGCAACGTCTTCAGCTTGCCATGAAAGGGGTCGGGTGATGGAAATCCGCGCCGCGGAAATTTCCGCTATCCTCAAGGAACAGATTGCCAGCTTCGGTACCGAAGCTGAATCCGCCGAAGTTGGTCGTGTGCTCTCCGTCGGTGACGGTATTGCCCGCATTCATGGCCTGGACAAGGTCCAGGCGGGTGAAATGGTCGAGTTTCCCGGCGGCATCAAGGGAATGGCTCTTAACCTAGAAACAGACAACGTCGGTGTTGTTGTTTTTGGTGATGACCGTTCGATCCGTGAAGGGGATACCGTTCGCCGTACCAGCTCCATTGTGGATGTTCCAGTTGGCAAGGGTCTTCTGGGTCGTGTGGTCGACGGTTTGGGCAATCCCATTGACGGCAAGGGTGCTCTGCCCGATGTGTCGCGGAGCATGGCTGACGTCAAGGCTCCTGGCATTATTCCCCGCAAGTCTGTTCACGAGCCGATGCAAACCGGCCTGAAGGCCATTGATTCTCTGATCCCGATCGGGCGCGGCCAGCGTGAACTGATCATTGGGGACCGCCAGACCGGCAAGACTGCAGTTATCATCGACACCATTCTCAACCAGAAGAAGGTCAATGATGCGGCCCGCAACGACAGCGAAAAGCTGTTCTGCATCTATGTGGCAGTTGGTCAGAAGCGTTCGACGGTTGCCCAGGTTGTGAAGACCTTGGCAGACCATGGCGCGCTGGACTACACCATTGTGGTGGCCGCTACCGCTTCCGAGCCGGCTCCCATGCAGTTCCTGGCGCCCTATACAGGCTGCACCATGGGTGAGTACTTCCGCGATAATGGCATGCACGCGGTTATCTTCTATGATGACCTGTCCAAGCAGGCAGTTGCCTATCGTCAGATGTCGCTGCTGCTGCGCCGTCCTCCCGGGCGTGAAGCGTATCCGGGCGACGTGTTCTATCTGCACAGCCGCCTTCTGGAGCGTGCGGCAAAGCTTGGTGATGCTGCAGGCAAGGGATCGCTGACAGCGCTGCCAGTTATTGAAACCCAAGCAAACGATGTTTCGGCCTATATTCCGACCAACGTGATCTCTATCACAGACGGCCAGATTTTCCTGGAAACAGACCTTTTCTTCAAGGGTATCCGCCCGGCTGTGAACGTTGGTCTGTCTGTGTCCCGCGTTGGTTCTGCAGCGCAGATCAAGGCAATGAAGCAGGTTGCCGGTACCATCAAGATGGATCTGGCCCAGTATCGTGAAATGGCGGCTTTTGCCCAGTTTGCCTCGGATCTGGATCCGGCAACGCAGAAGCTTCTGGCCCGTGGTGCCCGCTTGACCGAGCTTCTGAAACAGCCCCAGTTCAGCCCTATGCCGGTTGAAGAGCAGGTTGTTTCAATCTTTGCCGGTACGCGCGGCTATCTGGATTCCCTGCCCGTGTCTGCTGTCAACCGCTATGAACGTGAGATGTTGGCCGAGATGCGGAACAAGGGCGCAGATATGATTGCAGCTATTCGTTCCGAAAAGGCCATTTCCAAGGAAACGGAAGCGAAGTTGATTGCGTTCCTAGATGGCTTTGCCAAAGCTTTTGCTGCTTGAGACAAGGGTGTCGCGTACTGTTCCCGGTGCAGTCGGGAACAGGTAGTTTGAACCAGACGGAGTGCCCCGGTTATCGCTGGGGAGTATTTCGAGTGAAAGAAGGCCTGACAGCCGATGGCTAGCCTCAAGGACCTCCGCGTTCGGATCAACTCGGTGAAGAATACCCGGAAGATCACGAGCGCCATGAAAATGGTTGCGGCATCCAAATTACGTCGTGCCCAGGATGCCGCAGAAGCCGGTCGCCCCTATGCAGAGCGTATGGGGCGCATGCTGGCGGGGCTGGCCGCTTCGGTCGCTGGTTCCTCTGGTGCCCCGAAGCTTCTGGCAGGGACTGGCCGTGATGATGTTCATCTTGTGGTCTTGATGACGGCCGATCGCGGGCTTTGTGGTGGCTTCAATGCCAACGTCGTGCGGTCAGCCAGAAACATGATCCGGGATTTGATCGCCTCGGGAAAGACAGTCAAGGTTCTGTGCCTCGGGCGCAAGGGTCGTGATGCTTTGCGCCGTGAGTATGCTGGCCTGATTATCGGCACCCGTGAGGGGATGACCCGTCGTGGGGCCGAGTTTGGCTCGGCAAACGATGTGGCGCAGACCATCCTTTCCATGTTTGATGCAGGCCAGTTTGATGTCTGTACGGTGATTTACAACAAATTCCGTTCTGCGATTTCGCAGGAAGTGACCCGGCAGCAGCTTGTTCCGTTCTCTCCGCCTGAGGTTCCATCATCTGAACCGTCTGTTTCCGGCGTTGCTCGTCCGGTTTACGAATATGAGCCAGGTGAAGAGGAAATTCTGGCTGACCTGTTGCCACGTAATGTGGCGATGCAGGTTTTTTCGGCTCTTCTGGAAAGCGATGCTTCCGAGCAGGGCGCAC
This sequence comes from Haematospirillum jordaniae, assembly GCF_001611975.1. Lineage (GTDB taxonomy): Bacteria > Pseudomonadota > Alphaproteobacteria > Rhodospirillales > Rhodospirillaceae > Haematospirillum > Haematospirillum jordaniae. The sequence continues at coordinate 1,024,072 of NZ_CP014525.1, forward strand.
GGATGAGTGCAATGGACAATGCTACACGGAATGCCGGTGATATGATCAACAAGCTGACGCTGGTTTATAACCGGACCCGTCAGGCGATGATCACCAAGGAACTGATCGAAATTATTTCCGGTGCTGAGGCTATCTAGCATTCCGGAACAGCCGGTACTGTTATGTGGTTACCGGATGCAGTGATAAACAGAGACTTTCCGGTTTTGAACAACCGGCCTAACAGGAGCGTCAAGCCATGGCGAACAAAAACGTCGGTACTATTAGCCAGGTTACTGGCGCCGTTGTGGACGTGAAGTTCGACGGTGATCTTCCCGCTATTCTTTCGGCACTTGAGACGGATAATCGTGGGAACCGTCTGGTCCTGGAAGTAGCCCAGCACCTTGGTGAGGGTATTGTCCGCACCATTGCAATGGACTCAAGCGAGGGACTGGTACGTGGTCAGGAAGTCCGTGATACAGGCAGTGCCATCTCTGTCCCGGTGGGGAAGGAAGTGCTGGGCCGCATCATGAATGTGATTGGTGAGCCTGTGGATGAGCGCGGCCCGATTCCGACCAGCCGTCGTTCCCCAATCCACCGTTCGGCTCCGCCGTTTGTCGAGCAGTCGACGGATACGGAAATTCTGGTGACCGGAATCAAGGTTATTGACCTGCTGGCTCCGTATACCAAGGGTGGAAAGATTGGTTTGTTCGGTGGCGCAGGCGTTGGCAAGACCGTGACGATCATGGAATTGATCAACAACGTTGCCAAAGGCCATGGTGGTTATTCTGTTTTTGCTGGTGTTGGTGAACGTACCCGTGAAGGCAACGACCTTTACCATGAAATGATTGAGTCCGGGGTTATTGACTTGGAAGGTTCCAATTCCAAGGTGGCCTTGGTGTATGGCCAGATGAACGAGCCTCCGGGAGCCCGTGCCCGTGTTGCCCTGTCAGGTTTGACTCAGGCGGAATACTTCCGTGATGAGGAAGGGCAGGACGTGTTGTTCTTCGTGGATAACATCTTCCGCTTTACGCAGGCTGGTTCCGAAGTGTCGGCTCTGCTCGGGCGTATTCCGTCAGCGGTCGGATATCAACCGACCTTGGCGACTGATATGGGTGCTCTGCAGGAACGTATCACTTCAACGAAGAAGGGATCGATTACGTCGGTTCAGGCAATCTATGTTCCGGCCGATGACCTGACAGACCCCGCGCCTGCCACATCGTTTGCTCACCTTGATGCAACAACAGTGTTGTCGCGTGCCATTGCAGAGCAGGCTATTTTCCCGGCCGTTGATCCTCTGGATTCTACATCTCGTGCCCTTGATCCGCGCGTGGTGGGTGAAGAGCATTACGCTGTTGCCCGTCGTGTTCAGGAAATTCTTCAGACCTATAAAGCTCTGCAGGATATCATTGCGATTCTGGGCATGGACGAGCTGTCTGAAGATGACAAGCTGACTGTTGCCCGGGCGCGCAAGATCCAGCGCTTCCTGTCCCAGCCGTTCCACGTTGCGGAAGTCTTTACGGGAACTCCTGGTGTGTTCGTTGCACTGGAAGAGACCATTAAGGGATTCCGTGGTATCGTTAATGGTGACTATGATCACCTGCCGGAGCAGGCTTTCTATATGGTTGGAACCATTGAGGAAGCGGTGGAAAAAGGTAAGAAGCTGGCTGCTGCAGCCTGATCTGTATCGGGTTGGTGCTAGGCGTTCTTGCTCTGGTTTGTTCTGATTGCTTTGGAGCCACGTGCTTATGGCTGAAACGCTTGAATTTGAACTTGTTTCTCCGGCCCGTCTTTTGGTTTCCGAGCCAGCGGAGATGGTTGTCGTTCCGGGAGTTGAGGGGAATTTCGGTGCAATGCCGCAGCACGCCCCTTTCCTGTCGACAGTTCGCCCCGGTGTTGTCGAAGTTCATCGTAGTACAAGCCCGGTTCGCAAGATCTTTGTTGCCGGTGGTTTTGCAGAGGTGACGGCGGAGCGCTGCACGCTTCTGGCAGAAGAGGCTATTCCTCTTGATGAGATAGACCGTGAAGCCGCCTTGGCGCGGCTTCAGTCTGCCCTTGCTGTTCTGCAGGAGGCCGAAACCCCCTCTGAAGCGGCTGCTGCTCGTAGAAGTGTGACAGTTGCCCAAGCGCTTGTTGATGCCTTGCCCTGATTTTTGTCTAGCGTAGTGTGTGACCTTATAACCCCGCCGCTGCTCCGGCGGGGTTTTATAATCCCAAGAGCCGTCTGTGTCGTGCACGGCTATTGTCGTGGTTTGCTCATAACAAAACCACTGCCGCGTGCTGCGACAGTGGTTTATGTGTGGCGCGTTCGATTGATCAGCGTTCGGCTGTTTTTGCGGCTGTTTTTGATGAAGACTTGCCGCCGCCTGCCGGGGCATTTTTCACTGATTTCTCAATCATACTTTTCATTTCGTCCATGGATTGTGACATCCGGGCGCTCAGCAAATTGAGAACCTCATTCTGTGACTTTGTCATCATGTCGACCAGCTCGCGGGCGTTGGCGAGATTGGTCTCCAAGGCAGACTTGGCCAGTTCTGTCTGGCGCACAAACTGATCCCCCGGGTTATCCACGCTTGTCAGACGTGAAGAGAGGGCGGAGGTGTCCTCGACAGTTTGCCTCAGGATTTCGGCTTGGCGCTTCATGATGGTCTGGAAACCATCAAAAACCATTTTATTGGCAGCGTTCAGCGCCTCGATGTTTTTCTTCTGTGATGAAACAATGGAATCTACGTCAATTCCCGGTACCTTCATGTCGGCGATCAGGCGGCTTACGTCGAAATCGAACGGCATTTCAGTCTTGTACGCCATATCTCAGATCTTTCCTATGTACAAGGAGGCCGATGCCACGGAGACAATAGGAACAGGCAATGCCAGCAACCCGCCCCGAAGCGCTGCGATACCGGATGGTACGGCACGCCAGAATAGGGGTCAAGCGTATACTGCAATGCAAAAATCGCTATAGGTGTTATTGCCCTGCGTTATGACTATTATTGATCGCATCAGTGTGGGATTCCTTTGTCCCAAGATACGCACTTCGTTCGGCTGCGGCTTGAAGGGTTCTTGTCATCAGAGCTGTTAGTTCCGGCATAAGGACGGACAATCCCGCTTCCGTCGTACCGCCCGGGCTTGTAACGTATTGGCGCAGCTGTTCTGCTGTGTCCGCTGATTGGTACATCAATTCCCCGGAGCCACATACGGTATGCCGGGCTAGGGCGGTGGCCAACCCGGGCGGAAGCCCAAGGGCCTCTCCAGCTTTTGTCAGTGCCTCTGTCATGTGAAAGACATAGGCAGGGCCTGATCCGGACAGGGCTGTGACGGCATCCATCAGGTGTTCGTCATCAAGCCAGACAGCCAGTCCAGTCGATTCGCCAAGAGTATGGCACAGCTTCTTTTGTTCCTCGCCCACGCCCGGACCAGCGCACAAGGCGGTGACCCCGCGCCCGACGGCTGTCGGTGTATTGGGCATGGCTCGCACGCTGCGTGCTTGTGATCCAAGGCCGTCTTGCAGAGTTTTCAAGGATATGCCGGCTGCTACGGAAAGAAAGACGGTTTCCGGGTTGACTAGGAAACGGCATGAGCCCATGACACCAGCCAACGCCCTTGGCTTGACAGCAAAGACAACTGCCGAGGCTTTCAGTGTGCGGGGAAGATCACCGACATTCTGCACGACCCGTAAAGCAGGATGCTGAGTGCCTTCGGGTAGATCCGCATGCCCCCTGCGGGCGATCACGAGTATGTGACCGGGGTCAAAGCCGTTGCGTAGCCACCCGGAGAGCATGGCCCGTCCCATATTCCCACAACCGAAAAGGACAACAGGCTTCAATGGGGAAAGCACACACATATCTCCATGCTCTGCGCGCTGTATGGCTTGCTTTGCCTATGAGTATAGTACTGGGCACGGCAGGCATGCTGTTCTGTCAGGCTGCTCCTGCAACATCAAACAGGCAGGCATCGATGGCACGCCGGGCATCCATACCCTCTTCTAGAACGAAACGGAAGGCTGGAAAGACCCGTTCGCATTCAGCAACGGCGATATCAATCATATCTTCTACGGTGTTGTCTGTAACGGTCAGTTCTGGTGCCAGCAAGGTATGGCGAAACATGGGGATGCCTTCATCCAGCCAGATGGTGAAGTGACCGATCCAGCAGCGCTCATTGAGCAGAACAAGAAGTTCGAGAACCCGTTCCTTGGCATCATCGGGTATCTTCATGTCAAATGTACACGAAAGGTGCAGCACATCCAGTTCACGCGCCAGAACAAGGTAAAGGCACCACGAACCCCATTGCCCCGGAATCTGGACGGCGGCCTCGGTCTCGCTTCTACGTTCGAAGATCCAAGCATTGCGGGTTGCCAGACGTTCTATACGGTTGATGGGATGGTCAATACTGTCTTCTGTAAACGGTTCGTCTGCAGCAATAGCGGGCATCCAGGTATCTCCCCTGATCGTGGATGCAGTGGACCTGATCTCTCAAGACAGGATGCACAGATCCACCCGGCGACAACCGAACCGTGCCAGAGCATACTGTGTCACGCAAGCAATAAGCCCATCATGCACTCAATATTCTGTGGATAATATATGCCTGACCCCCCACCTGTTGGGGATATCTCTTCAGGGCTTGGCTTTGTCTCCCGCTTTCCGCCCTAGATTGGCGCTTTTGCCACCGTGTGGTATGGCCTCTCCATGTTTTGGGGCAGAGGTCCCCTGTAGTGTCCGCTCCATCTCGGCCAGCTTCTTTTTCATGGCATCCGCATCGTTCCGGGCCTGGGCTGCCATGGCCTTTACGGCCTCGAATTCCTCGCGGTTGACTAGATCCATGTCTGCGAGGATGCGATTGACCCGGCTGCGGACCAGGATTTCCAGTTCCTCTCTCAGACCGGACAAGGCGCCAAGTGCCCCCCCGGCAACGCGGGCAACATCATCAAACAAGCGATTGCGGGTTTGCATTGAACAGTCCTCCGGAACGTAGTCGCATGGCTTTTCCATGTCGCCACATTTCCATTATGGAGTGGCTGTTCATTTGTCGCAATATGTTGCAGGCATTGCCGGGAAGGCACTGTGACCGCATGGTTCTTGCCGGTTGTCGATGCGCCGCCTATAACGGTTCATACGGAACTTCACGCCGTGTGTCGTATGTATGGGATGGATAGCATCCGACATGGGTGTTCACGAAGGCTCCGACGGGAGGAGACAGAGCAATGTACGTAGTGACAGGTGGTGCCGGTTTTATCGGATCCAACGTCCTGGCAGCCCTTGAAGACCGGGGTTGTGAAGATCTGGTTGTCGTTGACAGGTTGCGCGACGGCAACAAGTGGCGGAACATCGCTCACCGGGAACTGGCTGATATTGTCGAGCCAGTGCGTATCTTCGATTTTCTTGAGCAACACCGCACGAAAATAAAGGCCATCCTGCATATGGGGGCTGTATCGTCGACGACCGAAAAAGATGTCGACAAGATCCTGACCAACAATTTTGATTATTCCATCGCCTTGCTGCGGTGGTGTGCGATGCATGGAATCCGCCTGATTTATGCGTCATCCGGCGCAACATACGGGGATGGCAGCAATGGCTTTGACGATGATGCCAGCATTGCGCACTTGGCAAAAATGCGTCCCCTGAATGCCTATGGTTGGTCCAAGCATCTTTTTGACCGCCGGGTAGCTCGTCGCCTTGCCCAGAAGAAGAAGATGCCGCCGCAATGGGTCGGGCTGAAGTTTTTCAATGTGTATGGGCCCAATGAATATCATAAGGGGCAGCAGTCCAGCGTTGTGTCCCAAGTATATCCCCACGCAGCGCAGAACACCCATTTCAACCTGTTTCGCTCCCATAATCCGGCTTACAAGGATGGTGGCCAGCTCAGGGATTTCGTCTGGGTTGGCGATGTCGTGGACGTGATCATGTGGCTTCTGGATAATCCCCAGATTTCCGGACTGTATAATCTGGGGACAGGCAAGGCCCGCTCTTTCTTTGATTTGGCTGCTGCTGCCTACCGTGCCTTGGGGCTGGAACCGAACATACGTTATATTGATACGCCGGTTCCAATCCGTGACAAGTACCAGTACTTTACAGAGGCGAAAATGGATCGGCTGCGGGCTGCAGGTTACACCAAGCCCTTTACCGGGGTTGAGGAAGGGGTGACGCGGTACGTCAAAGACTTTCTATCCCAGTCGGATCCCTATCGCTGATAGGATAGAGCTGCTTTCCCCTGATACGTTGCCGGGTATGTGTGAATGAGTGAACCCTTGATGTTTCCGGCTGTTGATCCGGTGGCCCTGCAGATTGGTCCCTTGGCAATCCGTTGGTATGCGTTGGCCTATATGACCGGCTTGCTCGGTGGTTGGCAGTTGATGAAATATCTGGCAGGTCGCATAGCGGGCAGCGGGATGATTCTTCTCAGCGATCCCGAGATCGATGACTACCTAGTCTGGGTTACATTGGGTGTGGTGCTGGGGGGGCGCCTGGGTTACGTGCTGTTCTACAAGCCGGATTATTATCTTGATAATCCGCTGGAAGTCGCTGCGCTTTGGCATGGCGGCATGTCGTTTCACGGCGGTTTTTTGGGCGTTCTGGTTGCAACCATCCTGTTTTGCCGGTTCCGGGGTATACCGTTGCTCTTTTTGCTTGATCTTGCAGCCATGGTTGCACCTCTTGGGCTTATGCTCGGGCGCTTGGCCAACTTCATCAACGGTGAGCTGTGGGGCCGCGTTGCCGATCCATCCGTCGTGCCGTGGGCCATGGTCTTTCCCGGCGCTGGTCCTGACCCGCGTCATCCCAGCCAGCTGTACGAGGCTGGCCTAGAAGGGCTGGCGCTGCTGGTCGTCATGCTTGTGCTCTTTTTCCGTTTCCCGGCGGTTCGTCTTCGCTTTGGTGTGCTGACGGGTGTTGGCATGGCCGGTTACGGATGTGCCCGGTTTTTTGTCGAATTCTTTCGCGAGCCGGATGCCTTTCTTGGTGTATTCTGGGGGGGGATATCAATGGGGCAGATCCTGTCCCTGCCTATGGTCGTGTTTGGAATCTGGTTGATGTCATGGGCATGGAAACGTCCGGCGTGAGTTCTGCAGGTGACCGTTTGCGTGCTGAAATTGCTGCGACGGGACCGGTCCCCCTTGTGTCTTTCATGCAGCAGGCTGCGGATGCCTATTACGCCAAGGGTCGTGCCTTCGGACAGGATGGCGATTTTACGACAGCTCCTGAGATCTGCCAGGTTTTTGGCGAAATTGTCGGATTGTGGGCTGCTGTGGTGTGGCAGTCTATGGGATCTCCTTCGCCGTTCTCCTTGGTCGAACTTGGGCCGGGGCGTGGCGTTCTAATGGCCGATGTCCTGCGGGTTGTCCGGTGTGTGCCGGGTTTCTTGGAGTCTATGTCCGTCCATCTGGTTGAGCGTAGTCCGGTGCTCAGGCAGCTCCAGCACCAGTCTCTGGAGGCTGTGAGTCCGGATACACCGGTATCTTGGCATGATGGGGTTTCTGATCTTCCTGATGGTCCGTTGCTGGTTCTGGCCAATGAATTTTTTGACGCCCTGCCGATCGAGCAGTTTGAATATACCCGGTCCGGATGGCTGCGCCGTCATGTGACGGTGGATGATGCGGGCAATTTTGTTCTGACAACGGCCGGTGAACCCGTGGATGTCTGGTTTGATGAGCCTGATATCGGCATGGTGGCAGAGATTTGCCCGGCGGCCTGCGCCATTGTTGATGCCTTGTCCGGTCGTTTCCTGCGCGGGGCAGGGGCTATGCTGCTGGTGGATTATGGTTATGCACACAGTGCGCCCGGTGATACCCTGCAAGCGGTCCGGAACCACGCGTTTGTTCCGCCTCTGGAGGATCCGGGGAATGCTGATCTGACGTCCCATGTTGATTTTGAGCGACTGACCCAGGTTGCGCGAGCTGCCGGTGCCGGCGTGTGTGGGCCGGTTGGCCAGGGCCGTTTCCTGTCATCGCTGGGGGCGGAGCAAAGGGGGCGTGTCCTGACGCGTGCGGCTGGTGGCGATTCAGTGCGTGCAATGAACCTTTCATCAGGATTGCGGCGTTTGATACATCCATCGGAGATGGGCTCCCTGTTCAAGGTTCTGTGTGTTCACAGCCCCGATCTTTCTGTTCCTCCCGGGTTTGAGTTCTGTTGATGATTACTGTCTCTGCCCTTAACAGCCTGAGCAAGGTTCGCCACGGATTTTTCACGCGCCATGACGGTGTTTCGGAGGGGTCTTTTGCCTCCCTGAATGTCAGTTTATCTGTTGGTGATGATCCTGTGCGGGTTCTGGCCAATCGCGCCCGTGTTGCCAGTGCTTTTGACCTTTCTCCGGACCGTCTTGTCCTTGCCAGCCAGAACCATACGGCTCATGCCGTGGTTATTGATGCCCCGTTTCTGGATGGCGCGATTCCTGTGGCGGATGCCTTGGTTACAGCATCGCCGGGTTTGGCGGTGGCTGTTCTGACCGCTGACTGTGCGCCTGTTCTTTTGGCGGACGGGGTGGCTGGTGTTGTGGCTGCGGCCCATGCAGGTTGGCGCGGTGCCGTTGGCGGTATTCTTGACAGCACAGTCCACAAGATGGTTGCGCTGGGGGCAAAACCGGGTCGGATCGTTGCGGCCATTGGCCCCTGTATAGCCCAGCGTTCCTACGAGGTTGGAGCTGATTTTCCTGAGCATATCCTATCCCGGGATCCTGATGATGACCGTTTCTTGGCTCCATCACGCCGGGCGGGTCATTTCCTGTTTGATCTTCCGGGGTATGTGGCCAGGCAGTTGGCTCGCCTAGATATTGGTACCATTATGCCAACGCCATGTGACACATTCCGCGAGGAGAACCGTTTTTTCAGCCACCGAAGGGCGACCTTGAGGGAAGAGGGGCCGGTAGGGCGCCAGATTTCTGTTATTATGCTTGAACCACGGGAGTAGCCATGAGGGGGAGGGCTTTCCTTGTATCAGTCTTGATGCTTGCAGGAATGATCCTGTCGGCTTGTGGTGATGTGCCGCGTCCTTTCTCTCATGTGTCCGGCGGTGCGCCTGCTCCCCTTGCCATGTTGCCCGAGGCTTTCGGTGTTGCGGTTCCTCCCGTAGAGGGCCTTCCTGATCTGCAGGGCCGACAAGTGGCCGAAGATATGGTGCAGGCTCTCAGGGTTGCCGGGATTCCGGCTTTCTTTGCCCCTCACGGCATTGGCTATACGTTTCGTGGTCAGGCAGAGGAACGTGGCGTTGGCGCTATAAGCTGGTCCCTGTCGGGGTCGGATGGGGCGGATATCAAACAGGTTACCCAGAATCCCGACCAGGATTGCACACGCGTGGTCGCTGCTGTGGTTCCGCTTCTGGAGCGGGAGGCTGGTAACCCGTCTGCTTATGGCAATGGTCCTTCGGGTGGACTAGGAAGCGTTGTGCTACGCGTTGTTATCCGCGGGTTGCCGGATACGCAAGGGCGTCTGCTACAGCGTGCCATGGAGGTTGCCTTGCGTCAGGATGGTATTCCGGTTCAGCAACCAAGTGATGTTGTTTCGCCTGATTCTGACCTGTTGACGGTAACAGGAACCCTGTCGCATCGCCCTGTATCTGACAAAGGCAATGGGAAATCCTTGGTGCGGCTGGTGTGGCATGTGGAGGATTCTTCGGGACAAAGTCCCGGTACCGTGACGCAGGAGAACGTTGTGCCGGATGCGGCATTGAAGACACGCTTTCCAGCCTTGGCGGTCCTTATTGCCCAAGGTGGCAGTGCCGGTGTTCTTGATGTGCTGGGTTCACGGAAAGCGTCTGTCGAGGTGGTACGACGCAGTGATCAAAAAACGGGGAGCCATGGTCCCTGATCCCTGTTTACAGGAGGTGTCAGGGTTGTTATGGTCCGCCCGCCCCTGGACCGGACGCTCGGGATAGCCGCTGTGCGGGGACGTATGTTGACACTGTGTCTGTTGCCCTGCAGCGGGAGACTGCTTTCATGAAAGTTCTGGGTTGCAACGCCAACCGCCCGCTGGCTGAGTCGATCGCGGCTTGTCTGCGTCTTGATGTGACCAATGCCAGTATCCGCCGCTTTGCGGATATGGAAATCTTTGTTGAGGTCCATGAGAACGTGCGTGGGGAGGACGTGTTTGTTATTCAGCCGACCTCCTATCCCGCCAACGACAACCTGATGGAATTGCTTGTCACCCTTGATGCTCTGCGCCGGGGTTCGGCGCGCCGCATCACTGCGGTCATTCCCTATTTCGGGTATGCGCGTCAAGACCGCAAGACAGGCCCTCGTACGCCGATAACAGCCAAGCTGGTTGCCAACCTGATTACCCAGGCCGGTGCCAACCGGGTTGTGACCCTTGATCTGCATTCCGGTCAGATTCAGGGCTTCTTCGATATTCCGGTGGACAATCTGTTTGCAGCCCCTGTTTTTGCCAATGATATTCGTCAGCAATACGATGGCGAGCGTTTGATGGTTGTGTCCCCGGATGTTGGTGGGGTTGTCCGTGCGCGCCTTCTGGCCAAGCGTATTGATGCTGATCTCGCTATTATCGATAAAAGGCGGGAACGGGCCGGTGTTTCCGAGGTCATGAACATCATTGGCGATGTTCGTGGCCGTACCTGCATTATGGTTGATGATATTGTTGATTCAGCCGGAACGCTGTGCAATGCCGCCGTTGCTCTTACAGAGGCTGGTGCAACGGCCGTCTCGGCATATGTCACCCATGGCGTTCTGTCCGGTGGTGCTGTTGCAAGGGTTGCCGCATCGCCCCTGAAGGAGATGGTTGTAACGGATTCGATCCAAGCTACGGAATCGGTTCGTATGGCATCCAATATCCGTCCCATTTCGATCAGTTCTCTTTTGGCCGAAGCGATAGCCCGTATTTCTGACGAACGGTCTGTGTCCAGCTTGTTTGACTGATTCCTGCCTCATAATGTTTGTGTTGCGGCTCATTCTGGTAGAAGGGCCGCTTTTTTTATGAAGAAAAAAGATTGACCGAAAACAATTAATCGAAAACTATTTTCATCGGGTTGCATTGTTGTGCATACCCTGTTGTCCCGGCAATTTTGCAAGGGGTTATAAAAAGAAACAAACCGGTTATCCGGGTGCGCAGCCGGATCCGACTTCTCTAAGGGGTGTTGGGCGGTTACAGAAAATAAAGGATTCTATAATGACGCGCGAGCATTGGGGCTCAAAGCTTGGTTTTATACTGGCTGCCGCTGGATCGGCAGTTGGTTTGGGTAATGTCTGGAAGTTTCCTTATCTTGTGGGGCAAAATGGTGGTGCTGTATTTGTCATTACCTACCTTGTCCTAGCTTTGACGATTGGCGCGGCGCTTATTCTGGCAGAGCTTGCCTTGGGACGTGCGGCGCAGAAAGATCCTGTGGGTACATTTGCAAACCTGAGAGGGGGCGCGTGGTCACTGGCAGGCTATCTCGGCGTTCTTTCCGGCTTTCTTGTGCTGACCTTCTACAGTGTTATCGGTGGCTGGACCCTAGCTTACGTTGTCAAGATGGTTGATGGCTCCCTGATGGAGACGGGGCTTGATCTGACAGGTACGTTCAACGGTTTTGTCAGTAACTCAGTTGAGCCATTGATTTATCATGCCTTATTCATGCTGATGACGGTGCTGGTTGTCCTTCGTGGTATTGGCTCGGGTATCGAGCGTTGTAACAAGTTTCTGATGCCAGCCCTGTTCCTTATTTTGGTATTCCTTGCTGTTCGTGCTGTAACTCTGGACGGAGCTGCTGCCGGCGTTGATTTTTACCTCAGGCCCGATTTCTCCAAGTTCAGTGGTGATACACTGGTTGCAGCCTTGTCCCAGGCCTTCTTTTCGTTGTCGATCGGGCTTGGTATCCTGATTACGTATGGCTCTTATCTGGATCGTTCCCAGAATATACAGCGTTCAACGCTGTGGATCATTGTTCTGGATACGGGCGTCGGGATTTTTGCTGGTCTTATTATTATGCCCGCCGTGTTTGCTTTCGGTATTGAGCCGGGGGCTGGTCCTGGGCTGACTTTTATTACCTTGCCTGGTATCTTTCAGCAAATAACGGGCGGTGTTCTGTTTGGAACAGCTTTTTTTGTCTTGCTTTTGTTTGCTGCCCTGACGTCCTCGGTCTCCTTGTTGGAGGTTCCAGTTGCTTACTTGATGGATGAGCTGCAGCTTTCGCGCAAGACTGCGGTCCTTGTACTGGGTGGGGTTGCGTTCCTGATCGGCATTCCCAGTTCCCTGTCTTTTGGTGTTATGTCGGATATGACGCTGTTTGGCATGGGCTTTATGGATCTTCTGGATTATTTGACAACCAAGCTCATGATTCCGGCTGGCGGTATGGCTGTTTGTATCTTTGCGGGCTGGATTGTATGGCCCCGGATGCAGACAGAAGTGTCGAATGACGGTACGTTGGCCTTTCCGCTATCAACTATCTGGGGTTGGGTGCTCAAGGTTGTTGCGCCTGCATCCATTGCCATGATCATGGTTTATGGTTTCCTGCACTGATGGAAAGCCTGGATCGGGCCGGTTGCAATACCGGCCCGACTGGTGTATGACGCCCCATTCTCGTCTTTGCGACGGGCCCGTGCCAGCACCCCTGGAGGCTGGCCGCGGTATGTTATTGTGGAGATCCAACCATGGTTGATGTTGTTACCTTCAAGGTTGAAGCGCGCGAAAAGGCAGGTAAGGGGGCAGCCCGCGCCGTCCGTCGTCAGGGACTCGTCCCCGGCGTCATCTACGGCGACAGGCAGACTCCGGTTCTGGTACAGATGGATCCGCGTCAGCTTGTTTCTGCCCTTCATAAGTCCGGTTTTTACAGCCGCCAGTACGATCTGGAAATGCCGGATGGCACAAAGCACCGTGTTCTGGCCCATGATGTACAATTTCACGTTGTGACTGATGCGCCGCAGCATATTGACTTTCTGCGTATCAATCGCGATACCCCGGTTCATGCTGATGTAACTGTCGAGTTTGTGAACCATGACAAGTGTCCGGGTCTGAAGCAGGGCGGTGTGCTGAATATTGTGCGTCACAGCATTCCTGTTATTGCGAAGGCAGATGACCTGCCCGAATCGTTCCGCGTTGATCTGTCAGATGTGGCGCTGAATGCCAGCGTGCATATTTCTGACATTGCGATGCCGGCAGGGGTTCGTCCCTCTGTGACAGAGCGTGACTTTACCATTGCTTCCATTACAGCACCTTCAGGCTTGAAGTCTGATGTTGCTGCAGAGGCTGCCAGCGGGGAATAAAAGGTATTTCCCGGATTCTTCCGGGGTGCCGGTAGAGGAAGAAAAGCAATGTGGCTTGTGGTTGGTCTGGGTAATCCGGGTGCGGAGTATGCTGGAAACCGCCACAATGTCGGCTTTATGGCGGCGGACGCTTTGTTTCGCCGCCATTCCTCTTCATCTTGGCGCAGCAAGCACCATGGCGAGTTGGCCGATGGCAGTGTTGCTGGGCAGCGTGTGATGATGCTTAAGCCCATGACCTTCATGAACCGGTCTGGCCAGTGTGTTGGAGAGGTTGCCCGATTTTACAAGATTCCCCTGTCCAATATTCTTGTGCTGCATGACGAGCTGGAGCTGTCTCCCGGGCGCTTGCGTATCAAGCAGGGCGGGGGGCATGCGGGGCATAACGGGTTGCGTGATATTGATGCGCATCTTGGGCCTGCATACTGGCGCGTTCGTCTCGGGATTGGTCGGCCGCACGACAAGGCTTTGGTCAACAAGTGGGTTCTTGGTGATTTTGCCAAGGCGGATTCTGTATGGCTGGATCCTTTCCTTGATGCGGTGTCCCTGCACTTTCATTTGATCCTTGACGGGGACCATGCGGGGTTCATGAACCGGGTTACAACAGCGACCCAACCGCCTCGTCCGAAGAAAGAAAAGCCTGCTGCGGTATCGGGCGGCGAGGCAACGCAAGATACAGATAAAGGGAGCGCCTGAATGGGCTTCAATTGTGGTATAGTCGGACTTCCCAATGTGGGAAAGTCCACTCTTTTCAATGCGCTGACATCAACGGCAGCAGCCCAAGCGGCGAATTTCCCGTTTTGTACCATTGAGCCCAATACAGGGCGTGTGTCTGTTCCGGATGAACGCCTTGATATTCTGGCCGGGATTGCCGGTAGCAAAGAGACAATTCCGACCCGTCTGGAGTTTGTTGATATTGCGGGTCTGGTGCGGGGAGCCTCCAGAGGTGAGGGGCTCGGGAACCAGTTTCTGGCCAATATCCGTGAGACAGACGCGATTGTTCATGTGTTGCGCTGTTTTGAAGATGACAATATCACGCACGTCGAAGGCAGTGTGGACCCGCTTCGTGATGCAGAGACGATCGAGACCGAGCTGATGCTCTCGGATCTGGAAAGTCTGGAAAAACGCATTGTTCCGATCGTGAAGAAAGCGCGCTCAGGCGAAAAGGATGCCAAGGACCAGCTGGCTGTCATGGAGCCTGTCCTTGAGCTGTTGCGTGCCGGAAAGCCTGCACGTCTCTTTGTTCCCGCTTCAGCGGATGAAGGCAAAATTTTTCGTTTGCTCCAGCTGCTGACAGCCAAGCCTGTCCTGTACGTCTGTAACGTTGAGGAGAGCGCAGCCGCAACAGGCAATGCGTTTTCGGCCAAAGTTGCCGGGAAAGCCGAGGCGGAAGGCGCGGCAATGGTGGTAATTTCTGCGGCGATTGAGTCCGAGGTTGCCCAGTTGCCCGATGAGGATGAGAAGGCCGCTTTCCTTGAAGATCTCGGCCTTCAGGAGACCGGATTATCCCAGATTATCCGGGCCGGGCATGCTTTGCTTGGTTTATTGACCTTTTTCACAGTTGGTCCCAAGGAAGCGCGCGCCTGGACAGTTCGCTGTGGTGCCAAGGCCCCCGAGGCAGCCGGCGTTATTCACTCGGACTTTGAGCGCGGCTTTATCCGTGCCGAGACGATATCTTGTGCGGATTACATCGCCTGCAAGGGAGAGTCTGGCGCGCGCGAGGCCGGGCGTCTGCGTTTGGAAGGCAAGGAATACGTTGTTCAGGATGGTGATGTCTTTCACTTCCTGTTTAACGTTTAAACAAAAGATTGGATTCCGGTGGATTTCACCGGACAAGCAAAACCCCGTATAGCTCAGTACATGCGGGGTTTCTTGTTCCTTATTGATCCGCACTGATCCGTTGTGAGTCTAGGAAGGCTCTATCAATGGAATGACCGCCTCTTTCCGAAACGGAATCTAAGTGCGAATGTGGGGCTGCGAAACTTTAGCATAAGACAGCAGGCACCCTTCGGAGTAGTTCCGTTCTAGAATGCTAACCCGGCAGCTTGGGTACCTGATTTGTGCAACAAAGTCATGTGATACACCCGAGTCTTTCTCACCTTCTCATCACACGTTCAGCAGCTTTAAAGGACTGGCTATTTGGTCTTGATCCTAGATGGTCACAGGGTGTCGAGAGTTGGCGCTGGCGAGATGGCGGCAAGCCATACGAAAAATCAAAGCCGGGTATGAAAGCGGGTACGAAATGAATATGAGAAATCACATACTGCGTATTTTCATGACTTGCGGCGATTAATTGCGGTTTAACGTTTAATTTCTAAACGATTTTCCAGCCCAGAAAGGCACGGCCTCTCCTTGTCGGTCAGGTCGTGCCTTTCTTGTTTCTTGAAGTCGTCTTGGCTGTGAAAGAGTTGCTGTCTCAGACCGAGATGTCCACGTTCAGTCCGCGACCGGGGCCAGGTGCAGAGAGTATAGCGCTTCTCTGGCTTGCTTTGTCCAAGGTCTCGACCAGTAATTTATCAACACTTCCTTGCTGACGGACAAATGATGTCATCATATTCCGGCGTGTTACAAGGCGCCCCATGGTTTCCAAGGTGCTGGCCGTTGACAGTGCATCCATGGTTTTTCCCCCATTTGGAAATGGCATCGTGATTGTATTGTATGCCTTCATGCATCTCAAGGTGAAGGAATGTATTGATGCGTAAATACGGCTGCTGCGAAATAAAAGGAGATCACGTGAATGTGAGCGTTTCTTCTTTTCTTTTCAAGTCTCGCTGATATTGTACGTTTACACATTATCTGAGGTGGGGCGAAGGAGCCCCTTTCTTTATTCTCCGGAGAACCGTGCAAGATGGAACTTGCCTTTGTTGCCACAGATATTGAGTGGCACGATGATGACCGTGGTTTGGCCTGTACTTTTCTTTCCAAGGATCGCTATCTGAGCTTCCGCAGGAGTGCGGGTGATGCTGAACCCTCTATATTATCGATGGAATGTGATGGAATGCCGCCAGTTGAAGCCGGGCAGATCCATTTATGCACGCTTGGCCTGTCCAGCCTGACTGTGCAATGGTCATGCCCTGTGCGTGGAGAAACGACGCTTCAGGTTGAATTTCAGCTTGCCCCGACGCTTCTTAGCCTAGTTGGCGCCGTCATGCCGCGCTTACTCTCTCAGAACAAACGAATCCTGAGGTTCTTCAAAGCCTGACCGGAAAGAGGGCGTGTTATCCCGTTATTGCCGTAAAGGCTACTTGTTGTTATCAGGCCGCAGGGGGTGCTTCGGTCGTTTGATGGCGTTTTAAACGTTCTCTCTGACTTTCGCTTTTCAACTGTCCGCAAGCAGCCAGAATATCCCGTCCACGCGGGCGACGGACGGGGGCCGAGTAGCCAAGGTCGCACAGAATATCGGCAAACCGCTCGATTCGGTCCCACGACGAGCATTCCAGATCACTGCCGGGCCACTTGTTGAAGGGAATCAGGTTGAACTTGCAGGGAATGCCACGGACCAGACGTGCCAGCTCGCGTGCATCGGCATCGGAATCGTTGATCCCCTTGAGCATGACGTACTCAAACGTAATACGGCGGGCATTCGATACAGCTGGATATTCCCGGCAGGCCTTGATCAGATCTTTCAGGGGCCATTTCTTGTTGATTGGCATGATCTGGTCGCGAATATCATCGCGGGCGGCATGAAGCGAAACCGCTAGGTTGACCCCGACATCCCGGCCAAGATCATACATCCGCGGCACAACACCGGATGTTGACAGAGTAACCCGGCGCTTGGACAAGGCAATGCCATCTGGGTCTGTCAGAATCTTCAGGGCTGTGACCGTGTTGTCATAGTTGAAGAGCGGCTCTCCCATTCCCATGACAACCACGTTCGACAAAAGACGCCCGGTTTCGTTGGGTGTCGGCCATTCACCGTAGGAATCCCGGGCGGTCAGGAACTGGCCGACAATCTCGGCGGCACCTAAGTTCCGTACCAGTTTTTGTGTGCCGGTATGACAGAAGCGGCATGTCAGCGTGCACCCGACCTGGGTGGAGATGCATACCGACCCCCGGTCCCGATCCGGAATGTAGACTGTTTCTGCTTCATTCCTGTCCCCGAACTTCAGAAGCCACTTGCGGGTTCCATCTTCGGAATCCTGTTGGCTTGTGATGCTGGGGCGCGAGATATGGAAGACATCCTGCATTTTTGTCCGGGTTTCGCGCGAGATGTTGGTCATCCCGTCAATGTCCCGGATCCCGCGATTGTAAAGCCAGCTCCAGACTTGGTTGACCCGGAACGGCTTCTCGCCAAGAAGAGCAAAACGCTCAGCCAGTTGCTCACGCGAAAGCCCTATCAGGTCCTCGCGTCCCTGATGGTCGGGGTTGTTGGGAATGTTGCCGGCGGCAGAAACGGGGATCTCTACCTGCGGGGTTTTCATGAAGGATGTGTCTGTCATGCCCGCTGTATAGCGCTGTCGGGGCATTCTATAAAGAGGTTTCCATTCTCTTATTGGGTGCCAAGGTGGCATTTAACAGCGGGAAACCCCGCTCTTCAGCCGTTCTTGACCCCACAGGCATCGCTGATGGCTTCCCATGCCTGGGTAGCGCCGCTCAGGCTATATGTATCTGTGGTAAGCGTGCCCCGGGAAGATGTTCCCCGAATCACCATTTCGTTGCCTTTGCGGATCTGGGTGCTGATGGTTGTGTCAGTCTTGGAGTCGTGGGCCCATGCCCGCCCCCCACTTGTAAACAGCGAAAATGTTTTCTTGCCGATTTTCAGTTCAACCGAGCTGCCATCCTTGTACGTGTAACCGGCTACAATCTGGAAAACATCAAGCGCATTCTGGGCTGGTCGATGCGTGATCAGGGCAAAGATGTCACCGCGGTTGATATAGTCACCTTCTGCTTTCAGGGGTTGGCTTGCCATGTAGCACAGCTTTTTCCCTTTCTCCGTTGCTGTGTAGGCTGTCCATTCTCCATAAGTCCCCAAACGCTGGAGCTCTCCCGTTTCGGCGGCTTGGACTGGCTGGGCCAGCAGGCGCAGAAGCGTCAGTACCGGAAAAAGAAGAGAGCAGGACAGGGCCAAGCGCAGAAACATGGGTACGCCTCCGACGTCGGGGCTGCGGTGATAGCAACCAAACTCTTGGCATTCTAGCACAATCAAGGCGTGTTAAAAACCCTGTGCGGGGCGGCATCATGTGCTTTCGGCTTGTTTTGACCTGTTATTGCTTGCCTCTGTTCTACAGCCACATGTCGAGGATCGGGATCAGGGGAAGGTCGGCCTCGGGCATGGGATAGGAGCGAAGGGCTTGTCGAGAAGCCCATGCCAGCTCCTGTCCCTCGCGGCTGCGCGGCGTTCCTTCCCATTGCCGACAAATATAAAGGGGCATCAGCAGGTGGAAATCATCATAGTGATGGCTGGCAAAGGTCAGCGGAGCCAAGCAGCCAGCGCGAATATCAATACCAAGTTCTTCATGCAGTTCCCGCACTAGGGCTTGCTCGGGTGTTTCCCCGGGGTCGACTTTGCCCCCCGGAAATTCCCATAGGCCTGCCATGGGCTTACCCACCGGTCTTTTCTGGAGGAGAATCCGGTTGTCCGGATCAATCAGGGCTGCTGCGCTGACCAGAATCGTGCGTCGTGTTGTATGGCTGCGGAATGAGCTGCGTTCCAGGATCAGGCCTTGGGGTGTCTGTATGAAGCCAAGGGCGCCAAGTATCGTCTGCGCGCCATCGGCTCTGAAAGGGTGATCGTTCAGCAGAATCTGTGCAACAGGCTGACTGTCGAATACGAAATCAATGATGGTCCGCAGGACGATGGTTGCTTGCTGTCCACACAGCAGGGGTGCTGTGTTCTCCACCCACATTGTGCAGCGGTTACCTGTTATGCAGCGTAATCGAACGTGTCCAAGCTGTTCTTTTCCGGGTTTGCTTTCCACGGTCAGCAGAAGGTCTTGATCTGGCGATGCGTAGGCATGGCTGGGGTAGATCAGCGTATTCTGAGTTACGAGTGGGAAGCGGGCAAGGCAGCCGGCTGTCTCCACGTCGTGGAACCACGGATTTGCATGTGCTGTGGCAGGTGGGGTGTGGGTTTCAGACATTGAGCCAAATTTCCCTTGATAGGGCGTGAAAGAGCACGCTTTCCGAAGGAAAATACCGGCTGCCTTGGCGGGGCCGCCGGTATGTCAAAGGCCTGTATCAAAATGCCTTGTCAGTCGGTTGGTTTGCTGCCGTCGGGATTGAAGACTTCGATGGCAGCCTCTTTGCGCAGGTCTGACAGAACCTCTGCCGCCACTTTTGTCGTAAGCTCCTCACGGATCTGATCGGCTACATCTTCAAATTTTGGGGCTTGAACCGGGCGCTTGTCGCTAACCTGGATAATGTGCCAGCCGAACTGGGTCTTTACGGGGGCCTTGGAGATGTCGCCTTTTTCCATGGCAAAGGCGGCATCGGCAAATTCCGGCACGACATTGGCACGGGTGAAGTACCCAAGGTCACCATCTTCGGATGGGCCGGGGTTCTGGCTTTCAGCCTTGGCCAGATCCTCGAATTTGGCACCTTTGCGCAGCTTGGCGATCAGCTGTTTGGCCTTGCCTTCGTCATCGACCAGAATGTGACGGGCACGGACTTCTTCCTCATTGGGGATGTCCTTGACCAGCTCTTCGTAGCGGGTCTTGATGCGCTCATCGGTCAGTTTTTTCTCGATGGCTTCCGCAATCCAGGCATGGCGGACAAGCTCACCTTCCACTTCTTTCAGGCGAGTCTTGATATCCGCACTGTCTGCAAGACCGGTCTTTCCAGCCTCGCGTGCGACCAGTTTCTGGTCAATAGCCCGGTCCAGAAGCCCCTTGTAGACGGCGTCCAGATCAACGGATGCCAGCTGTGGAACCTGCTTTGTGATTTGTTCCTTCAGGCTTTCCAGATCGGATCTGTGGATCTTCTCGCCATCAATGGTGGCCACAACCGGATCATTGGCTGGTGCCTGTTCGTTGGCGCTGATGTCACCATAGGCAAAATAGGCGGCCACAGCGGCAGCAGAGGCAACAACCACGGCCAAGATCGTACCGCGAATCAAGGAAACAGACATGACAAACCCTCTTTGAACCCCAATGGAGACAGCAGACCAGACAATCCGAGTGTACAGGCAACTCCGGAACGGGCAGTACAACACCACAGATAGCGCCTTCTGGCAAGGCTTGCGGCGGCATAAAATCCGCGCTTTCGTTGACACTGCCGATGGCAGGCACTATGTGTGGTCGCGGCCTTGTACGATATGTCCCTGTGTCGTTACGCCCCATGATGTCTTGAGGTTTTTAATGTTCGGTGCTCTTGCCCGGCGGCTTTTCGGGACCGCCAATGATCGCTTGATAAAGTCCCTGCGCGGCACGGTTGATGCTGTCAACGCGCTGGAGCCGTCCCTAGAGTCCTTGTCTGACGAGGCCCTGAGGGGACGTACGCAGTGGCTGAGAGAGCGTCTGGCCGCGGGGGAGTCCCTTGATGATCTTCTGGTCGATGCCTTTGCCACAGTACGCGAAGGCTCTCGCCGGGTTATGGGCATGCGGCACTTTGACGTCCAGATCATGGGCGGGATCGTCCTGCATCAGGGCCGCATTGCTGAAATGAAAACCGGTGAGGGGAAGACCCTAGTGGCCACCTTGCCGACGTACCTCAATGCCCTGACGGGGAAGGGTGTTCACGTTGTGACCGTGAATGACTACCTTGCCAGTCGTGATGCGGAGTGGATGGGGCGTTTGTACCGGTTCCTAGGGCTGACGACCGGAGTGATTGTTAATGCCATGTCCGATGCCGAGCGCCAGGCTGCCTATGCCTGCGACATCACCTATGGGACCAACAACGAAATCGGCTTTGACTATTTGCGCGACAACATGAAGTTCCGCTTGGAAGATATGGTCCAGCGGTCCTTTCATTACGCCATTGTTGACGAGGTGGATTCCATTCTTGTCGATGAAGCCCGTACGCCGCTGATTATCTCTGGCCCGTCGGAAACATCGACAAGCTTGTATGCCGATGTTGATCGCCTGATCCGCGATGTTCGTCCCGAGCATTACGAAAAGGATGAAAAAGCCCGTACCGTGACCTTTACCGAAGAAGGAACCGAGTTTGTCGAGCAAATTATGCGTCAGGCCGGGCTTCTCGGTGAGGGGGGGCTTTATGACCTGAACAATGTCAGCCTTGTGCACCACGCCCAGCAGGCCCTGCGGGCGCATGCCCTGTTCTCACGCGATGTGGATTATATCGTCAAGGATGGCCGGGTCGTTATTATTGACGAATTCACCGGCCGGATGATGGACGGGCGGCGCTACTCCGAGGGGTTGCACCAGGCGCTTGAAGCCAAGGAAGGCGTGGCTGTCCAGAACGAGAACCAGACACTCGCCTCCATCACGTTCCAGAACCTGTTCCGTCTGTACCCCAAGCTGGCCGGTATGACCGGAACAGCCATGACCGAAGCTGGCGAGTTCATGGAAATCTATAATCTGGAAGTGGTCGAGATCCCCTCCAATCGTCCCTTCTCCCGCGATGACCAGGATGATGAGGTCTATCGCATGGCCAAGGACAAGTACAAGGCCATTGCCGACCTGATTGGGGAGTGTCACAAGCGGGGTCAGCCTTGCTTGGTTGGTACCACCTCGATCGAGAAGTCTGAGTACCTTGCTGATCTTCTGCGCAAGGACAAGAAGATCAAGCCGCAGGTGCTCAATGCCCGTTATCACGAGCAGGAAGCCCATATCATTGCGCAGGCTGGTGTGCCCGGTGCCGTAACCATTGCGACGAATATGGCCGGTCGTGGGACGGATATCCAGCTGGGTGGCAACCTTGATATGCGTGTGGCAATCGAGCTGGCCAAAGTAACCGATGAGGTCGAGCGAACCCGCCGTATCGCTGCCATTCGTGCCGATGTGGAAGATAAGAAGCAAAAGGCTCTTGCCGCAGGTGGCCTGTTTGTGATCGGTACCGAACGTCACGAGAGCCGTCGTATCGACAACCAGTTGCGTGGCCGTTCAGGGCGTCAGGGTGACCCAGGGGCATCGCGTTTCTTCCTGTCGCTGGAAGATGACCTGATGCGGATTTTCGGGTCGGAGCGCATGGATGGCATGTTGCGCAAGCTTGGTCTGCGTGAGGACGAGGCCATTGTTCATCCGTGGATCAACAAGGCTCTGGAGAAAGCGCAGCAGAAAGTCGAGGCGCGGAACTTTGAGGTTCGCAAGAATCTGTTGAAATACGACGATGTAATGAATGATCAGCGTAAGGTCATTTACGAGCAGCGCCGGGAGTTAATGCAGGGTGACACCGTATCGGCTGATCTGGCCCAGATGCGGGCCGAGACGGTTGCTGATCTTGTGCAGCGCTGTATCCCCCGTAGGGCGATGGCGTCCCAGTGGGATGTACCTACCCTGCATGAAGAATGCCTGAGGCTGTTCGGTCTTGATCTTCCGGTGCAAGGCTGGGCTGCTGAGGAGGGGATTGCCGAAGAGGAAATCCACGATCGTATTCTGGGGGCTGTCGAGGAAAAAATGGCGGCCCGGCGTGAACGCTATGGCGATGATATCTGGCTGATGATGGAACGCGGGCTGCTTCTCCAGATTCTGGATCAGGTCTGGAAGGATCACCTTCTGCAGCTTGATCATTTACGGCAGGGGATTACACTTCGGGCCTATGCTCAGCGTGATCCGCTGAATGAATACAAGAGTGAAGCGTTTGAAATGTTCCAGGCGATGCTTGTGCATCTCCGCGAACGTGTGACGCAAGTCATGGCTTTGGTCGAGTTGCAGGTTGATCCGGAGCAGGACATTCAGGACCGTGTCCGTTCTCCACGTCGTCCGGAATCTCATCCCCGGCATGAAATGGCGCATGCTATGGCCGGATCTGGTGATGCGCCTCTGCGTCACCCCCCGATGCGTGATCCGGCCAACCCGGAGACGTGGGGGAGGGTTTCACGGAACGAGGGATGCCCATGTGGATCCGGGCGTAAGTATAAGCATTGCCACGGTTCCCTGAAATAGCATTTCCGGCATTGAATGGATCCCGGGGTCAGGGCATCAGCCATGCAGGCGGCCGTGCCTGTCTACAAGCTGTTCCCTGATCGTCTCACCTTTGGGGCTGAGTAAGATAATGCGCCGCCGTGCGTCATCCTGGTCCGGTTTGGTTCTGACTAGGCCCAGTCCGCCAGCGCTTTCCGCCAAGACTGCAACCTGTCGTCCTATTGTCGGCGTTGAGGTCCGCAGCTGCCTTGCGAGATCCCGGAAGCAGACATCCTTGGTATGACCAAGGCAGGCCTGCACGAAGACAATCACGCTGTTGAGCGGGATATCCGGATCAATGGTTTTGAACAGCATGAGGCAGCGCTCAAGGTACCTGAGTCCGGCGTCACTATTCCGTGCTGTTATCGTTGCGGGTAGGTGATTCAGGTGTATGGACATGCAGAACTTCCCCATCAGTACTGTCTGTCACTAGAGCTTAAACTTTATTCGCGCATAATTCCAGATTAATGCCACTTTTGATGGTTTTTTGTTCTGCTGGTGCGGTCCTTTGTTGCTTGTCTACAGGCACAAAAAAGCGCACGCCAGTCCTGCAATACGGCGCACGCTTTTGTTGGCAGCGGGATACTTTACTCAGCTGTTTCCAGTTCAACCTGGCGGAACCGGCGCGGGTCAGCAATGACATCACAGCTGTATGTTCTGGAATCCACCCGGGTTGTCAGATTGCGCAAGCGGGCATGCGGAACGCCGTGGCCATCTGTATAAAGGAACTCTACTTCCCAGAGCGAGCGCGGGTTTTCAACCCCCCTGAAGCGCTGTCCGAGTTCTATTGGTTTGCGAGCCATAAAAGTCCTCTATTCTTGCACACGTCACACGCAACAACAAAAAATGCAGGCTATAAAAAACGCCGACACCTTTCTGTTACCAGTTTCTATCACAGCGTGGCATTCTAGTGCATTGGCGCATGGTGCGGCGAGCTTTTTTTATGACGGCAAAATGTTGTCCGATTGTTGTTGAGCATTCATCTGGACAGGATAGCGGTGTAAGCGACGTCCTTTCCTTCATGCATCCGACAATGGCGGTCCTGTCAGTTTCCAGCTTCTGCGGGCATGGGGAAGGCCCGCGCCGGGTTTCCCGATGCGGTCAATCCTGGTCCGACATGTGTATAGACAACGGAACCCGCAGCAACGCGCCCCTGATTTCCTATATGGCATCGTGCTGTTACAACGGCACCGGATCCAATCAGGACGCAGCGACCCGTTTCAACCCACCCATTGAGTACACTGTGTGGGCCAAGGGTTGATCCATCGCCAATTCTGGCATCATGACCTATGGCCACGTGGGTATTGGCGAGCACATGTGCCCCCAAGCTGGCCCCGGTTCCTATGCTGACAAATGGCGCAATGATGCAACCTGGCCCCGGTCGGATGCCAGGTGCAAGCCATGCCAGCGGATGAATAAGCGGTGGTGCAAATAAGGCGCCCCGGTCGTTTAGTCGTTGTACAAGGGCAAGACGATTGTCTGGGTCACCCAGCGCAACAACGACCTTGTCACCATGCAAGGGCTTCCAGCGGTCTATGGGCTCGGGCGGTGGCAGGGCAAGATCCGCGATATCGGGCTTTGCGCCCGTGTCATCCAGAAAAAGGAAGGGAACCTGGAAGCCCGGGCACTGGCTGGCATATACAGCCACTTCGCGACCAAGGTTGCCTGCACCAACAATGATCAGGCGCTGCATGCTTTTTCCCACCCTTCTGCTGTTATTGCGTCAGATCACCATGCCCCCGTCGATGCCTAGTGTTTGACCGGTAATGTACGATGCGGCATCGGATACCAGAAAGCAAACGGCATTGGCGACATCGTCGGGTGTGCCTGGCCGCCCCATTGGAATGCTGTCCATGTGCTTCTGTCGCGTTTTTTCATCTAGGTGTTCTGTCATGGCTGTATCGATGAAGCCCGGCGCTACGGCATTGACCCGTATGTGGTCACGACCCAGTTCCTTGGCAGCAGACAGCGTCATACCGATGAGCCCCGCCTTGGCCGAGGCATAGGCAACCTGTCCTGCATTTCCGCGCAGCCCGATAATCGAGCTGATTGTAACCACAGCACCCCCGCGTTTTCCACGGCGCATCAGACGGCTGGCTGTTTGCAGGTTCAAGAGGGCAGACCCTAGGTTGGTCCGTAACATATGGTCCATCCTGTCAGGACTGATCATGCCCAGTCTGGCATCGTCCAGAATACCCGCGTTGTTGATCAGAATGTCCAGACGTCTGAAGCGGGTATCAATTGTTCTGTACAGGTCGGATACAGCCTCTGGATCAGCGGCATCTGAAAGCAGGGCAAGACAGTTATGCCCGGTCTCTGTGTGGATTGCTGCGGCTGCTTCATCCAAGGTTTCCCGGGATTGCCGTCCTGTAATAATGACCTGTATGCCGGATCGGGCCAATGACTTTGCAATGGTTTGTCCAATACCACGGCTTCCCCCTGTGACAAGGGCAACTTTGCCTGACAGATCAGCGTGATGCATCGACACCGTGCCGCTCAAGAATCTCTATGGCTTTATCAAAGCTCGACAGTTCTATGATGTCCTGTGTTTCCATCATGACTTCAAAGGTATTCTCTATGGCAGCGACCAGTTGCATGTGTCCGACAGAATCCCACGTGGGCACGGCGCGGTAGGCCAGTGAGTCGACATCGACACCTTCGGGCAAATCTAGGCTGTGCAGGAATGTATCAATTAAACGACGACGGACAGACATATGTCAGGGTATCCTTCTTTGATATCTGGTGCTCTGAAGGTATGTGGTTTGTTCATGCTATGGGCTGTTTCTGGCGGATATGCACACGTGCCGTATTTGCAATGCGCTGTATCGTTTCGTAATCCATGTCTTCGGAAAAAGGTAGCCCGATTGTGCTGCGTGCCAGATGCTGTGCGACGGGTGTATCGTGTGCCGAGAAGGATGCGAAGGCGGGTTGCTCTGGCAAGGGGCGTGGCCACCAGCGCCGGGTTTCAATGTGTGCTCTTGCCATATCCTTTTCTAGGTTTTCTATGACATCAGGATTTGCCGATACCAAGCATGTAGAGGTAATCCAGTCTTGCCCCCATCCGGGAAGTAGGCTTATGTCATCGACCGTGGACAACGCACGGCGCATGGCCCTTGCTACGCTGCATTGACGGGACCGGCGTTCCGGCCATTCCTCCAAAGCCGCGAGGCCTACGGCTGCGTGATACTCACTGAGCTTGCCATTGATCGCGATTCGCTCTGCATTGCGTACCCCGAGGTAACCGAAATTTCCACAACATGCTGCAGCACGACAGAATGCGGGATCAAGCGATACGATAAAACCACCTTCCCCGATCCCAAGGCATTTGGTGGCGTGAAGGCTGACAATCTGTGGAATATGTGTAATACGCAGGCTGTCAAACCCTGATGCAGAATCAATGATGACGGCAATATTATGATTGTCTTGCAGGTCTTCCCAGGCTGCTGGATCCAATGGTTGTCCGAAGGCCCTGACAGGCATGGCTGCGCGCAAGGGGGGGGCATCCTTGTGCCGGCTATGTGCTGCGGCCAGCACGGAATCCGGAGTAATAGTCCAGCTACTCTGGCTGACATCCAGCAGTACAGGTTCCATGCCGGCAGCTAGGACAGCATGGGCGCAGGCTGGAAAGGACCAAGCCGGAACGGCGCACGCCGAAGGCCGCGGCAGATCCAGAGCCAGAAGCGCCATGGTTAAGGCTGTTGTTCCGCTGCTGGCAAGGACGATCGTATCAGGATGGGTGCCAAGACAGGATGCAAGGTTGGCCCGGAACAGATTGGTCAGTGGACCATGGTTGGAATAGATGCGCGTTTCATCGATCTGTTTCAGCCATGGAAGGAGATGTTCCGTTCGTGGAAGAGAAGGGCGAAGGACCGGTACGCTGTCGGGGAAAGACATGGAGCCATTCCAGAGAAGGGGACGAGATAATCCGTGGACGAGAATGCAAAGTAAAAGTCCTTTTACGGTCATGCCATTGCATGTCCCTGTCGTCAATATTTGCGCATAATCCGTTAATGGCGAGTGATTGTGACACGTTATCCTGCCATTGTGTATGATCGCTTCTTGATATACAGCCGGGGAGTCCGGTCTTCTATGCGCCTTATTAGTGGTTACACTTTGGAATCATGCCTTCACGCTGGACGTATACATACGGTATGGCGCGGTCGGCGTGATAGTGACGCCCTTGCTGTTGTAGTTAAATATATCAACACCGGCTTGCCATCCTTGGATGCCGTCGAGCGTTTGCACCGCGAGTATCGGCTGCTTGTCCGTTTGGGGGGGACTGTAACGCCCCCGGCTGTCGATTTTCTGGAAGATCAGGCTGGCGTTGTTCTGGTTATGGCTGATACCGGTGCCCGGACATTGGCAACCGAGATCTCGCGTGGTCCCTTTGACCGTATGACATTCATTGATACATCGATCGGGCTTGTGCGTGCGCTGTCGTATCTGCATGCCGCAGGCCTTCTACACCGCAATGTGTCAACCGTTAATGTCCTTCTTGATCATGATGGTACCGTACGCTTGGCTGACCTAGATGCGGTTCTGGACCGGACGGATCCGGCGACATTTCCCTTGCCCCCCGAACTTCCGCAAATGCGTTCCGTGCATGGTGAAGGTCGTGGGCCTGTTCGTCCGGATGATTTCCGTAATGACTACTATGCTCTTGGTTGTGTTCTTTTTGAGATGCTGACGGGGAGTGCAGTGCGCTCTGGTTCTTCATCAGTTCAGGTTGCCTTGCGCAGTCCGGGTATTTCACGGCCGTTGGCAGCGATTGTACTCAAGTTGCTGGCTCCAGCACCTGAGGATCGATACCAAAGCCTAGTTGGTCTGGAGGCCGACCTTCTGGCATGCCGAACACCGTCTGCTTCCCCTGTGCCTGCTACGGATCCGGCATCACGTGCCGGAGGGTTCCACCCCGGTCGCTTCGATCGTTTTGAACGGTTTGCCCAGCCCAGTCGCTTGTATGGACGATCCCGCGAAATCACGATGCTTCGCCGCTGTCGGGACAATGTTCTTAATGGCGAGGGTGGTTTTGTCATGGTCTGTGGACCTGCCGGGATCGGTAAGACAACCTTGGTGAATGAGGTGTTTCCGCTTGCCGGTCATTTGATGGCTGTTATGGTTGCCCGCTTTGGTGGACGCGAAAGCTGGTCTCCCCATGGTGTTCTGGCAGAGGCTTTCTCAGAGTTTGTTGCTGGTCTGCTTGGGGGTGGAGAGGCGGATCTGTACGCAGCCCGGGCCCGTCTTGAGGCTTTGCCTCCCGATTATCTCGGGGTTTTGCTGGATCTGGTGCCTGATCTTGCCTTGATCGTTGGCCGCCGTCCTTTGCCCGACCCCCTTCCGCTCCGTGAGAACCAAGCGCGGTTGTTTCGTTCCGTTCTACGTTTCCTGCAGGCTGTTGCCGGTCCATCCAGGCCTCTGGTTCTGGTCATGGACGATCTGCATGAAGCGGACTCCTCCAGTATTGCTTTGGTGCGCTACATTCTGGCCGAGGGTGACCTGCGCCACTTACTGGTTGTTGTTGCGTGGCAGGAAGATGCGGTGGGGGCCAATCACCCTGTTTCGTCCTTGCTGCGTCGCAGTGACCGTAATGGAAGCATGCCACCTCTTGTGGCGCTTGGCGCCTTGTCGGTTGATCATGTTGTCGCCCTGCTAACAGATATGTTTGGCGGTGCTCCATCAGGTATAGAGGAACTGGCCAACCTGCTTATTGCCCACAGCGGGGGGAATCCATTCTGGATTCACACGCTGTTGCGTATCTTGAATGACCAAGGGAAAATTGTGCTGGACCGTACCACATGGACGTGGTCTTGGGATGGTGCTGTTCTTGGCGAGTACCTGTCTGCTCACGATCCCCGCGATGCCCTGCATCAGGCCATTGATGATCTTGGTGCAGAGTGCTGCAAGATTTTGATGACGGCGGCGTGTCTTGGATCTTTTGTATCCATGGATCTCTTGACCCGGGTTGTGCATCTTGCCCCTGCGGTTATCCTCGAGCGTCTTGGTATTGCCTTGGAGCGTGGCGTCCTGCTTTTGCCTCATGCTCCCGTTCCTGATCCGGATGGCGGCCATGGTGTTCCCTATTTGATATTCAATCACCACCTTGTTCGTGATGCCGTTGTTTCCTTGATGTCGGAAGAGGAACAGGCGTTTCACCATCAGATGATTGGTTTGACCCTGTGTCAGGAACTGGGTACCGATGCCCCCTCTGTTCTTTTGTTTACGGCACTGGATCACGTGCGCGCTGGCCATATCGAGGCGGATGACCCCCGGCTTGGGGGGCGTCTGGCCGAGCTGGAGCACGAGGCAGCCCGGCGCGCTGCGGCCTTGGCTGCCTATGCTGTGGCTTATGATCATGCGGTCTCTGGTATCGACAGTCTTGGATCTGACCCATGGCAGCTCCATCCTGTTCTGGCTCATGACCTTTTTCTTGCGCAAGCGGAGTCAGCCTGCGCGCTGGATTTCAGGGATAGTCTGCAACACGCGGCGGATGCCTTGCTTGCGGGGACAGGAGATGTTGCCGCGGCAGCACCGGCTCTCGAGTACCTTATTTTTTCCCTTGCTGCAGAAGGTAATCGGGCGGAAGCCATGGCCGTTGCCGTTTCTGCGCTTTCGTCCATGGGTCTAAATGTTCGGCCCGATAACAGCTGGTTTGGTCGTGGGCTGACTAAGATTCGACTATCTTGGCTGTTTCCTCGTTTGATGGTGACAGAGCCACAGGCAAGTTCTGGGCCCAGTCGTTCGCTGGATGCCGCCGTGGGTCTTCTGTTTACAGCGGCAACTGCTTGTTTCCCATCTGGGCCAGCCCTGTCTCCGCGTGCCGTTGCCGTGCTTGTCCGGCTTGCGTTGGACAGCGGGACGCCGGGATCCCTTGCTGCCGCCCATGCCTCGGCGGTTATGCAGGTTGCCAGTGAGGGGCGTATCCGTCTGGCTGAGAGTCTGGCCCGTCGTACAATCCGTTTTATTGCCTCTTTGCCCTCGGGAATGATGCGGGTTCGAGCCGAGCTGGCTGCGCGCTGCCTCGGGCTGCATTGGGGTGAGAACTTGCATGCAGCCCGCGATGCGTTGCGTGTCTGTGCTGCCGAAGCAGGCCGTATCGGGGATGATGGCTCTGTTATCATGGCCATGGGGATTTCTGTTGAGCTGGCTTTCTACAACGGTGGATCCTTGCCCCAGCTGGCCTCTGAAACCGCAGGAACCTTGGAGTTCTGCCAGCGTACGGGAAACCGTGACTTTCGTCCTTGGTTGATGACTGTTCAGCGTACCTGCCGTCTGTTGATGCAGGACAGCCTTGTATCTGCCGATCTCCCCGGGATTCTTGAGGAGGAGCGTGCCTTTCTGGAACGTCTTTTCAATTCGGCTCATCCTGCGCTGGCAGGTGGGGCGGGAATTGTTGTGCTATTTCTTGCGGTCATCTGTGGCGAATACGGTCATGCCCTAGAATTTGCACGCCGTATTGCGGCCGTTGCGCGCCGTATCGAGGGTACATTATCTGTTGCTATTTATGACTGGCTCTACGTTCTGGCGATTCTGAACAGTCGGAGTGTTAGCGAATCCGAACGGCGTCTGGCACTGCGGCGCTTCTTGCCCCTGATGCAGGAGCGGGCCGATATCGGTCCGGTGAACCATCTGCAACGCCTGTTGCTGGTCGAGGCCGAAGTTGCCCGCGTATCGTTCCGCCTGACAGTAGCCGAGGGTCTGTATGCCAAAGCCTTTCAGACAGCAGCGGATAACGGTATTTATGCTGACGAAATCCTGATTTGTCTTATGGCGGCATCCTTCCATGACGGGCAGCGCCAGTCCCGTATCGCCTTGTCATGGCGGCGGCAGGCTCTTGATGTCGCGCGCAGTTGGGGAGCGGAGGGACTGGTCTCTCTTTTGCGCAGCCGTTGGGTTGATTTGCGTGATGATGTGGGAGAGCGTCCCGGACGACCGGTCAAAACATCCCGCGAGGGAGGTCTTGATCTTGCGGCAGCCATGCGGGCTGCGCGTGTTATTTCCGGCGAGCTTCAGCGCTCTGTCCTGTTGGAGAATATTCTGCGGATTACAATGGGTGCTGCAAGTGCCAGCCGTGGGTTGTTATTCCTGAGGGGAGGCGATGGCTGGGCTATTGAGGCAGAAAGTGATGCCTCAACAGCGCGGGTGGACAGTATCCGTCGGCCGGTTGCTGTAACAGGGGATCCAGGGCAGAATGATGTTGCGATGCTGTTCAGTCCGGCTGTTTTTGCCTTGGCCGAGAGCACGGGCGAACCCGTGCTGCTGGATGATGCGACGAAAACGGGTCCGTTCGTTCTGGATCCCTATATCAGTCATACCCAGACGCGTTCCTTGCTGTGCATGCCCCTCTCAAAAGGTGGAGCGCCCGGTGGAATGCTGTGGCTGGAGCATGCCCGGACCGCTGGCCTTTTTACACCGGCCCGGATGGAGTTCTTGCACTATCTTGCTGCACAGGCTGTTGTTGCCTTGGAAAATGCAAGGCTGTACCAGCACCTGTCCGCTCTGAACAGTGATCTTGAGACCCAGGTAGCCGAATTGGCCAGAACGCTTGGTCGCCAGAGCCGGTTGGTAGATGCAACCTTGGAATCCATACCCGATGCGTTGATTGCCTGCGATCCGGAAGGACGACTGGTGGCCTGGAACCGCCGGGCTTGTGATTTGTTCCGTATTCCACCGGGTTTACGACGACGGGGGACACCCCTGTCATCTGTTATGGAAGCTGCCGTCGCTCCGGGTTCTGCAGATACTGATGCTGTACGTCTTCTGGAAAGGGGTGGGCGCCCGCAGGGTGCTGATGGGGGCCCGGAGATGGAGAGTGCTGACCTTGTTTTTGCCGATGGGCGGATACTGCGGGTCCGGCGGCAGGTGATGCCTGGCGGGGGGGAGGTCCTGATTTTCAGGGAAGTCACTGGCGAGCTGAAGCGCGAGCAGGAACTGGAAACGGCACGGACGGCGGCAGAGCGTGCCTTGTCAGACTTGCGCAGCGCCCGCCACGACCTGATTCAGGCTGAAAAGATGGCATCCTTGGGTGAACTGGTCGCCGGCGTTTCCCACGAAATTAATACCCCGGTTGGTGTGACCCTAACAGCCGCTTCTTTCCTGATGGAGCGGGCCAATGTGATCAACCGCCAAATGGCATCAGGGGTATTGCGGAAGTCCGAGTTCGAACAGTTTGTGGCGCAGGCCACGGAAACGACATCCCTGATGGTGGCAAATATCCAGCGCGCGGCAGATCTGATCAACAGCTTTAAACAGATCGCTGTCGATCGGAGTGGAGGTGAAAAAACGCGCTTCCGGTTGTCGGAGTATATCAATGATGTCTTGCGTAGTTTCGGGCCCATGCTGCGCAAGGCAGGCCATCGCCTTGAGGTTTCCTGCCCCCCGGATCTGGAGATTGTCAGTTGGCCTGGGGCCTTGTCCCAAATTTTATCCAATTTTGTGACAAATGCCGTCATGCACGCTTATGACGAAGGGCAGAAAGGCATTCTGTCCGTCAGTGTCCGTCCGATCGCCGGAGGTATGCTGGAGCTGGTGTTTGCTGATGATGGAAAGGGAGTATCCGGAGAAGTGAGGGACCGTATGTTCGATCCCTTCTTTACAACCCGTCGCGGATCCGGTGGATCGGGGTTGGGTCTGAACATTGTGTTCAATCTTGTGACCGGTGTTCTTGGGGGAACGATAACGGTGGACTCCGAACCTGGAAGAGGCACCCGGCTTGTTATCACTATGCCGGTTGAACCAGAAGGAGCAACGCAAAGTGGGCCTTTGGCAGCCCTGACGGTTACAAACCAAGGGCCGCCACGTCTTCACGACTGATCAGGAGACAATCCGGATTTTGCTTCTGATCGAGGGTAGGCCCATGCCTAGACGGAGACCTTGAGGATCGTGTCAAAAATCTTTGCGTTCCGGATCTTTTTCTTGAGAAGGAGGGGATTGTCCCGGATCTTGAGGACAGAGGCATAGGTTTGTGAGAGCTGTTCGCTTTGCATCACAGAGCGTAGCAAAACTTGGGCCTTCAGGGATTCCTCGCTTTTCAGCTTCTCTATTTCCGCTGCCTGGGCTTCCGCAGTCTTTATGTTATCGGCATCAATGGATGCGATGGCGGCTTTTGCCCTTTGTGCGTAGAACTCAGCGGTAATTTTCATGCTTTCAATGCGGGTCTTTTGCGCGACAATGGTGCCCCGCGCAGTCTCGATGTCTTTCAGCGCGCGCGCACGTCCATCTTCGGTTGCCAAGTCTTCGTAGAACCATGAGTCAGCAACGTCAAGCCCACTGCGTTTCACCGTAAAGCCAGTCATTGTCTGCGGTACAGCGGTACTGGCCCCGATCGTGAAGTCAACAGTTCCATCGGGATTGATTGCATCCAAGCGCACGCCACCGGTTAAAGTGCCAGAGTTTTTAGTTTCTTTCCCATCTTGATATTCAATCAAAGAGTTTGAAGTTCTGTTTGCTTCCCACCGGATATTACCCTTCTCGAGGGAAAAGCGTGCGGAAAGATCCCGTCCATATTCAATCTGTTCGCCCTCAGTGATTCCGGTCCTGTAAATCAGTCCACCGCTTTGGCTGTCCAGCAGCGGTGTGCGCCCACGTGCACTGGTAATGGAGACGTCCATGGAGCGGATATAAGACTGAAGGGTTTGTGCGTAGGCCGCTACATTTTCAGGCTTCTCAGCAGAATCAGCTTCTGCCTTCTGGACGACGTACTTCATCTGGGGCAGCGTGTTGGCAATATCGGTCAGGGCCTGAAGTGCATAGTCAATCTTGTCAACGGCACTCCGCACGCTGTCTTCGGTACGTGCCCATTTTGCGCGATCGAGACCTTTTGCCGATACCGATGCGGCATAGCGATCCCCAATCATGGCTGCCTTGGCATTCAGTTGATTTTGTATGGTTTCTTGGAGCTTGGCGGTTACAACTAAAGACTTATTGAACGTATTGACAGCGGTCAAGACGTTGGGTGTTGGCATTCTGCGTAGTTGGGTTAAGTCTACCATAAGTTGCCACGCCCTTTTCTCAGAAACTCCTGACGGCAACACTGCCAGAAAAGCCTTACGGAAAGCTTTCCAAGCACACGTTACATAGTGCGTGCTTTGTCATGGGGAGTCATCTGGAAAGAGAAGTACGGTGGTTCACCATTTCTCTGCGTTGCTTTT
This sequence comes from Haematospirillum jordaniae, assembly GCF_001611975.1. GTDB lineage: Bacteria > Pseudomonadota > Alphaproteobacteria > Rhodospirillales > Rhodospirillaceae > Haematospirillum > Haematospirillum jordaniae. Next base: position 1,058,384 of record NZ_CP014525.1, read on the forward strand.
TCTCGTTGTCCAACAAGGAGAAAGCTGTACGGCTTGTTTCCAGTATACTCTTGTCAGATGTCAAAATATGTCTGTTTTGCAACGAATCGTGGGCTGTAGAATCCCTTGCCCTTTTCAAGGAGTGGCCGGGGCAGTCTGGTTCCCGATTCGGCCTGCATGATGCGTGGTAAAGGCAAGAGAGCCGTTTTCATTACATTGGTTCTTGTGCAAACAGGTTATTACCTAGGGGCGTGTATCCGGCCTGCATGAGTATGACGCCCGGAATTGTCTCTTCGTGGGCTATAAGCTTCTCCCATGGAGCCAGTCGACGAGCTAGGATCAGGGTGGCTTCGATCACATCTGCGGTCCTTGTTTCCAAGGATACTGTGAGCATCATCGCGGGTGCTTTTGCATTCTCATCATCGCTGCCCGCGTTGGTAGATACGTGTTCCAGTGTTAATGACCCGTATTTCTGCCCATCGACCAAGATATCGGATACAAGATGATCTCGCCCTTGATGCTTCTGTGTTTCCGTTTTTTGGACGGGATGGAGTGTGACAGAAGATCCTGCCGGCGTGACGGCAGGAAACAAGGCACACATGGCTCGTAATAGGCCACGTCCGTCACATAGGGATGCTGCTGCCTGTGCTATTGCAGCGCGTTTACCTGGGTTATGAAGCATAACGTGTATGCTTCTCTCCAAGTCACCGATACGGAGATCAGCGCGGGGCCCCAAGTCCAAAGCGGCCCGATGTTCTGAGAAAAGCGCGCTCGTTTCCTTCTGGTTGTCGGCAATCTGGATCAGTATGGACGGCAGGCCAAGGCAACACCGTTCAAAGGCGCTGACGCCTCCGGCACCGATCGCCATATCAGCCTTGAGCAGTAAGGAGGGCATATCCTCAGCATCAATGTGAAGTTGTGCGGGGGGATCACATTGAGCGGCGGCGGCCCTGATGGCTTCCAGCCATGGTGAACCTGAGCCAATGACAACATCAATGGTCAAGCCTTGGACTGTTGTGCGCAGAACATCCAAAGCCAGGGATGTTGTATTATCCGGGTCTGTCAGGCCGAATGAGACTAAAATTCTTTCAACAGGTTGCATGCACTGGCGCCGTTCCAGTGCTTTGTGACGCAGTGCTAGGAATGCGGGATTGAGGATTGCCCAGTCCGGGCCACATAGCCACGGTCCTGGGCCTGCCGGGGGCAGGGGTATGGCAGACAGGACAGCGCCGCAATGTGCGCGCCCCTGGAGGTCATCAAGGCTCAGGATCATTCTTGCCCAGCCGTACAGGCTTTGTTCCCACGTGGCATCTAGGTCATAGTGATCGACGACAAGAAGGTCGCATCCATCGGGCATCCAGTGACGCAGGGCATCGGGGTCCATGACCGAATCATCCGATAACTCCAAGGTTCCCGGTGGCTTGGTCCGGCCTGTTGCCTCAAAGCTGCCTGTTGCAACGGCAAAATGACAGGACCAGTCCAAGGCTGACAGTCCTTGGCTGAGATTCAGGCAGCGCATCAGGTGTCCCCCTCCGCGCCTTGGACCGGCATCACACCGGATGATTGCCGTCTTGCCTGCACGGAGGGCATCTGCCCGCAGCGACTTTTTCAGCCCTTCCAGACGGTCATGTCCGGCATTGATTGATGCCAGTTCAGGATAGCGGCGCATGATGGCTGCAGGTGCGGACCAACTGAAACGGTTTTCATCCGTGGGCATCCTAGAAAAAAGAGTGCGCAGGAAAACCAGATCATCCGGGGTGTCAAGAGTCCAGCGCCACAAGCATTCCGGCTCGCCCGGGCCGGGCAGGGTTGCCTTGCGCGCAGCCGGATGGTTACGGATAAAGGGACCAACATGTTCCCGCTCGCTGGGGCGACGGGCTTCCTTGTGGGCACGGTCAAGCCATTGCAGGGTGAACGCTTCTGCCTCCAGCCCGTGCGGCCAGAGGGGAGGAGCGGCATTGCAGGCATAGTCTATATCGGTCGTAACCAGTGCCAGAACCTGTCCATTGACCGACGGGTCTGTCAGCGGGCAATCGCTGGTGACCCTGAGAATGATATCGGCACCGAAGGCATGGGCTGCGCCATGAAACCGCGACAGGACGTCATCGCGCGATCCCCTCCACACGGGAAAGCCAAGGCGGGTTGCTTCCTGTACAACGGGTTCATCGGTTTGTTCGTCGGGGATTGCCACCACAACCTGGTTTACCCCGGGCGTTGCGGCACATCGTTCCAGGACATGTGCCAGAACAGTCTTTCCCGCCAAGTCTTCCAGCACCTTTCCCGGCAAACGGGATGATGTCATCCGGGCCTGGACTATGCAGACTGTTTTTGTCATCAAGCCTGCAGCTCCGGCAGGGATTGCAGAGTATCAACAACGCGGTCAACCTGATCGACGGTCATTCCCGGGAACAGGGGCAGTGACAGCGTGCGGCGATAATACTCCATGGCACCCGGTAGTTCAGCCCATGGACTATGCTGGCGATAATAGGGTTGTGTATGCACCGGGATATAATGAACTTGGGTTCCTATACCGGCCTTGTGGAGTGCGTCCATGACGTGCGCACGGCTGGTCCCGGCAGCGTCAAAGTCGATCAGGGCAACAAAAAGATGCCACCCGGTTTGTGGACGGTGCAGGTTCTTCAGTGGACGGATCAGGGGAGCCATGGGAGCAAGTCGCTCGTGGTAGCGAGCGACTTGGGCCGCCCTGCTTTCCAGGAACCGGTCCAGCTTGCCAAGCTGGCTCAGACCAAGGGCGCACTGGATATCCGTAATACGGTAGTTTGGGCCGATATCCTGCAGTTCATAGTACCATGGATTGGCACGCTCTTCGGTGAATCCCATATCCCTGTTCATGAAGGCAGAGGGTTCCCGTGTGATGCCATGACTGCGCAGACGCTGCAGCGTCTGCCCCAGATCGGGGTCTGAGGTGGTGACGGCTCCCCCTTCGCCGGTGGTAATTGTTTTTACGGGATGGAACGAGAAGCAGGTCATGTGTGCCGTGCTTTGGTCACTTCCGACCGGAATGCCCCCTGGTTCCTGCGATCCCAGTGCATGGGCGGCATCGACCACCACGGCGCAGCTGGCGCTGCTGGCAATATCAACCAGAACCGGAACATCGGCGCTTTGTCCGGCAAAATGGACAGGCAGGACAACGCGGGGAACCAATCCGTCGGAGCGAGCCCGGCATAGGGCGGCTTCCAGATCGCAATCCCGCATCAGACCAGTCTCTGGGTCAACGTCGGAAAATACCACGTGAAGACCAATAAAACGGGCGACATTGGCTGTGGCTGCAAAGGTAACGCTGGGAACAATGGCTGCATCCCGCTTTCCCGGTTGCAGGTTCAGCGCTAGGAGTGCTAGGTGCAGGGCTGCAGTGCCACTGGAGCATGCAACAACAGATGATGCCCCGATACGCTGACCCAGCGCGTGCTCAAAGTGTGTGACAACTGGTCCTGTGGTGATCAGGTCTCCATGCAGGACCTGCACGACGGCTTCAACATCATCGTCGTCAATAAGTTGGCGCCCATATGGTAGAAATGGTTCCGAACCCATCATGTTGCTCCGGCGTGGCCCCTCCTAGGATGCGGGAAGAAGATGACGTTTGTCAGGAAATTTACTGTGAACGGCAGCGAGAAAAGCGTCTCGGTCAATCCACTCGTTATTTTTATCTGATGTATACGAGAAGGACTCATCAACTGGGGTTGACCCGCCAAATTCCCGGCGCGGAGTATCTGAGTGTGCAGGGGTCGGCAGCAAAATATAGCGGTCCGGCAGTTCGAGCGTCGATCGTGCATCGTCCAAGGGGATCATAGCTTCATGCAGCTTCTCGCCTGGTCGTATGCCAACGGTGCGCAGTTTCAAGTGAGGGGCCATCCACTGTGCAATATCAACAACGCGGGCGCTGGGAATTTTTGGAACAAAGACTTCGCTGTCCTGCATCAGGGCCAGACTGGACAAAACAAAATCCACGCCTTGTTCCAGGGAAATCCAGAAGCGTGTCATCCGCTCGTCCGTTACGGGCAGGCTGTCGACGCCTTGTGCCATCAAGTCTAGGAAGAAAGGGACTACGCTGCCCCGTGATCCCAGAACGTTGCCATAACGGACAACGCAAAAGCGGGGAGAGCCAGCGGCAATATGGCGCGCGGCTACAAAGATTTTGTCAGAAGCCAGCTTGCTGGCCCCATACAAGTTGATGGGATTGGCAGCCTTGTCAGTAGACAGTGCGACAACTTTTTTTACGCCAGCCCGGATAGCGGCGTACACAATATTCTCGGCTCCTATGATGTTGGTATGGATGCACTCTATCGGATTGTATTCAGCTGCGGGGACTTGTTTAAGGGCTGCCGCGTGAATGACGTAATCAATACCGCGCATGGCAAACTCTAGGCGCATGCGGTCACGCACATCACCCAGAAAATAACGCATGCAGCGGTGTACATCGGGTGAGAAGACAGCTGCCATTTCACTTTGCTTCAGCTCATCGCGGGAGAAGACAACCAAGCGCTTGGGGCGGTAGCGGTCCAGAACCGTGCGCACAAACTGCTGGCCAAAAGACCCGGTTCCACCGGTTACCAGAATGGAAGCGCCGTCCAGATCGGGTGACGGAGAGTCGAACCGGCGGATGGGAACTGGGTCGTGCATAAGATTTCCCCCTGTTAATGACAATCGGGAAACAATGGTGATTGATAAAATTTCCTGTTGGTACTGTACACGGAATCCGATGCAGATGATGTTTGTTTTTATATTTCATAGGCCTTTCCGGCACTAGGCAATATCTGCCTATATGTTTGTGTTTTGAATGGGTTAGCCACTAACCATTGGGTAACACTTCTCCTGTAAATGCAGTATTGCGTCATCGGGACAGCCTGCACGGACAGATCTTCCGGGCGCGCTTGTGCTGGAGATCCCCCAGAACGGGGTTGAAGGCATTTTCAAGAATAGAGGATGCAAACCCATGGCTGACATCTCCCTTACTGCCTCCAGCCGGGCGAACCTGTTGTCACTGCAGTATACGCAGTCTTTGGTCAATCGTACCCAAGGGCGTCTGTCAACAGGCAAGGCCGTGTCTTCGGTTATCGATGATGCCCTGAAATACTTTCAGGCCAAATCACTCAGTGACCGTTCCCGCGATCTCTCTGCGCGCAAGGACTCGATTGACCAAGGGATCAACGCCCTGAAGGTGGTGGTCGAGACAACCGAGCGACTTGAGCAGCTGGCTAACCAGATGCGCGGTATTGTCAACAGTTCGCGTACGGCGACCAAGGAACAGCGGCAGGAATTCACGTCGCAGCTTGGCTCGCTGGCCTGGCAGATCCAGAAGCTGATTGATGATACGTCCTACCAAGGCCAGAATCTGCTGAATTCCTCAGCGGCCAAGCTGACAGTTTATTTCTCTGAGAAAGCGGACTCAAAGCTGGAGATCAACGGCCTGAACTTCAACGCTTCGCGCTTGTTCCGCACGACGATTAATGGCGTGTTGAGTATGAATGTTTCAAAGGCGGGCTTGGGGATTACTGTTCTCCAACGCCTCGGATTTACGGCAGCTCTTTCAGTCTATGATCTTTCGGTTGCACCAAATCTGGCCAGCTATAACAACTTTGCCGACAAGGTTACCAACCGGTTGGAACGCACAATCGACAACGTGCGCGCCAAGGCGGCATCCTTCGGGGGTGCGGTGGCTATCCTCCAGGTACGTCTGGACTTTACCAAGAACTATACAAACATCCTGTCTGAAGGGTCTGACAAGCTTGTTCTTGCCGACCTGAACGAGGAAGGCGCAAACCTTTTGGCCCTGCAGACCCGGCAGCAGCTGGGGATTCAGGCGCTGTCGTTCGCCGGTCAGTCCGAACAGTCGGTGCTGCAGCTCTTCAGGTAGTGTGCTGTTCCCTTGTTGCATATGGGCGGTGCCGGACGAAATAATCCGGCACCGTTTTTCTTTGCCATAGTTTGCAAACGTTTCTTATGGTGATACCCGTTTCCGGGCACAGGTAGTGTTGGCCTGTCCATATGTGGGGTATCAGAATGTCTGTTTACTGGGGTGTCTTGTTTGTGGCGGTTGTTACCGAGGTGATGTGGGCACTCAGCCTTAAGGCCGTTCAGCAGGAACCTGGGGTTATGACGCTTGGAAGCTGTCTGCTTCTGACGGTTCTGAATATCGGGCTTTTGTCCTTTGTCATGAGGGGAATCCCGATCGGGACGGCCTATGCAGTCTGGACCGGGTTAGGGGCTGTCGGGGTTGTTGCCGCCGGAATCATCCTGCACCAAGACCCGCTGACGGTCCGGCGGATTGTCTTTACCGCACTGATTGTCTGCGGAGTCATAGGCTTGAAACTGGAATCCTGACTCACGCACATGTTATCGCTATGCGTTGGCTGGCGGGTTTCCTTGGCTGGTGTCCTCAGTCTCAAGCGGGCAGGTCTGGAAACCGAACAGGACGTAAACCGGGCAGTAGCCGAACACGGCGGTCAGCAGCGGGATCACTCCAACATAGCCCCACACGTCAATGGCCCCGACAAGGGCTGAACCAATCAGTGCAACGCCTGCAATCAGGCGCAGGGCCCGGTCTATTGTTCCTATGTTGCGTTTCATGATCGTTCTCCGTGTTTCCGCACTGGTTTGCTGTGAAGCTTCACATACATCAGGGCCGTCATAACGGCATCGTCCAAGGCATTGTGAGCCTTGAGGCGTGGCAGGTCCAGTGTCTGCATCATGGTATCGAAGCGCAGGTCAACATGCCCCCTCCACAGGGGATCGTGCCGTGCAATTTCTCTGTCGTAGTAGAGAGAGGATACCTCGATTCGACGATTTGGCAGGCGAATCCCCAGCCATGGTTTCAGCAGGCGGTTTACCAGCGCAATGTCAAACTCCAAGTAATAACCGACCAGCGGGCGTGTGCCGATAAAATGCAGGAAGCGCGCCATGGCCTCCTGTGGGGCAAAGCCACCGGCCACATCGGTTTCACGCAGATGGTGGATGCGGATGGCATCGCGGTTTATGGCCCGACCCGGGCGAATGAACAGTTCCAAGCTTCGGCTGGTCAGGATCCGGTTTCCGCGAATTCGGACCGCAGCCAGCGAGATAATATCATCCTTTTCCCGATCTAGGCCGGTTGTTTCGCAATCAAAGCAGACAACTTCGTCCGGGTGTTCTGGCCCGAATAGGAAGCGCCACGACAGATCTTTCAGGCAGCGTCTATTCCAGGCATGGCTGAGCAGCGAGAACACAGGATAAGCCTCTCCTAGAATGCATCCAGACGCAGGCGCGTCACCAGGTGATTGCGGAAACGGCGTACAATCGCCAGGGAATCCCGCAGGGCATCGTACTGCAGCTTGCCAAGGGTCCTAGGATTGATCAGGGTGTCTGTGCCTGCGATATCCGTACCTTTATGGCTAATGCTGGTTCCAAGGCGGAGCTCCATCATGAACTGCAGGGCCTCTACCAGTTCATCGGCCAAGTCACGGTCAAGTCTTCCGGTGTCCCGCAGGGTATCAATGCGGTCAAAGGTATTAGTTTCCATGATCCGTCCCTGCAGGGCGAGTGCCCTGACGCCATGTATAACGGGAAAGATTCCGGCCTTCTTGATATCTAGGGGCTCGCTGCGACTGCCTCCTTGTAGCAGGGTGTTCCACAGACCGCCCCCGGGGGTATCAAACCACAATACAGGTCGTGCAAAATGGCTGATGAACATGTCGCTGTCGCTGACACGGCTGAAAAGGTCTTCTTTCAGGCTGTGCAGCAACAACGGGGACCCGGCAACCGGTTGTGCATCCAAGAATGCGGCTAGGTTGATGAAGCTTTGTTCGTTGGGTTGATCTATCCACTGGAATAGGTTGTCGCGGAAGGCGGAACAGGTTTTCCGCCATTGGGGATTGGAGACCATGATGTTGCCGGGGCAGGGTGGCCATCCAAACTGGATCATGCCTTCGGTAAAGCGCTGACACAGGGATTCCAGTGTATCCGGATCAATGCTGTCCTCGACAATTAGGGCATTGTCTTGGTCGGTCCGGGCCATTTGTTCGCCACGTCCTTCTGATCCCATCACAATCAGGCAGCTTTTTTCCCCAAGTTCCGGCTCGGCCAGAAACTGGAAAAGGCGTCTTTGCAGCTTGCGCGAAAGGTCCGATACCATTTCAGCAATAAAGCGAACCTTGACCCCTGAGCCATGCAATCCCCTTAACAGGGGATCAAATGACCGAGCGGCCTTGTCTAGGGTATCAACAGAGTCAGCTCGCTCGATCTGAATGGCAACCAGATGGGAATGACTGGACATGTAGCCAAGCAGATCGATTAATTCCAAGACACCGATAACATGGCCGTCATGAAGGACAGGCAGCCGGCGCACACCGTGCTTAGTCATTATGACCTGGGCATTGAACAGGAAGTCATCGGCACGGACGGTGATTGTTCCGAAGCTTGCGCATTGTTCGACCGGTGTATCCAATAGTTTCTGTTCAATCAGAACCGCTTCGCGGATATCGCTGCCGGACAGAATGCCAATGCGACCATCTGCGTGTTTTACCAACAGGCTGGTGGCGTGGTTTTTCTTCATCATCAGTGCGGCATCGCGCAGCCCCGTTGCGCCATCGGCAAAAACGGGTGGATGCAGGTAGGCATCACCGACCTTGGCAACCATAAAGGCAGCCATGCCCCTGTTAGTCCGGGCTTCGGCACGAGCCAGAAGACGTTCGCTGACCGATGCGGTGAAATACCGTTCAAAGGGCAGGTTACTGCGGCACAGATCCAGCAGAAGCTGGCGCGGAAGTGTATAGGCCAGCGTTTCTTCCTGTGCCTCGCATACAGGGGACGCGCGTCCCCGGATCAAGGTCATGGCACCTACGCAGTCCCCCGGTCCGTGGACGGTGACCAAGGTGTCACCGTCATATTCCGTGACAATGCCCTTCATGATGACAAACAGATGGTCTTGTGCCGTGTCTGGCGATGTCAGGCGTTCACCGGGCTGGAAGTAGGCAATGTCGGCTGCGCGCGCCACTTTCTCCCGTCCCGGGGTGTCCAGAAGGTCAAATGGCGGCATGGAAAAATCAAAGGCACTCATCGGGCCTGTATCCACAACATCAGGCGGGTTTACGGATGAAAAAGCCCCCGGCGTGCCTTGTGTGCATCCCGGGGGCTTCCGTTTTGCCGGGGCTCTTGTCCCTAGTGCTTGGACGCCCCCTCTGCGCCCAAGCCGGTTTGTGAACGGACATACTGGTCTTCAAAGGCCTCCATTTCGGCTGCGGCCGTAGCGGAAGCGTCCATCTTCGACATAATCCATGCGACCAAGAACGCCAGAGGCATGGAAATGATGGCCGGGTTGCTGTACGGGAAAATGGCAGCAGGATGTCCCAGAACCGTTTTCCAGACCGGTGGGCCCAGCACAACAAGAACCGTGGCGCATATCAGCCCGGAGAAGCCGCCATAAAAGGCCCCTTTTGTCGTTAACCCTTTCCAGAACATCGACAGGAAGAGAACCGGGAAATTGGCGGATGCCGCAACCGAAAACGCCAAGCCAACCATGAAAGCTATATTTTGGCTTTCGAAGGCAATGCCCAGCAGGATTGCAATAACTCCCAGGCACAGGGTCGTGATCTTGGACACCCTGATCTCGTCCGCTTCCTCGGCTTTCCCGTCGCGGAAGACCGAAGCATACAGATCATGGGAAACGGCCGAGGCACCAGACAGGGTCAACCCGGCGACAACGGCCAAGATTGTGGCAAAGGCAACCGCAGAGATAAAGCCCAAGAAGACATCCCCCCCGACCGCAGCGGCCAGATGAATGGCGGCCATGTTCGATCCGCCCTTGATCCCTTTTCCGTCTGCGGCCATGAACTCCGGATGCCCAAGAACCAAAACGATGGCCCCGAACCCGATGATGAAGGTCAGAATGTAGAAGTAACCGATGAATCCGGTCGCATAGAACACGGATTTGCGGGCTTCCTTGGCATCCGAGACAGTAAAGAATCGCATGAGGATGTGGGGCAGCCCCGCAGTTCCGAACATCAGGGCAATGCCCAGCGATATGGCATCAATCGGGTCGGCGACCAGACCACCGGGGGCCATCAGCGCTTTGCCCTTTGGGCTGTTAGCCACAGCGCGCGCGAACATTTCTTCCGGTGAAAATCCAACGGTGGCGAGCACCATGACGGCCATGAAGGTTGCCCCTGACAACAGCAAGACAGCCTTGATGATCTGGACCCACGTTGTGGCCAGCATGCCGCCGAACATGACGTAGGCCACCATCAGAATGCCAACCACAGCGACGGCAAGGCTGTAGTCCAGACCAAAAAGCAGCTGGATCAGCTTGCCGGCTCCGACCATCTGGGCAATTAGGTACAGGATGACAACAACCAATGTTCCGGATGCGGCCATGGACCGGACCGGTGTTTGCTGGAGCCGGAACGATGCGACATCGGCAAAGGTGTATTTACCCAAGTTGCGCAGGCGTTCAGCCACCAGAAACAGGATGATCGGCCATCCGACAAGGAAGCCGATCGAGTAGATCAGGCCATCAAAGCCCGATGTAAACACCAAGCCTGCAATCCCCAAGAACGAGGCTGCGGACATGTAGTCACCGGCAATGGCCAGACCATTTTGGAAGCCGGTGATACCTCCTCCTGCAGCATAGAAATCCTTAGCCGACTTTGTGCGTTTGGCTGCCCAGTATGTAATACCGAGTGTCGCTGCAACAAAGGCAAGAAACATGGCAATTGCGGTCCAGTTGGTCGCTTGTTTCTGGACAGCACCGTCAACGGACCCAGCCCCCAAGGCTGCGGATGCAGCCAGAACAAGGGGGCAGGCAAGCAGGAGGGAAAAGCCGGAACGATGCAACATCAGCGGGATTCCTCCACAATCTGGCGGGTCAGGTCATCGTATTCGCTATTGGCTCGGGCAACATAGATCCCTGTCAGGACAAAGGCGGACACGATAACACCAATTCCTATGGGAATCCCGACTGTTGTAACGCCTTTATCCGAAATGGGAATCCCGAACAGGGATGGAGAGAAGGCAATAACAGCAATAAAGCCGAAGTATATGGCCAGCATGATTACCGAAAGAATCCATGCAAAACGGGTGCGCCGTGTGCAGAGATCGTGAAATTTTGGATTGGATCGAACTTTCTCGTACACTGTGCTGGACACGATATTCCTCCCGTTTTCTACTGCATCGTATTTCCTGGTCCATCTTGGTTTGTAAAAACTGGCTGCGATATGCCGCGTCGATTGCGGCACTGAGCACAGCTTGTTATTCGACTCTGATTACCCCTATAGCGTGCATGGTTCAATCAAGATATCGTGAATAGGCAAGAATTCCACAACAAAATATGCAAGAGACTCTGGTTCAGGTTGCATTTGTTGACCGGAGTGTTCCAGGAAGAGATAAAAAGGACAGGCGCGGACGTTATGTATTGTCTGTATTGGTCTGGTGCCAGTGTTTCATGACTACCGCATTTTTTCTCTGATTATCACGTTAACGCGTGCACCAGAGACCGTTATGCTTATGCGGTCATGACGTCATACAGGCCCGGATGACGCTGCCTACTTTCGTGACGGCAAGGGCCATCCGGGTCATGTTTCTTATGAGGATGGTTTTGTTTCCGGGGAGACAGACGGGAGAGGGTCTGTGCGGATTTCTTCCGTTTTCCGGTTTGCGTGCAGGGCTTGTCTCCACAAGATGGTCCCGACACCCGTAAGGGTAAGGAGGGCACCACCAACCTTCCACGCGGTTACATCCTCTCCAAGTAGCAGGACACCAACAGTCATCCCGACAACGGGATTAAGCAGGGAGAAGGGGACAACATGGCTGACCGGGTATCGATGCAACAGCCAGTACCACAGGCCATATGCGATAATCGATGACGCGACCGCTGTATAAAGAAGGGCAATCCAAGTTTGGTATCCGGCAGATGTGATGGCTTGTATCTGCCCTTCCTCGGTCAACCAGGACCATAGGGCGGTTTGCGGGAAGGCAAACAGGCTCATCCAGCCGGACAGGGCAATCGGGTTAACGGTAATAGTTTTCTTGACCATCAGGTTGGATACCGCCCACGCAAAAGCCGAGATGATCAGCAACAAGGCTGGAGCAAGCGCGGGGACATTGGGTTCGCCGGCCAGAAGGGCTGCGCCGGAGAAAGCAACAACCAACCCTCCTATACGCCAGGGACCAAGCTTTTCGCGGTACACAATGACACCAAGAAGGGCAGAAAATGGAACACCCAACTGGAGCAGGATACCGGTTGTTCCGGCGCTTATATCCGCCATGCCGATAAACAGCAGGGCAAAGTGGAGTGTGCCCAGTGTGAAGGAAAGCAGGATAACATCACGCAACGCATTCAGCGGGATACGCAGAAAAGGAACGACCAGAAGGGCGACTAGGCCAAAGCGCAGCGTGACCAGAAGGATGGGGGGGAAGTCTGCAAGTCCGGTTTTGACGGCAACAAAGTTCAGGCCCCACAAAACCTGAACCAACAGGGCAAGAAAGATGTCAACAGGGCGCACGAAAAAAACTCCGCAAAACGGGAATGTGGGATCTGGAAGTTAACGACGCAGGCCACGATGGCGGGCAATCTCATCCCATGCTGCGTTGATGGACGCCATGCGTACACCGGCTGCGGCTACATCGGCCGCGCTTGCACCCCGTGCCATCAGGGCATCGGGATGATTTGTGCGTAACAGGGTTCGGTAGGCCTTGCGCACCGTGTCATCGTCGTCATTATTTTGGACGCCAAGCGTGGAATAGGCTTCATGCAGCCCCATTCCAGTACCGCCGGGCATCGTGCCAGGCCGACGTCCCAAGGCAGCTGCCATTGTGTCCAGCGCTTCCTGAACTGTGGCTGAAGGTTTTCCTTCGCAGGCCGAAAAAGCACCCAAAGCGGCAAGAAGGGCATCGGCCCTGTCGGGGTCGTTGTCCAGAAGAACAGCCAGTCCCCGCAGCAGGGGGAGCGGAAGCTCAGGCATATCATAGCCCCGGGCGAACAGGGCAAGAGCGGTTTCTCTGTCCTGAGGTGCCAATGACAGGACCCGGAACAAGGCCATTTGCCCCCGCTCGTGGTTCCAGCCAGACAACCTGGCCAAATGACCGGACAGGATCAGCAGGGCTGCTGACAGGGCAGTGTCGGTTGTTCCGGCCTGGAACTGGCGCAGGGACACTTCGGCAATGCGGAAGAATCCCAGAGGATCAAAGGCGCGGAAGACGCCTTGGCGGTCCCAGAAAAAGTGGCCAAAAGACGCCCCCAAGAGAGCGCCAAGCGGTCCCCCGGTCATCAGTCCCGCCATTCCACCGAATACCTTGCCCCACATTGCTCCAGTCCATCGTATGCGCCCGGTCACCATGTCCCTTGACCGACGTGCCGTCAAGACGGCACGATTTTTCTTTTGTGCAGGACAGGTAGCGTTTTTTGTCAGTACTGGAGGTTTTATGACATCTTTTATATCCCGGGCGGAGCTGTTTACCTTTCTGGACCACCTTGGAATCAAGACTACCACCCGGGAGCATGCCCCGGTTTTTACCGTGGAGGATGGGGCTGAGTGCTGGGCTGATATCCCCGGCGTGCATTGCAAGAACCTGTTTCTGCGGGATGCCGGTCGTCAGAACTGGCTTTTGGTTGCCCCAGTACAGCGCCGGATTGATCTAAAGACCTTGCCTGATCGCATTGGGTCAAAGCGGCTGTCCTTTGGTTCAGCGGATCGCTTGTGGGCAACCCTTGGGGTGCGCCCGGGGTCGGTTACGCCGTTTGCCCTTCTCAATGATCGTCAGGAGCAATCCGTGCGTGTGGTTCTGGATGCCTGGATGATGCAGCAACCCCTGCTGAACTTTCATCCCCTAGAGAATACGGCAACAACGACCATTGCTGCATCGGATCTGCGTCGTTTTCTGAAGTCCTGCGGACACGTGGTGTCGTTGGCTGTGCTGGATCCGCAGGCCGTTAACCGCGTCAGCGCGCCGGCCTGCGATACGATCTAGCCCCGCCCGCGGTATGGAGGCACGCCCTGATCCAGAAGCCAGACCCCCTCAGGCACCGGACCGGTCTGATAAAAGACGTCAATTGGGATTCCTCCACGCGGGTACCAGTACCCCCCGATCCGCAGCCATACCGGCTTCAGGGCTTCGGCAAGACGTTTCCCGATGTAGACGGTGCAGTCTTCATGAAAGGCCCCGTGATTGCGGAACGAGCCAAGGAAAAGCTTCAGGCTCTTGGACTCAACTAGCGTGGCGCCGGGTACATAGTCGATCACTAGGTGGGCAAAGTCCGGCTGTCCGGTGACCGGGCACAGGCTGGTAAATTCCGGTGCAGCAAAGCGTGCGACATACAGCGTGCCAGGATGCGGGTTGGGCACGGTCTCAAGGGTAGCTGCTTCCGGAGAGGAGGGCAGGGCAGACGCGTGGCCAAGCTGGGTCAGGCCTGAAGGATCGCTGTTGGTCATTCCGGTTTCTCCACCGTCAGGGGTTCGATATCACCAAGTGCTTGGCTTGCTTCAAACTGTGTTCTGTACTGTGACAGGGTTCCTTGCCCGATAGCTGAGCGAAGATCCTTCATGATATCTTGGTAATGCTGGATATTATGCCATGTCAGCAGCATCGGCCCCAGCATTTCCCCGGCCCGGATCAGGTGGTGCAGATAAGCGCGTGTGTACTGGCGACACGCCGGGCAGGAACAGTTTTCCTCCAGCGGTCGTGGGTCGTCTTGGTGGCGGGCATTGCGCAGGTTGACCGTGCCGCGGCGGGTGAAGGCCTGGGCCGTGCGTCCCGACCGGGTGGGCATCACGCAGTCAAACATGTCAATGCCCCGGGCCACGGCACCAACCATATCGGAGGGTTTCCCAACCCCCATCAGATAGCGGGGCTTGCCGACCGGCATGTCGGGTACGGTGCTGTCGAGGGTCTGGAACATCAGTTCCTGTCCTTCCCCGACGGCCAAGCCCCCGACGGCATAGCCCTCGAAATCAATCTCCCGCAGCCGGGCCATGCTTTCTGCCCGCAGGTCAGGGAAGACGCTGCCTTGTACAATGCCGAACTGGCCATAGCCTTCACGCGGGACAAAGGCACTACGCGAGCGTACAGCCCAGCGCATGGACAGGCGCATCGAATGGGCAGCCGTTTTTTTGTCCACGGGCCAAGGGGTGCATTCATCGAAGGCCATGGTTACCGTGGCATCCAGCTTGTACTGGATGTCGGTGGAGTATTCCGGGGTCAGCGTCCACGACGACCCGTCAATATGGCTGCGGAAGGTGACGCCGTCTTCGGTCATTTTGCGCAGCTTGGCCAGGCTCATGACCTGGAATCCGCCGGAATCCGTCAGGATCGGGCCAGGCCAGTTCATCATCTGGTGCAATCCCCCCAAGGACTGCACCCGGTCGGCCCCGGGTCGCAGCATCAGGTGATAGGTATTGCCCAGAATCATCTGAGCCCCTGTAGATGCAACGCTTTCAGGCAGCATGCCTTTGACCGTTCCGGCCGTGCCAACCGGCATGAAGGTGGGTGTATCCACGGGGCCGTGTGCGGTTTCAATGCGCCCTAGGCGGGCTGCGCCGTCTGTTTTCAGGACCGAGAAGGAAAAAGCCGTCATCAACAGGAATCCTTGCACCGTAACAGCGACCCGTCGCCGTAGGAATAAAACCGGTATCCGGCCTTTATAGCGTGGGCATAGGCCGCGTGCATCGCGTCTAGGCCGGCTAGGGCGCAGACAAGCATGAACAAGGTAGAACGCGGCAGATGGAAGTTGGTAACCAGAAGATCGGCGATCCGGAATTGATAGCCGGGCGTGATAAAAATAGAGGTGGAACCGGACCACGCCGACAGGGAGCCATCCGGTGCGGCCGCACTTTCCAGCAAGCGCAGCGATGTTGTGCCAACGCAGACGACCCGTCCGCCCTGTTCCCGGGCTTGTGTGATGGTCCTAGCAGCATCGGCTGAAATGTCCCCGGTTTCGGCATGCATGCGGTGATCACGGGTGTCTTCGGCCTTTACGGGTAGAAAGGTGCCGGCACCGACATGCAGGGTGACATGCACCCGACGAATCCCCCGGGCATCAATGGCTTCCAGAAGTTCCGGCGTGAAGTGGAGGCCGGCCGTGGGGGCGGCAACAGCGCCATCGCGGGAGGCATAAACCGTCTGGTAGTCCTGCCGGTCGCGAGCGTCATCTTTTCGCCCCATGTAGGGGGGGAGGGGAATATGGCCGTGGCGCTCTAGGGCGGCCATCAGATCAGCCCCGCTGCGGTCAAAGCGCAGGACAATCTCGCCCCCTTCCTGCCTGTTTTCGACACGGGCCGTAAAGTCCCCATCTGCTGACAGGACAACGGTTTGTCCGGGAGACAGCTTGCGGGCACCCTTTGCAAAGGCAGCCCAAGTGTCTGGCCCAAGGCCTTGATGAAGGGTGATGTCCACGCCGGCCGGCTGACAGCCGGGATGGATGGCAGGCCGCAGCCCGGACAGGCGGGCCGGAATGACGCGGGTGTCATTGAACACCATCACGTCACCCGGTTCCAGAAGGCTAGGAAGGTCCAGCATGGTCCGGTCGTGCAGGCCATCGGGTGCCACATCCAGAAGCCGGGCACTGTGGCGCGGTGACACGGGGCGCGTGGCAATCTGCTCACGTGGCAGATCAAAGTCAAAGGCATCAACCCGCATCGGGTGCCGTATCCTGTTTCCGTTCGCAGGCGAGAAAAGAAGGGAGGGTATGCCTTGCCCTGTCTCTGTGAGCAAGAGGGAAATCTGCTTGGTCTATGTTTGGGCCTGATATGAATTACTCAAGGCTGTGAAGCTTTGGGTGGAAAAACGTATGAGTAGAAAATAATTCCAGGCAGAGACTGTTCTTAATATGAGTTCATCTGTGGTCTCGTCTTTTTATTTTGCGCATTTCGTGAATATTATTGGTTAAAAAGTATTCATATAATACCGTGCATTATAATTAATGACCTGATTTATAATGTAGTTTTATTGTTGACGTTTTCGTTGTTTATCAATGCAATTGATCCGGTATTTTCACAGACTGCGGGGGAGCAGATGTCTGTCGAAAGAGAATTCCAGCCTACAGATATGGGTATTAGCCGTGCTGTTATTGGTACACGCGGCAACGATGAAATTATCGGGACAGGTCGGCGTGATCGTATGATCGGCGAGGAAGGTAATGACCGTCTGTTCGGTCGTGATGGCGATGATTTTCTGATTGGTGCAGAGGGCGATGACTACCTTGATGGTGGTGACGGGGCTGACAGGCTGATGGGCAATGGGGGTGCCGATACGTTTGTTTTCCGCGAACTGGCATCTGACAAGTACGACATGATTGTCGACTTCAAGAGTGTTGAAGGCGATAAAATTGATGTGTCGGTGATCAGTGAGCATATGATCAGGTCTGGGTTTCCAGCTCTTCGCTTCAGTGGTCAGGAACCATCTCCCTATTCTGTCTGGTACCGCGGCGGTCCGGGTGAGCAAGGTGTAACGCTGGCTGTTGACGTGGATGGTGATGCGTCGCCTGATCGTGTTGTCTGGTTGAGAAGTACGTCTTCCCTCTCCAGTCAGGATCTTGTTTTGACCGGACCACAAACCAAGACTCCCGATTCCTTGGTACAGGAAGGGACGGAGCATAATGATCGCTTGGTTGCAGGCTTCGGGCCTGATCACTTGGATGGTCGGGGTGGTGAGGATGCCATCGATTACCGGGATGCTCTGTTGCCCGTCAATGTGGTTCTTGCGGGATCCCAAAGTGCAGCCGTTCTTGTGGATGGTCGTGAGAAAGATACAATCGTCAATATCGAGCATGCTTTTGGTGGTTTTGGTGATGATTGGTTAGCCGGGGATGAAGGCAGCAACATTTTGTCCGGTCGTGGCGGCTCTGATATCCTAGTTGGTGGTCAGGGGGCAGATACTCTCACCGGTGGTCTTGGTGCAGACCGTTTCCTGTACAGGGATTCCGTGGAAACCCATGGTGACCTGATTGTCGACTTCAATCGGTCCCAAGGGGATGTGGTTGATGTTTCATCGATCGATGCCAATGTTTATGAACCTGGGCGTCAGGAATTTGTGTTTTCCGGGCAGTTGCCCCAAGCGAATTCCATTTGGTACCGAATCTTTATCGAGGGCGATGGGACTGTTCATGTTCAGGGTGACGTGGATGGTGACCCTGACGTCCCGGAAATCGATATTGCTATTGAAGGTGTATCCAGTGTCAATGCTACTGATCTGGGTCTGTTGACAGCTATCCGTGGTAATGCCGTCGATTTCTCGGCCCATATCCAGCCAATCGCGATTAATCTGGATCAACTGGCTTACCAAGGTGTCAGTTCGGTGGTTGGTGCCCTAAACGCTTGGAACAGGATACAGGGTTCTGACAGTGTTACGGGTGCATTGGTCGGGGGTGACAAGGGGAATAATATTGTTGGTGCCAGTGGCGATGATACCCTGCGTGGGGGGCGCGGTAATGACAGCCTGCACGGAGAAGGTGGCCGGGATATCCTTGATGGCGGCGATGGTGATGACTTCCTCAGGGGGGGAATTGGCGCTGATATTCTGACCGGTGGCCCGGGTATGGACCGGTTCCATTATCGGACCTCTGCCGAAGTGCAAGGTGACGTTATCAGCGACTTCAACCGCGATCAGGGTGACTGGGTTGACCTTTATCGCATTGATGCCAACACGCATGTGGATGGGTGGCAACTTTTCACGTTCAGTGGCGAAGAACCACGGCCCCATGCTTTGTGGTCCGGGCCTGATCCAGACGGGTCAGGTGTACGTCTTTATGGAGATACGGACGGGAATCCTGAAACGGTTGAGATTGACCTCCAGTTTCTGGGTATCGAGGTCCTTGATCCTTCCGATGTTCAGTTGCCTGTCAGCAGGGATGGTACTCTGGATTTCTCTGACCTGATTCACTACGATCTGGTCAACCTGCATGAACATCATCCCTTCCTTCAGGTTATGGGGCCAAGGTCTGTTTCCTCAACACTGCTGGGTGGCAGTGGCGCCAATGTCCTGATTGGTGGCACAGAAGATGACTCGGTCATCGGGGATGAGGGGAATGACACGCTGTACGGCATGGAAGGCGATGATCATGTCAACGGCGGGGCCGGGGATGATTATCTTGATGGTGGGGAGGGTGACGACCTTGTCACGGGGGGCCCAGGCGCGGACAAGATGACCGGAGGGCGCGGAGCCGATCGTTTCGTCTACAGCAGTGCCGAGGAAGCCCAAGGTGATGTGATCACAGATTTCAATATGCTGGAAGGGGACTGGATTGACCTGACCAGGGTTGATGCGGGAAGCTCATCAGACGAGCCATCATGGAGTGGCTTTGTTTTTGCTGGTACCACGCCGCAGGCTCATGCGCTCTGGTCACGTTTTGATCGGGAACGGTTCGGTACGGAGCTGTTGGGTGATACAGATGGCAATCCTGAAACAGCAGAGATTGCCATCTACCTCAAGGGCACCGAGTTCTTTGGCCCCGAAGCTCTCCAGCTTCCCTCCCTTGCGGGGGATACGGTCGATTTCTCGGCCACAACGAAGCATATCTATATCCATCTTGATTACTACAACGGCGTGAATCATGTGCGTGGCCCCCTTGATGTTGGGGCAGAGATTCATGGAAATGCCGACGCCAATACCCTGTCCGGCGGAGACAGGGGTGATACGCTGTCGGGACATGATGGTGATGACACCCTGATCGGTGGAGGTGGGGATGACCAGCTCTACGGTGAAAGGGGAGATGATGTTTTGCGTGGTGGAGATGGCCGTGATGTGCTTGATGGTGGTCCCGGTGCCGACGCGTTGAGTGGCGGTGCAGGGGCCGATCGTTTCCGCTATACACTTGCCAGTTATACTGTTGATGACGTGATCCTTGACTTCAATCGGGATGAAGGGGACTGGCTTGACCTGCATCAGGTTGATGCCAACATTTACGAAGCGGGATGGCAGGTCATGTCCTTTGGCGGTGCAAAGGCAGTGCGCCATTCACTGTGGTTCAAGCCGGGAGAAGACGGGAACAGTGTGACCTTGTGCGGGGATACAGACGGGAACATCCGTACCCATGAGGTCAGTTTGGAAATCAGGGGTATAACGTCACTTCAGGCATCAGACTTTGATATGCCTGTCCTGCGTGCCGAGACACCGGATCTTTCCGGAGCACTGCAGGCGCTGCGCGGTGTTTTTATCCCATCGCCCCATGATACTTCCAAGGCAGGTTTCCGTTTTGGTGATAGTGCGTTGTCGGGCGAAACAATGCCGGAGCAGGTTCCCGGCAGCGATGAGGACGGTTCTCTGCAGGCTCCGCTTGTCATTTCACCGGGCGACGGGCCTTACGATACCCCCCAAGCTTCCATATCCGGTTATACCGCATCCCAGTTTTCCAAGTTCCTGTTGCGTGTTCTGGATGACGAGGGGCGTTTCTCGGGGTTGCAGGGGCGTGATGCGGGTAATAAGACCCCTCCGCCGGAGACTCTTGACTTCTCTATGACGTCACATCACCGGCATATCGATATTGCCACCTACAGGGGTTTCAACAATGTTGTCGGGCCGGCTGATTCCGGTGCGGAAATTCGCGGCGACAGCGGTCCCAACGTGCTGACAGGGGGGGATGGTCCCGACCAGATATACGGAGAAGCCGGGGATGATATCCTAGTCGGCGGATCCGGTGATGATACCCTGCACGGTGGTAGCGGTAACGACATCCTGACCGGAGAAGCAGGCAATGATACCCTCTACGGTGATGATGGCAATGACATCCTGACCGGCGGGACCGGAGCTGACATTATGCATGGCGGCCGTGGTCACGATACCCTGACCGGCGATGCCGGCAATGACACGCTTGAGGGTGGTGACGGGAACGACACCCTTTCTGGCGGCGCCGGGGCCGATATCCTGCGTGGTGGCCTTGGTCGGGATACGTTGTCCGGCGGCTGGGGTGCGGATCGCTTCCATTACCGCTCTGTCGATGAAACCGTCGGCGATGTGATTGCAGACTTCAGCCCGTCACAGGGGGACTGGATTGATTTGCACGGGATAGATTCGGGCGACAATCCGGATGTATGGCAGGGTCTTGTCTTCCATGGAGCCAACGTGCGTCCGCATTCCCTGTGGTATCAGGTCGATGGCAATGGAAAAGGTGTACACCTTTACGGAGACACCGATGGCAATGTGGACACGCGCGAAATCAATATTGCCGTGAAAGGCGTTGCCGTCCTTGAGGCTCGCTCTGTTCCCCTGCCGGTCTTTACCATGGATACTGTCGACTTCTCGTCAAGCCGGTCTTATACGGCGATTGATCTGGCCGATTATCGGGGCATATCCAATCTGGTTGGTTCCCGTATCGTCGGGATGGAGCTGCATGGAACCGGTGCGGACAATTCCCTGACCGGGGGCGATGGTGACGACCACTTGCATGGTGGTGGTGGTAACGATGTCCTTGCAGGCGGGGACGGCAAGGATGTGTTGACCGGTGGTAGTGGTGCGGATTCTTTTGTGTATTGGTCGGCTGTGGCAACGGTTGGTGATGTTATTACTGATTTCAGTCAGGATGAAGGGGATACCTTGGATTTCAGCCTGATTGACGCCAATACATCCGCAGCTGGCGTTCAGGATCTTGTATTTTCTGATACGGTGCCGCGCGCACATGCTGTGTGGTATGTCCCCAATGCTGCGGGTAGTGACATCGTTTTGTGTGGTGATACAGATGGTCATGTTGAAACCACGGAGATAGCCTTCCTTCTCAAGGGTGTCTCGTCACTTGCCGCATCAGATTTCCTGTTCTGAGAATATTCTGGTCTGCAAGGTTCCGTGGTGCGGCATGCCGTGTCACGGAACCTTTATTGTTTTGCAAGGGGCAGAAAGGGTTCCGTGCCGCCTTAAATCTACCATGAGTGCAATATTGGTTGATATATAGACATATTTTCGATTTATGAGGGTTTATTCTATTGGAAGTTATTCCGAGATAACGCGTGTGTTCCGGTATGGAATTACAGCTTGTGACAAGCAGGAGCAGGGATGTTGAGTGTGACAAACCATTCTACGTATGACAGCAAAACCGTGCCCAGTTCAGTGGGGCTTGTTCTTGTTGGGGGAGCGACGTCGGATACGTTGCAGGGCAGTCATCGGTCTGACGTCCTTGTCGGTGGAGACGGGAGTGACACACTGTATGGCGGGAATGGTGCCGATACGCTTGTCGGCGGAGATGGGGATGACACGCTGTATGGCGGTCGTGGCGCGGATCTTCTGGATGGACAGGGCGATAATGACAGACTGTATGGCGGGCCTGGTCGCGATATTCTTTCTGGTGGGGACGGAAATGATTTTCTGAACGGCGGTCGAGGCAACGATACATTGGTAGGCGGTGTCGGTGATGATGTCCTTATTGGCGGCGTTGGTGCCGATGTGCTGGTCGGCGGTCCGGGGGCCGATCGTTTTCGTTATCGTTCTGCCAGTGAAGCGCTGGGCGATGTGCTGATGGATTTTGATCCACAGCAGGGAGACCGAATCGAGATGAGGCTTCTTGATGTGGGCCTTGGCTTGGATTCTTGGCATGGCTTTGCCTTCACCTATGAGGCGCCAGCTCCTTTCTCGGTCTGGTTTACGCTTCCCGAGATTGTTGAGCCGACCTTCTTCCCTTGGGGGGCCGAAGAGCTCACGGTGTCTCGCAAGGGGGGCAACATCAAGCTATGCGGTGATACCGACGGTAATCCCGAGACGCTTGAAATCGATATGGTGATACGGGGCATGGACTCTCTGGACGGTGCACACCTTGACCTGCCAACTGTATCAGGTGGGATTGCTGATTTTTCGAGTCTGAACCGGTATCAGGTTATTGACCTGAGTCAGCGCTCGGATATTACCAGTGTTCTTGGGCCTCGCGATACAGGTGCCAAGATCTGCTCCGGAGATCTTGATACTCTGATCATTGGTGGGAACCAAGACGATATCCTGATTGGTTCTGTCGGTGATGATGTTCTCTTGGGGGGGAGAGGTTCGGATAGTCTTACCGGGGGACGTGGTGCGGATCGGTTCTGGTTCTGGTACGTCGAGGGCGAGACCGGCGAAGATACCATAACCGACTTCAGTCGTGACGAAGGTGATCGTATTGATCTGTCCCGCATAGATGTAGACAAGAATACCGACGGGCGTCAGCCTCTTTCTTTTTCTGGCTCAACGCCTACCCCTTATTCCGTCTGGTATAAGATGGGTGAGGACGGCGTTAGTGCGGTATGTTCTGTGGATATGGATGGGGACCCTGCCAGTGCCGAGATCCGTATTATGGTCCAAGGTACGGCTGTTCTGGCGGGACCAGACTTTTTGCTGTGATACTCTTTTAGTGCGCAAGGCTGCTGTGACGGGCAGCCTTGTCTGACTGTTGTGGCGTCCTACCGGAAGACAACAGTCTTGTTGCCGTTGGCCATAACCCGTTTCTCGACATGCCAGCGGACGGCACGGGACAGAACCATCGTCTCGATATCGCGCCCGGTCCGTACCAAGGCATCGACAGAGAAGGTATGGTCTACACGTTCAACAGCTTGTTCGATAATCGGTCCTTCATCCAGATCACCGGTTACGTAATGCGCTGTTGCCCCGATCAGCTTGACCCCTTTGCTGTGCGCCTGCTGGTAGGGCTTGGCACCCTTGAAGCTGGGGAGGAAAGAGTGGTGGATGTTGATGGCGCGTCCCGACAAGGTACGGCAGGCTTCTTCGGACAAAATCTGCATGTAACGCGCCAGCACAAGCAGGTCGGATTTCGTTTCCGCAAACAGCTCCAGCATGCGGGCTTCCTGATCTGCCTTAGTTTCCTTTGTTACCGGCAGATAGTGGAAGGGAATGCCGTGCCATTCCACCAGATCGCGGAAATCAACGTGGTTGGACACCACCCCGGTGATGTCGATCGCCAGCTGCCCCGTACGCCAGCTGTGCAACAGGTCATTGAGGCAGTGCCCAAAGCGGGATACTGCAATCATGACCTTGGGGCGGTCGCCGGAACTATTAATGCTCCACTCCATCCCGAACCGACTGCCGATCAGGTCAAAGCCTGCCTTCAACCGATCTAGGGCTGGAAAACTTTTGCCACCGGCGCGGAAAGACGTGCGCATGAAAAAGAAGCCTGTATCCGGATCGCCGTAGTGGGCGCTGTCGGTAATGAAGGCTTCGTTTTCGGCCAGAAAACCGGACACGGCAGCAACAATTCCGACCGCATCCGGGCATTTGATGGTCAGCACATAAAGCGGTTCGGTGACGACAGCGGCAACGTTCATTCGGGCCGGCTTCCTGTTTTGCGGGATCTCGGGATGCGGGGCAATCTTTCGCGGCGGGCCAGCCATGGTGGGGGTGGAGGGACTCGAACCCACACTCTTTGCAGAACACGATTTTGAGTCGCGCGCGTCTACCAATTCCGCCACACCCCCGTGCGTGGCCCGCCAATGCGAAGGCGAAACTCTATAGAGGCTTTTCTGGGCTCCGCCAAGGAAAAAATGGCGTTATCCTGATTGTATGCTGAAAATTATGGTGTCGGGGCTGGTCATTTTGTCGCCAGAGGTGCACTCTGCGTTGGTGTTTGCCATGTGTGCGGAAGTTCCATGCCTTTATCTGCAATATCCTGTCGCCTATTCTTTTCCTGTATCTTGGGGGCTGCGGTCCTTGCTCTTGCCGGTGCCCTGACGGCCGAGCATGTCTTCGGCTTGGAGCCGTGTATCCTGTGTCTGTACGAGCGGGTTCCGTGGGTTCTGGCTGGTTTGCTATCTGCGTGTTGGCTTGTTTTTCCCTTTGCCCGACGCAGCCCCATGCCGGGGGTTCTTCTTGTCACAGCGGTCTTTGCCGCCGGTGCTTCCTTGGCCGGCTATCATGTTGGGGTTGAGCAGGGATGGTGGGCTTTTCAGGGGTGTACCGGTGAGCTTCCCGGCCCCTTGGGACTGGCTGATCTGATGGAGGGGCTGGACCGTCCGGTGCGCCCGGCCTGCAATGTGGTGCAGTGGACCCTGTTCGGGTTGTCCTTTGCCAGCTACAATGCCTTGGCCTCCCTGTTCATGACGGGGCTGGGTGTGTTTGTGTTTCTGTCGGGCGTGTTCCCGGTTTCCCGGCAGCAGGGGGAATAAGCCATGACCAAAAGCCTTGTTCGTGAATCGTCTTCTGCGGTCCGGAATGTGCTGCCTGCCGGGCGGACAGCAGACGGGCATATCCCCGGTGATTTGACCCGCGAGCAGCTTCTGGACCGTTTTGTGCGGGTCAACCATGCCGGGGAATATGGTGCCGTCCGGATCTATACCGGACAGCTTGCCGTTCTCTCGAAAGGAAGGCATGCGCAAACCCTGCGTCATATGCTGGACCAGGAAGTCGAGCATTGCACCTACTTCGAGAGACAGGTTGCCGCACGGCATGTGCGCCCGACTGCTCTGCAGCCGTTGTGGCATGTCGCCGGCTGGATGCTGGGGGCGGGAACCGCCCTGTTGGGTGAAAAAGCAGCGATGGCCTGCACAGTGGCTGTCGAGGAAGCGATCGACGAGCATTATCAGAACCAGATTGACCAGCTGGGTGATGACGAAAAGCCATTGCGTGACACGATTGCCCGCTTCCGCGAGGAAGAGCTGGAGCACCGCGACATCGGGTATGAGAACGGCGCGGAGCAGGCACCGGCCTATACCCTTCTGCATGGGGCGGTCAAGGCCGGAACCCGGCTCGCAATCTGGCTGTCCGAGCGTATCTGAGAACAGCCTTCATCCCGGGGCCGTGCGCTCAGGCAACGCCG
This sequence comes from Haematospirillum jordaniae, assembly GCF_001611975.1. Taxonomy (GTDB): domain Bacteria; phylum Pseudomonadota; class Alphaproteobacteria; order Rhodospirillales; family Rhodospirillaceae; genus Haematospirillum; species Haematospirillum jordaniae. The sequence goes on from NZ_CP014525.1 coordinate 1,084,062, forward strand.
GCCCCGGGATTGGTCTTTCCGGTCAGGATGATGCGGCTTTGGCTTCGCTGTCCTGCGGTTCCCGGCAGAAAACCAGGCGATGGAACAGGCTGTCCGGCATGGCGTGGATGATGCGCGCCAGAACCGCAATCACGCCGACGGCCATGATGATGCGGGCAACGATGATGCCGCTCCAATGTCCGCCCATGGCTAAGACGAGCAGGCTGTCCTCGATCAGATTGTGGCACAGCGACATGAAGCACACGGAGATAACCACATCCCGTGCCTTCAGGGCACCGCTGCGGGCCCGGTCGATAATCAGCCCGCCGCCATAGGTCAGGCCCAATAGCACACCGACCATGGTCAGGGGGGCTGCATCACGGCTCATGCCCATAACGCGCAGAAGGGGGCCCATGATCCGGGTCAGCCAGGCGGTGATCCCGGTACGGTCCATGATGCGCAGGACCAGCACAAGCCCGGCAATAACCGGCAGAATGACGGCCAGCGATTTCAGGCTTTCGATCAGCCATACCAGACGGGTTTGTGTCTGTGATGCGCCTTCTGTTGCCAACAGAACCGTGCCCGGTTCCTGCAGGATATCCAGGTGTCCGTAAAAGGCCTGCAGAAGCGCTCCCTGTCCAACAGCAAAGGCCATGCGCAGAAGAACGGTCAGCCCGATGCCGACGCCGGCACGGCGGGCAACCCTCAGTTCGATCGGGAAGCTGTGCGCGGCCAGCATCATGCCACCCAGAACAGTCAGGTCGGCGGCACTCAGGGAGAGTTCGGGCAGCAGGCCCAGCAAGACAGCCACGCCGCCGTAAATACCCACCAGGCAGGTGGTGGCCCAGACCATGCCGGTTTCCGGGGGCAGGCCGACCAGGCCGGTCAGGGGTTCAAAGGCTGCGGCCAAGAGTGGAACCGCATCAAGTTCGACGGCAATGCGCACCAGCACCATCACCGGGACCATGATTTTCAGCAGTGACCAGTACAGGCGCAGGGTGTCGTGGCCAATAGCCTTTGCAAAGGAAGCAGGAGAGGACATGTACAATCCGGTTTCAGAGAAAGGGCATGCCTGATGTTTATCAGGCAGCCGTGTGGAGAGAGTGTTTTGAAAAAGAGGTGTGACAGTATGGTCACGTCTTTTCACGGGCTACGGCACGCCAGCCGATATCCCGCCGGCAGAATCCATCCGGCCAGTCCAGGGTATCGACAGCGGTGTAGGCGCGTTTCTGTGCCTCGGTGACCGTTCTGCCAAGGGCGGTGATTCCAAGGACCCGCCCCCCGGTCGCAAGAATACGCCCGTTTTCTTCACGGGTTCCGGCGTGGCAGACAAAGACACCTTCGCAGCGGGACGCGGCATCAAGCCCACGGATTTCGGTATTGCGGGCATAGGTGCCGGGATAGCCGCGCGCTGCCATCACTACCACCAGGGCTGCCTGATCTTTCCAGTGCAGGCGGATATCGGCCAGTCGTCCTTCGGCTGCGGCCAGCAGGACTTCCAGGATGTCACTGTCCAGGCGCTCCATCAGAACCTGACACTCGGGGTCGCCGAAGCGCACATTGTATTCCAGAACCTTGGGGCCATCAGCGGTCAGCATGATCCCGCAGAAGAGGACACCGCGATAGGGGCGCCCCAGCTTCTTCATGTGGGCCACAGTGGGCAGGATGGCTTTCTGCATCAGTTCGTCACGCAGGGCATCGGTAAAAGCCGGGGCTGGACAATAGGCCCCCATTCCACCGGTATTGGGGCCTGTATCCCCGTCTCCGACCGCCTTGTGATCCTGTGCGGCAGCCAGAGGAATCGCTGTTTCGCCGTCACTGATGGCAAAGAAGCTGAGTTCCTCGCCTTCCAGAAACTGTTCAATAATAACTTCTGAACCGGCATCTCCGAAAATGCGTCGGTCCATGATGTCCGTGACAGCTTGCAGGGCCTCTTCGGTGTTTTGGCACAGGATTACGCCCTTGCCGGCGGCCAGTCCGTCGGTCTTGATGACAATCGGAGCACCTTTTTCGGTCACAAAGGCCCGGGCAGCATGGCTGTCGGTGAATCGCTGGTACCAGGCCGTCGGGACACCGGCATCACGCAGGACATCCTTCATGAACCCCTTGGAGCCTTCCAGCGCTGCGGCCGCAGCCGATGGGCCGAAGACCTTGATGCCAGCTTCTTGCAGACGGTCGGCAAGGCCGAGAACCAGCGGTGCTTCCGGGCCGATAACCACCAGGTCCACGGTATTGGCCTTGGCCCACGCGGTCAGGTCGTCCACCGCCTCTGCTGCAACAGGTACCACGGTTGCAAGGCTGGCAATGCCGGCATTGCCGGGGGCGCAAAACAGGGCGGAACAGCGTGGAGACTGCTTCAGGGCCCGGCACAGCGCATGCTCCCGCCCGCCTGAGCCAACAACCAGAACTTTCATGGTGTTCTCTTTCGACCAAAGATGTTTACCGGCAACGGCTGTTGTTCTAGCATCCTGTTTTCGTCCCGTCACCTTCTGTGCTGAAGACAAGAAACGGCCATCGCCCACGTTATGACAGCGACTGAAACCACCGGCCAGGCAGATCCGGTTCACAATCTGCCCGAACGCACTGTTTCCGAAGTATCCACCGACCTGAAACGAATGGTGGAGGATCGTTTTGCCCGTGTCCGGGTGCGTGGTGAAATCAGTCAGCCCAAGCTGGCCGGGTCAGGCCATTGTTATCTGCGTCTGAAGGATGACAATGCTGTTCTGGACGGCGTGATCTGGAAGGGCACGTACCCGAAGCTGGGAACAAAGCCGCAGGATGGTCTGGAGGTTATTGTCACCGGGCGCCTGACAACGTGGCCCGGGCGCTCGTCCTATCAGATTGTGATTGAATCCCTTGAGCTGGCCGGGGAAGGGGCCCTGCTCAAGCTGCTGGAGGAGCGTCGCCGTCGCCTGGCGGCCGAAGGCCTGTTTGATCCTGCAACCAAGAAGGCGCTGCCGTTCCTGCCCCGGGTGATCGGTGTGGTCACCAGCCCGACGGGGGCCGTTATCCGCGATATCCTGCACCGCTTGTCCGACCGCTTCCCGGTTCATGTTCTGGTCTGGCCGGTTCTTGTGCAGGGAGAGGGCGCTGCGGCCCAGATTGCCGCAGCGGTCCGGGGCTTCAACGCGCTGGGTTCCGACAGCCCTATTGTTCGTCCCGATCTGGTGATCGTGGCTCGGGGTGGCGGATCTTTGGAAGACCTGATGGCCTTCAACGAGGAAGAGGTCGTGCGGGCTGTTGCCGCCTCGGATATTCCCGTTATTTCCGCCGTCGGGCACGAGACGGATACGACCCTGTGCGACTTTGCGGCTGACCGGCGGGCTCCCACCCCGACCGGAGCTGCGGAAATTGCCGTGCCAGTGCGTCTGGACCTGTGTGTGCAGGTGGCCGATGTAGCCCGCCGTTTGACAGCAGCAACACGGCGGAGCTTTGCGGAGCAGGGGACCCGGTTGCAGGGCTTGGCTCGTGGCCTGCCACCCCTTGACCGTCTGGTGCAGGGCCATGTGCAGCGTCTGGAAGACCGGGCGGAGCGTCTTGGAACGGCTGTTGGCAGTTTTCTGGAACGGAACCGGTCCAGCTTTCTGGCTCTGGCGGCAGCCTTGCGCCATCCGCGTGACCGGGTGGCAATGGCCTTTGCCCGTCTGGACACGGCTGGATCTGCTCTGTCCGGTGCCTTTCGGCTGTCTCTGGGAGGTGCTTCCACCCGACTGGGATCTTCTGCAGTGCGTTTGGCAGCCGTATCACCAGTGCGTGGTCTTGCGCAGGGGCGTGATCGTGTAACCGGCCTAGAGCAGCGCTTGGTGGCCGCAATGCACCGTTTGCAGCAAGATGAGGGGCAGCGGTTGCTTAATGCGGCGGAGCGTCTTGAGGCGGCTTCGTGGCAGCGTGCCTTGCAGCGTGGTTATGCTGTGGTTCGGGACTCGAATGGTCTGCTGGTTGACCGCAGGGCTTCCGTGCGCGTCGGGGATGTCCTGTCCATCCAGCTTGCGGATGGAGACCTGCCTGTTGTGGCCCGTGGCCCCGGGGGGCGGGTTTCACGTAGGACTCGGCAGGATTCCGACCCCCGGCAGGATTCGCTGTTCTGACACCCGGTTTTTAGCTGTGTTCGCACAGTCATATTCCCCGTCCGGGGCTTGACGGTCTATAGCGGCGGGGATTGTCTTGTCCATCAGGCCTGCCCCCTGACGTTCCGGGGCTGGGATCAGGGAGCCCGTTATGGCGTTTGTTGAATGGTCTGTTTATGCGGTTCGTCTGAAGCGGTGTGCTGAGCGTATGAGCCGGGCGCGAACCGTAGACGAACTGCGGGTTTGTGTTGCCGAGAATACCCAACTCTGGGCCCAGCTGGACGAGCTTCTGAGCGAGCGCCTAGAGGCCCGGTGCGCGGATTGTCGTACCCTGCACAACCGGGCTCGTTATGTAGCCGAGACATCCGCCGTGATCCCGACCCTGTCAGATTCGCACATCGAGGCTTTTATTGCCATCAACCGTCAGAGCGCCGAAATCCTGCCAATGCTGGATTTGTCGGCCGATATCAACCCGGTACGGAACTGACGGCGCGCTTCTCCTCTTCCTGACGTTCAAGAACGGAGTCCAAGGCCCTGCCCAGACAGGCCAGATCTTGGGGGCGGGAGAGTCGATGGTCGCCGGACTTGATCAGAATACATTCCACACTGGCTGAGCGCAGATGATCTGCCAGCCGTACGGATGTGTCCCACGGCACGGTATCATCCTGCTGCCCGTGCAAAAGACAGACGGGGCCATCAAAGGGCAAGGGGGTTCGCAGGACAAGGTTCTGCCTGCCATCCTCAAAGAAGGCTTTTGTGAAAACATAGGGTTGTTCTGAATAAGGGCACGGGATTTCCGTGCGTCCCCGTGTTTCCACATCCTGACGCTGGGCCTGGCTCAGGGCTGGCCATGTCAGGTCTTCGCTAAAGTCGGGTGCGGCGGCAATCCCCACCAGTCCGGCCACACGCTGTGGACGGGCTCGGGCCGCCAGAAGCATAAGCCACCCACCCATGGATGATCCGACTAGGATCTGTGGCCCCTCTGTCAGGGTATCCAGAATGGCCAAGGTGTCTTCGACCCATGCGCCAATTGTGCCTTCGTCGAAGCGTCCGGACGAGGCGCCGTGACCCATCTGGTCGAAGCGAACAAAGGCTCGCCCTTGCATCCGGCAGCGTTGCTCCATATACAAGGCTTTGTCACCCTCCATGTCCGACATCAGGCCGTGCAGGAATACAACGCCGGTCGTGGCGTTCGGGTTTGTTTGTGCCAGGCTCCGGAATGCAAGGAAACGTCCGCCGGGGCGTGGCATGTTTTGTGGTTTTGCAGATGCAGGGTACCCGGTTGTGGTATTCATCAGGAATGGTCTTTCGAAATGAAAACAGAGTCTGTGGGTTGGCCAGAGTGACGCACCTTAACACTGATTCTGCAGGCGAGCAGCCTGCCCCGGTGATTTTGCAGGTTCTACCCCGTCTGGTGACAGGTGGGGTGGAGCGTGGCACGGTCGAAGTGGCAGCCGCGTTGCAGGCCGCAGGCTGGAAGGCGGTTGTCGCCAGTGAGGGTGGCCCGATGGTGCGTGAGCTGGACCGGGTTGGTGCCCTGCACGTGACCTTGCCGATGGCCAGCAAGAATCCTTGTCGCCTGCGCGCCAATACCGATGCCTTGCGGTCCCTGATCCGCGAGCATGGTGTTTCTCTAGTTCATGTCCGTTCCCGGGCACCGGGCTGGGCGGCTTTGCGGGCGGCGCGGAGTGAGGGTGTGCCCTTGGTCACGACCTTCCACGGTACCTATAATCTTGGTCTTTTGGGGATCAAGCGTCCCTATAACAAGGTGATGGTGATGGGGGACCGGGTTATTGCTATTTCCCGTTTTATCCGTGGTCATATCCTAGACCATTACCTGCCCGATGATGGCCCGGTCCGGGTTATCCACCGTGGTGTGGACATCAGCCGCTTTGATCCGGACCGGGTCAGCGCGGAACGCATGATCCAGCTCAGCCGCAAGTGGCGCTTGTCTGATGGGGAGCCGGTGATCATGTTGCCCGGGCGCCTGACCCGCTGGAAGGGGCAATTGCTGTTGATTGATGCCCTGTCGCGTCTGAAGGATCGCCGTTTCCGCTGTATCCTTGTTGGATCGGACCAAGGGCGGACATCGTTCCGGCGCAAGCTGGAGCGTGCGGTGATCCGTGCCGGCCTTGAAGACCGCGTGCTTCTGGCCGGGGAGTGCAATGACATGCCCGCTGCCTACATGGTCAGTGATGTCGTCGTCAGTGCCTCTACGGATCCGGAGGCCTTTGGCCGGGTATGCGCTGAAGGTCAGGCCATGGGGCGCCCCGTTGTGGCTCCTGATCACGGGGCTGCGCCTGAAATTGTCGAGCCGGGTCGCACCGGTTGGCTGTTTGCACCCGGACACGCCGACAGTCTGGCCGCCGCCTTGGCCGAGTGTCTGGATCTGGATGCCGCGCAACGTTTGGAACTGTCTGCCCGTGCCATTGCACATGTGCGGGAGCAGTTTACAACCGACGCCATGTGCCGACAGACCTTGGATGTGTACCGGGAGCTTCTGGGGCGGTGAGTGCTGGTTTGCAGCGTATTCTGGTGATCAGGCTCTCGGCGCTGGGCGATTTTGTCCAAGCTTTTGGTCCGTTCGCCGCCATTCGGGCAGCCCACCCCCGGGCACACATAACCCTGCTGACAACGGCACCTTATGTTGCTCTGGCAGAAGCATCGCCTTGGTTTGACGCGGTGTGGACAGACAGACGTCCCCGCATCTGGCAGGTGCCATCCTTGCTGGCGTTGCGATCCTGTTTGCGCGGTGGGCAGTTCGACCGGGTTTATGACCTGCAGACATCCGGGCGTTCATCGTCCTACCGATGGCTGATTGGTGATCATGTGGAGTGGAATGGTATTGCCCGTGGCTGCAGCCATCCGCATGACAATCCGCAACGGGACCTGATGCATACGGTTGAACGCCAAGCCGAGCAGCTGCGTGTCGCCGGTATTGAGACTATTCCGTCTCCGGATTTCTCCTGGCTGGAGAGGGGCACCCTGTCGTGTGGTTCCCTGCCCGATGGTCCCTTTGCCCTTCTTGTACCCGGCGGAGCCCCGCACCGTCCTGACAAGCGCTGGCCCGCAGACCATTATGCCGCACTGGCCCGTGTTTTGCTTCAATCCGGACAGACACCGGTTGTCATCGGGACTGCGGCTGAGCAGTCTGAAGCGGATGCCATTATGTCCTGGTGTCCCGGTGCCCTGTCGCTGGTTGGCAGGACGTCTATCATCGATCTGGCCGTTCTGGCTCGTCGGGCAACGCTGGCGGTCGGGAATGACACCGGCCCGATGCATCTTCTGGCCGGTGTCGGGTGTCGGTCGGTCGTATTGTATTCATCCGCTTCCGATCCGCGCCTGTGTGGGCAACGTGGTCCAGATGTAACCATTCTACAGTCTGCTGATCTGGTGGCCATGCCGGTTGCCCGTGTGTGTGAGGCCCTGGGTCTGCCCGGACTCGACAGTGCCGGGTAAAATGCGCTATTCCGGGGCTTGGTTTTTTCTTCGGATGGGACTCTCCTGCGTGTCGTGTATTGTCGTTTGCCCCGGTGCTTCCGGTTTTGCCGCTGCCCTGTTTCACGGCAGGGACGGGATCCGAACTAGTGGCACGGGGCCCGCAGTGACCCCTGTGGTCTGATCCTGCCGTTCCCCGTTTTGTTGTGTTGCTGATTCCGGATCGTGCCGATCCGTGTTCTGGCTGATGTTTTCCCTGTTCCGGCCCGATATCCTGTTTTCCGTACCGTGGTGTGACGGGCTGCGACGCTGAAGAGATATAGAGACAAATCATGGTTGCGATTACCCTGCCTGACGGCAATGTCCGTGCGTTTGATCATCCAGTCACCGGTATGGATCTTGCCCATTCCATCAGCCCCGGTCTGGCAAAAGCCGCCTTGGCGGTTCTGGTGGATGGCGAGATGCGGGACCTGAACCGTGTGATCGAATCCGATGCAACCGTATCCATTCTGACGGCCCGTGATGATGCCGCGCTGGAGCTGTTGCGTCACGATGCCGCACACGTGATGGCCCAGGCGGTTCAGGAATTGTATCCGGGGACCCAGGTGACAATTGGTCCATCTATCGAGAATGGCTTTTATTACGATTTTGCCCGTGACGAACCCTTCTCCACCGATGACTTAGAGGCCATCGAGGCCCGTATGCGGGAAATCGTGGACCGCAATCTGGATATTGTGCGCGAGGTCTGGGACCGGAACGAGGCAATTGCTCACTTTGAGTCCATCGGCGAGGTCTACAAGGCTGAAATTATTCGTGACTTGCCGGGAAGCGAGACGATAACGGTGTATCGCCAGGGCGACTGGAAAGACCTGTGCCGTGGACCGCATTTGCCGTCCACCGGTCGTCTGGGGAAGGCCTTCCGTTTGATGAAGGTGGCCGGTGCCTATTGGCGTGGGGATTCCCGCAATGCCATGCTGCAGCGCATTTACGGGACTGCCTGGGCTACCTCGCGTCAGCTGGATGATCACCTGCACATGCTGGAGGAAGCCGAAAAGCGTGACCACCGCCGGCTGGGCAAGGAGCTGGACCTGTTCCATTTCCAGTCTGAAGCGCACGGTGCGGTGTTCTGGCATCCCAAGGGGTGGTCCATTTACCGGACCCTGCAAACCTATATGCGCAACCGCCTGGAAGCATCCGGCTATGTGGAAGTGAATACACCCCAGCTTGTGGACAGTGTGTTGTGGGAACAATCCGGTCACTGGGGCAAATACCGCGAGCATATGTTTGTGACCGGGTCTGAGGACAAGACCTTGGCCATCAAGCCAATGAACTGTCCATGCCACATCCAGATTTTCCGGCAGGGGATCAAGTCTTATCGTGATCTGCCCCTGCGTATGGCTGAGTTTGGCAGTTGCCATCGCAATGAACCTTCCGGGTCCCTGCACGGGTTGATGCGGGTGCGGGCCTTTACCCAGGATGACGCCCACATTTTCTGTACAGACGAGCAAATCGAAAGCGAGACCCGCGCGTTCTGTGATCTTTTGCAGTCTGTGTATGCTGACTTTGGTTTTACTGAGATCAAGGTCAAGTTTTCGGACCGTCCCGAGAATCGGGCTGGATCCGATGATGTCTGGGACCGGGCGGAAGATGCCCTGCGCCGGGCTACAGCTGCGGCTGGGCTGGAAGCGCTGCCAAACCCGGGCGAGGGGGCTTTCTATGGCCCGAAGCTGGAATTTGTTCTGAGGGATGCCATCGGGCGTGACTGGCAGTGCGGCACCTTGCAGGTTGACTATGTTCTTCCCGAGCGTCTGGATGCCAGCTATGTTGCCGAGGATGGCAGCCGGCAGCGTCCGGTTATGCTGCATCGTGCGGTTCTCGGGTCTTTTGAACGCTTTGTTGGCATTTTGATCGAGAATTTTGCAGGACGTTTTCCCGCATGGTTGGCACCTGTCCAGGTTGTTGTTGCAACAATCACATCCGATGGCAATGCTTGGGCTTCCGAAGTTTTGGCTGCTCTGAAAGAGCGGGGAATCAGGGCTGACTTGGACGTGCGTAACGAAAAGATCAACTTCAAGGTCCGCGAGCATTCACACGCCAAAGTTCCATGGATACTGGTTGTTGGGCGCCGAGAGGCCGAAGAGCGAACGGTTGCACTGCGTTGTTTGGGTGGTCAGGCGCAAGAAGTACTTGCGCTGGAAGCTGCCCTGGTTAAGATTGCAGGGGAAGCGCGGATGCCGGGCTAGTTGTTCGCCCCGCCGCTTTAATGAACCGGACCCCGGTTCACGACCGGAAAGGAGCCACCCGCGTACATCCGACTGACTATACAGGAAGGATAAGACAGGGGGCTCCACCGAATTGGTCAGGGGTCCTTGTTGTTTCTGTATGTCATGGAGAGGGTTACATAGCCAGGTCACCGATGCAGACGCCGCCGTCCAAAGATGGACCGCGCGTCAATGATATGATCACCGCCCAGATGATCCGCCTGATCGACCAAGATGGCGAGCAGGTCGGTGTGGTGCATATCCGCGAAGCCCAGGAAATGGCTGACGAAGCTGGTCTTGACCTTGTCGAGATCTCGCCGAATGCAGAGCCGCCAGTGTGCAAGATTCTCGACTATGGCAAGTTCAAGTACGAGAATCAGAAGCGCAAGGCCGAGCAGCGCAAGAAGGCCAAGATCATCGAGGTCAAAGAAATCAAGATGCGCCCCAATATCGATGATAACGACTACAACGTGAAAATGCGCGCGTTGAAGCGGTTCATCGAGGAAGGTGACAAGGTCAAGGTAACCTTGCGCTTTCGTGGGCGTGAGCTGGCGCACCAGAATATCGGCATGGACGTGCTGAACCGGGTGCGTGAGGAGACTGTGGAATTTGTCAAGGTCGAGCAGTTTCCGAAGATGGAGGGGCGGCAGATGACCATGCTGCTGGCTCCCAAATAATCCCGGGCTCTGGTTTCCTTTGCATCAGGTGACCAGGACAGTCTAAAAGGCGGGCCGCTTTGTCAGGTGGCTCCGCCTTTTTTATTATAATAACCCTGCCTTTATGTTTCTGCTGGCTGTAGCTTCTGGGCGGTCTGCCTGTTGATCTGTTCGAACTCCAGAATAGACTGCAGACCATCCCTGTATGTGGGAAAAGCCAAGGTGATGCCGAGTTCTTCCTTGATCCGTGTATTGTCCACCCTCCGGCAGGCATTATAAAAACCGGCGCTCATCGGGCTGAGCTGTGCCTTTTCCCACGGGGTTTCGGGGGGTGGTGTCACGCCCAGCAGTGTGCAGGCCCACGTTACAACATCGGCATAAGGCGCGGGTTCGTCGTCGGCAACATTATAAATCCGTCCCGGATTTGGTCGCAGTGCAGAGGCTCTCAGAACTGTGGCGATGTCATCAACGTGGATGCGGCAGAAAACGTGCCCGGGTTTTACAATCCGTTGCGCCCGCCCGCTGCGGATGCTGTCCAAAGCACTGCGACCGGGGCCATAAATGCCGGACAGGCGGAAAATATGTATCGGCCCCCCCTGTTCCAGCCATTGCCGTTCTGCCTCGATCCGGGCTGTGGAGGGGGAGCTGCCGGAGCCCTTGCCGGAAACAGGAGTACCTTCGGTTACAATGGCACCTTGGTGGTCACCATAGACGCCTGTTGATGACAGATACCCGACCCAGCGGAGGGTTCCGGCTTCGGTTGCTTGGCGCAGCTGTTCACGGTGACAGTCCAGTACCGGATCAACGATCTTTCCATCATGCTCCCGGGGGGCTGCCGAGACCAAGATGTGGGTGACGCCATCCAGTGCCTCTGCAGGCATGGGGGTTTGTCCATCAAAGATCCAGGTTTCAATCCCGGCTGCCCGTAAAGCATCGGCCTTCTCCGGGTGCCGCGTTGTGCCTCGTACGGTCCAGCCTTCTTCAAGAAGGCGACTGGCGAGGGCGGCGGCGCAAAATCCGAAACCGGAACAGAGAAGTGTTGGCATGTGGTGTCCTGATCCTTTGTTTGGCTGCAAGAACATCATGTTCTGTCATGACAGGCAATGACTGAGTATCGTATGCCTGTTTTCGTGTGTTGAACGTGTTTGTGGGCAGGGAGTCTGGCTGGTGATGATCAAGGGTATTGCACCCGTTCTGGTTATGGTTGCCTGCGTGGCACTTCCTGTGGCGGGGCTGACGGCAGAATATGGTGCGTGTATGGCGCAAAGTCGGCAGGACCCTCGTGCCGCCCTGCGTCTGGCCATATCTTGGGAAGAGCAGGCTGGTGGAGCATCGGCTCGTCACTGCCGTGCGTCGGCCCTGATCGAGCTGGGGCAGTTCAGTGAGGCTGCGGTCATCCTTGAGGCATTGGCCGAGGAGCATCGTGAAGATCCCGCACACTATGCGCCGTTGTTACACCAAGCGGCATCGGCTTGGATTCAGGCCAGAGATCCCGGATATGCCTTGTTTCTTCTGGGACAGATTCAAGATATTTCCCCAGAGAATGCCGCAATTCTTGAAGATCGTGCAGAGCTGTCAGCGACTGCAGGTCGTTTGTGGGAAGCGGTGGATGATCTGAATACCCTTTTGGATCATCGGCCGGAATATGGCCCTGCGTTGCTTTTGCGCGCCTCTGTCTGGCGGCAACTGGATGCTACGGATCTGGCCTTGACTGATCTGGAGCGTGCGCTTGCGTTGATCCCTGGCGATCGCGGTGCGCTGGTCGAGCGCGGTATCTTGCTGTGCCGTATGGGCGATACAGCAGCAGCGCGCAAGGACTGGATGGCGGTTATTCTTGGGAATCCGGACTCTACAGAAGCGGAGCGCGCGCGGATGCATCTGGCTGCCATGGATATCAGACACAGTTCGGCGCCCTGACCCAATAGCTATATGTACAAAAAGTTAAGTTTCTATCTTCTGGTTGTAATGTCAGGGGTGAATTGAATGTTGACTTATCTTAAATAGAAGGATCTGATTGTTATCGCTTCATGATTGTGATGGCGGTGGCCAAGGAGGAATCGGGTTATGGGTATCGGATCTGCCAGATACAACAGTGCGTTTACAGCGCCTTCCAGCGGAAGGCATGAAATTGATTCCCTGCTTGGGGGGAGGTTCTGGTCTTCCGACGGTATCCCGGGAAAAGCCCTGAAGCTGACATACAGTTTTGTATCCCCAGAGTACGAGAGTGTAACCACAGACTGGGAGGAAGGTACGGCGCTTGATCCTTCCTTCATTACAGATGGTCTGAAGTCATCGATTGCCGGTGTATTCAGGCATCTTGCAGATTTTACCAGTCTCTCGTTCACGGAACAAAAGGGAGGCGGGGAGCCTGGGCGCATTTTGATCGGTGCCAGCAAGACACTGTCCGGAACCAGTCTTTTGGGTGTGTTGGCCCATGCATCCTATCCTTCAGAGGATGATTTCGCCGGATCTGTCTGGTTTGATGCTTGGTACAGTTATCCAAAAATGGATGCTCCCGTCGGGAGTGAACTGCGTTCCATTGCCATGCACGAGATTGGTCATGCCCTAGGGCTGAAGCACCCACATGATAATGATCACGGCTTCCCCGTGACGCGCACGTATGATTCTTCAGCCTACTCATTAATGTCATACAAGTCCAAGATTGGCGATGATGGCTCCGGCGGCTTCAAGTCCACGCCGCTGACCTACATGCTCAATGACATGGCCGCGTTGCAGTATCTGTACGGGAAGAACATGACAACCCGCACCGGTGACAACCGGTATGACTTTGCCGGCAAGACCTATGTTTATGAAACCATCTGGGATGCGGGCGGCAATGATACGGTCAGCTGGAGCGGACGGGATACGTCTGCCAACATTGATCTGACACCCGGCACCCTGTCGTTCTTTGGCGGCGTTGATACCAAATCCGATCCGGCAGCTTGGGACAAGGGCAGCGGAATCCTGGGTATTGCCTATGGCACGGATATCGAGAATGCAGAGGGTGGAAACGGTCACGATATCCTGCGCGGCAACGACGGGAACAACCGGTTGCAGGGTGGACGGGGTAATGACCTCCTTGAAGGAAGAGGCGGGCGCGATACCATCGATGGCGGCGATGGCATCGATACGGTCAGCTACGCCTTCTTGGATCGTCCTGTTTCCATAACCCTCAACGGGGCCGTCAGTTCTGTTGTCAAGGTTGATGGTCAAGGCAAGGACACCCTGCGTAATATCGAGAATGTGCAAGGAGGTGCCGGAGCAGATCATCTGACGGGTGATAGCGGTGACAACGTCTTGGAAGGTGGTGACGGGGCAGACCATATCGACGGCGGTGCCGGCCGTGACCGTCTTTACGGTGATGGCGGAGCAGACCATCTGACAGGCGGTGCCGGGGCCGATGTGTTTGCTTGGCGCAATGTTTCTGATTCCGGGCCGGGCATTATAGTGCGGGATACCATCCATGATTTCAGCCCTGCTGATGACGACCGCTTGGATTTCTCGGAGCTGGATGCCAATGCTATTTTACAGGGACATCAGGCCCTAACGTTCAGTGGTCAAACCCCGAGCTCCTTTTCGCTGTGGTACAAATCTGATGCGTCCGGGTTGACAGTCTTTGCCGATACGTCCGGGGATACAAAAGAGGATTTCTCCGTGCGCCTGAAGGACGTGAAATCACTGTCCGCCGAAAATCTGATTCTGGACACAGCAGGGGTTGTTTCCTTGGTGGATGCCAATGGCGTATTGGTGACCAGTGCGCTGGGTGGGCCGGTCCAAGTCTCCTTGGAAGGGGGACAAACAGGGTATGGTGCGGTGCCTGTCCCGGTTCGGGTGAATGGTGTTGAGGTTGGCCGTGTTCAGGGAGTCAAGGATATCGTTGGCAGTTCCCATGATGATCACCTGACTGGGGATGCTCAGGATAACCGGTTTACGGGTTATGGTGGCCATGATGTACTTGATGGAAAAGAGGGGCAGGATACGGCTGTTTTCGGTGATGCGATCGGGCCTATTTCTGTCACGCTGGATCGTGCGCGCCCTGTGACCGTAACCATCAATGGTGTTGCTGCTGCGACCATCAGCAATATCGAGAATGTTATGGGTGGGTTTGCTGCAGATACCCTCGTTGGTGACAGCGCGGACAATGTTCTTAGCGGTGCAATGGGGAATGATACGCTCTCTGGCGCCGGGGGGAATGACCGCCTGCACGGTGACATGGGTGCCGACCGTCTTACGGGCGGCCTTGGGGCAGACGTATTCTGGTATCGCAGTGCCTATGAATCGGGTCCTCTACCTCAAGAACGCGATACGATAACGGACTTCAGCAGTGTCCATGGCGATCGCATTGATCTTTCCGCATTGGTCGTCTTTGACGCATCGGGTGCGTATCGTCCGCTGACGTTCGGTGGTACGGAAGCCAGAGCCGGTGGTGTCTGGTACGTGAAAGATAGCTTGGGCGTTGTGGTTTACGCCGATGTCAGTGGTGATGCGGCGGCTGATTTCTCTGTACGCCTTAATAACGTTCATTCCCTGTTGGCAAAAGATTTCATTCTTGATCCTGTTGTCCCGCTTTCTCAGGGTATTGAAGACGCAGTTTACATCATGGATTTTGCCACAGATCCAGTGAACATAACGCTTGATTCGGGAACCCCGTCTCCTGTTCTGGTCAATGGTGTGCGTGTGGCAGAAATTATGGGCTATTCTGGTTTGTCCGGGGGTGCTGCGGATGATCACCTGACAGGCAACGATGCCAACAATAGATTCCGCTCCAGTGGTGGTCGCGATGTCATTGATGGTCGTGGTGGCCGTGACAGCATGAACTATGAATCAGAGCAAGGGCCTGTTGTTGTAACCCTGGCGGATGGTGCTGAAGACGCCGTGGTTCGTGTTAATGGCCTTGAAAAAGATATGCTGAGGAATATCGAAGCTATCGTTGGTGGCACTGGTCATGACCGGATAACAGGGAATGCCAGTGACAATGTCCTGCTGGGCAATGAGGGTGATGATGTCCTGAGCGGTGGTGCCGGCCATGATGCCCTGTATGGTGACAAGGGCGATGATGTTCTGGATGGCGGGGCCGGGAATGATTTTCTGGGGGGAGGGGAAGGAACAGACTCTGTTAGTTATGCTGGCTATACGCTCCCCCTCGAAATTGTCTTGCGCGGCGATTCATGGGGATACGCATCAATCGGGACGGTCGAAAAAGATTATCTGCACTCTATTGAAATCGTCACGGCTGGCAGTGGCGATGACACATTGGCTGTCGAATTCCAGTACGCCACATTATCCGGTGGCCCTGGTGCCGACACGTTTGTTTACAGTGGGCGCTTTGGTTTTAATGACCCTTCTGCGATCTTTGGTACGCCAAGTGCCGAGCAGGTTATACAGGATTTCAATGCAGCTGAAGGTGACCGGATTGATCTGGCTCACTTGGACAGGGGCCTGCTTGTTTATGACTTTGGCGTGAAAGGGCCTGCGAAGAATGCTGTCTGGTCAACGCAGGATGGCAAGGATCTGGTGCTGCGTGTTGATGAAACGGGTGATGCTGTTTCCGACTTTACAATCAGGTTGAAGAACTGTTCATCTGTGTCCGCTTCTGACTTTGTGCTTTCACAACGACCTGATATAGGACCAGATACTGTTCTTGAGGCCGTCAAGAACAGTGGCGAGTATGCCTACTTTGACCTTTTCAATTCCGAGGTTCATTTTGGCGGGCAGAAGTACACCTTTCCGCCGTCCAGCACGATCACCGGCGGTACGTGGCAGAATTATATTTTGGCTCCACTGCCATCGGCAACGCCATTAAATATAGATGGGGGAGACGGAAAAGATACTGTCAGTCTTGTTATGACGTCGGTTCCTGTCTCCTTGACCTTGAATGGATCAAACTGGTCCAAGATATTTTATACTGGTTTGTCGAGTGCTGCTCAGGTCCGCAACATAGAAAATATTGTTGCTGGTAATTACGGGGATACTCTGACCGGTGATAATAACGACAATACATTCACTCCTGGCTTTGGTGCAGACACCATTGATGGAGGCCCCGGTTCGGACACCGTTGATTACCGTTATAGCCCCGGGTCGATTAAGGTCACATTGGCCGGTAATCAATGGGCTATGGTTTCTACGGGTAGTGGTCAGCAGCCAGACCGGATTCGGAATATAGAAAACATTGATGGGGGTAGGGCAGATGATGTCCTAGTCGGTGATGCCATGAATAACACCTTTGTCGGTCATGGAGGCAATGATGAAATCGACGGCGGTGCTGGGCAGGATACTGTTGATTACAGCTACAGCAGCAAAGGTGTGGAGGTAACCTTGGCGGGGTCAGCTTGGGCTAATGTATCCATTGATGGTCAAGTTGAGGACCGTATTCGCAATATCGAGAATGTGACCGGTTCAAGCATGAATGACCGCATTTTCGGTGATGAGGGCAACAATATCCTGCGTGGGGGGGATGGGAATGACTGGTTCAAGGCAGGCCTTGGCCATGATACCTTGGACGGAGGTTTTGGCGTCGACATTGCCGATTATACGGATCGCTCTGAATCCATTGTTGTTACCTTGGACGGGGAGAACCCGGCCCGCGTGTTCTTCAATGGAGTAGCACAGGACACCCTGATCAATATCGAGTCTATATGGGGTGGGTCCGGCAACGATCGCTTGGTTGGCGATTACAGCGACAACAGCCTGTCCGGGGGGAGAGGTGCCGACATTCTGGGTGGTGGAGGCGGTGCTGACACCTTCTTGTATTTCCTGATTTCTGATTCGGGGGCTGATGAAGTCTCGCGCGATACCATTATGGATTTCAGCAGCAAGGATGGGGATCGTATCAAGCTGGCTTCTATTGATGCCAACAAAGCACTTCCCGGTGACCAGAATTTTGTTTTCCATGGTCAGAACGCAGGGGCCAACGGCGTGTGGTATCAGCCGGATGGGAGTGGCAATACGCTGTTGTTTGCTGATGACAATGGTGATGCCCAAGCAGACTTCTCCATTTTTCTTCTGGGTGTCAGCAGCCTGTCGCAGACAGATCTAGTTTTGAGTTGATCCCGTTCTTGTGTCCCTTGTTTGGTCATTCCCCCCGTTATTCGAATGGGGGGAATGTGCCGCCTCTGGGACATAGAGGTATGGAGTCATGGAATCAGGGATAGACCAAGGGGTTTATTTATGATTGTTTTGTGTTTATCACAATTACTATTGGGGGTTTTCCATGATGAGAGTATCCGAGAAAGACGCGCATTCCTACACAACAGGGGAATATGCTGATGGCGCGGTGCAGGTTGCGGGTGCCGGATCTGACTCTGCGGAGCAGGAGAATGCGCCTGTGTGTGCCGAGCAGGTTTTCTATTATCCGATTGTACCGTTCCATCTTGCAGACAGGACACTATACTCTCTCTGGAGCGACCTGATTCCCAGTATTGCTCTGTCCCAGGGGCTGGAAGTTTTTTACGGTACAAATGGCCATGATCACCCTGCTGAAAAGAATGGAGCCGGTGTTCTGTTTCGTGGCAGCGGGGGAATGGACGTTTTCGATGGGGGGCCAGGGTACGACATCCTAGACTATTCTACCCAGGACCTGTCCATCCGTGTTGCCCTGCCTGATTCCCTGTATACGGTTGTCCATGCAGGTGGCCTGCCCAAGGATCTTGTGCGCGGCATAGAGGGCGTTATTGGCGGGACTCGTAGCGACTACATTACCGGTAATGCACAGGACAATGTGCTCCTAGGGGGGCCGGGGATGATGCCTTGTACGGGATGGCCGGGCATGACCTGATTGATGGCGGTGAGGGATATGATGCCATCAGCTACGAAATGCGTATCGTGCCGGTTTCTGTTGCCCTGAACGGTGACCAAGACTCCCCTGTTATGGTTGATGGTCAGCCCGAGGATATTGTGCGCAATATCGAGGCCGTTATCGGGAGTGGTGGGAACGATGTTCTTGTTGGCGACCAGCACGACAATTTCTTTAACGGTCTTGGTGGTGCGGATCGTCTGACTGGTGGTGCCGGGGCCGATGTTTTTGCCTATGAGCGTGCTGAGCGTACGGAAGATGTCATTACCGATTTCAGTACTGCAGAAGGCGACCAGCTGGATTTCAGTGAATTTGATGCGAATAGTACGGCAGACGGGAGCCAGCCGTTCCTGTTCTCCGGTCAGCAGTCACAAGCCCATTCCCTGTGGTACAAGCCCTTGGAAGAAGGGGCGGGTATCCGGTTGTTTGCTGATACAGATGGTCAGGAAGAGACTGCGGAGTTTTCATTGGTCCTGCAGGGTGTTGATGCGATAGCAGTAGACGCCTTCCTTTTCGGGACATTTGGTCCCCGCATCACGTCCAAGGGCCTAGATTGCCTTGCCGTTTCCGATACACAGTCCACGTTTATTGATCTTCCGGGATTGTCATATAGCCTTGAGGCTGTTTATCCGGGGCCTTCACCGGATGGAGAGGACTGTGATGATGTCCTCATGGCTCATGTGATGGGCAATATTGCCCCGACCGTTACGCGTGTCAGCACGGGTTCAGGAGATGATGTGCTGATTGGTGATCACCGTGATAACATTTTATCCTCTGGTGCAGGCAGGGATCAGTTGGTTGGTGGTTTGGGGGTTGATTATCTGAGTGGCGGTAGTGGTGCAGACACGTTCACCTATAACCGTATAGCTGAAGGGGGAGACGTCATCACGGATTTCAGTTCAGAGCAAGGTGACAGGATTGATCTTGCAATGATTGGTGCGGATGTTCATCGTCCCGATGGCCAGCGCGGTCTTGATTTCTCGGGGCATCAAGAAGCGGCATACTCTGTTTGGTATACAAGCGATGGGGCCGACGGTTCTGTCGTAATGGCTGACGTCGACGGTGATACGCGGTCTGAATTCTTTCTTCGTCTGCATGGAGTACAGAATCTGTCGGTAGACGATTTCTTGCTCGTATAGTCTTTCGAGTGTGTTGGGTCCTTTTTCTTTATGTGCGGGGCCTGAAGGATAATATCATGCATCACGCTGAAATAATGAAAGCAAGTATATATATTATAAATAACAAATATTAATTATATATAATCGCCTTTAAAGGCTGGATCATTGATATTTATGTATCTATTTTCTGACATGAATCTGCCCCTTCTTTCTTTATGTGGGGGCAGATTTTTTTTGTTTGTCACAAGGCGAAGGGTTCCCGTGTAGGGATCTATCTATTGTGATAGTGTCGGCCTTTTTTCGGATCATGATTGTCGTGGAGGCAAAGGGGGAAATATGGATACTTTGCATGTAGTTAATGGGCATCTTCATAGTGTGGACGCGTCTGATCTATATGCATGCAAGCTATCGGGGGAGCACGGCTTTCGTAGCATCTTCCGGAGTGGCCCTATAACCATTTCATACTTCACCCCTTCTGCGCGAGCTTTGCTTTCTCCTGCGGTTGGGCATGACCAGCCCGGTATAGATCTTGTCTTCAGTGGTTTGACACCTGCCCCATATTCTGTTTGGTCTGTACGTTCCGATTCTGATTCCGGGTTACGTCTCTTGGTTGATCTTGATGGGAATGCTTCTGTCCCCGAACTTCAGATTCTGGTTAACGGGTCTGCAGCACCAGATAAATCCGAGAACCCCGTTTCGGCCAAGGACGCTTCTACTTTTACGGATAGCCTGTTGCCATTGCCCCAAGCGGGACCAAGGCTGCCTTCACACGCAGTTCTTGATGATTTTCTGGAATCATTTGCCCCCGAACCGATCCCGCTGGTGAACTATTATGACGGGACAGAGGAGGCTGATTTTTTCCATGGCAGGCCGGGAGAGCACACCGTTAATGGTGGTCTCGGAAGTGATACCGTCAGTTATCTGCGTCATGATGCTCCGGTGATTGTCTTTCTGGCTGGTACAACCCCAGCTCCGGTATTGGTAGGCGGAAAACCGGACGGCCTGCTGTCAGATATCGAGAATATCCATGGCTCATCGTATGATGACATTCTGGGGGGGGATGCAGCCGATAACGTTTTTCACGGTGGTCCAGGTTATGACACAATTGACGGTGGCCCGGGGCTGGATATAGCCAGTTATGTTGATGTCTGTCAGCCTGTTTCCGTCACTTTGAACGGGATGTGGGATGCCAGCGTGTTTATTGGTAACCGTCTGGAAGATATCCTGCGTAACATTGAAGGTATTCATGGCGGCTTTGCGGATGATGTCCTGACAGGGGATTCGCGGGCCAATGTCTTCTATGGACATGACGGTGATGATGTGTTGCAGGGTATGAGGGGTAGCGACCGCTTGCAGGGTGGGCCCGGACGGGACACCTTGGATGGGGGAGAGGGGGCCGATCTGGCTGACTATTCCGACAAAGTGGATCCTGTTGTCATTCGCCTTGCCGGTTCTGCCAGATCAGTTGCTCTTGTTGGTGCGCAAGAGGAGGACAGCCTGTTCAGCATCGAAGACCTTTTGGGCGGGGCTGGCGATGATCACTTGTCCGGTGATGCGGCATCCAACCTTCTGGATGGTGGCCCGGGGATCAACAGCCTGACGGGTGGTGCTGGTATTGATGCTTTTATTTTTCGTTTTGCCGGTCTTGGGCACCGCATTACAGATTTCAGTCGTGCAGAGGGCGATGTGCTGGATTTCTCGGGCCTAGATGCAGATACAGGAACGCTAGGTAATCAGGTTTTTCATTTCTCTGGATCGCGTGCGGCCCCGCATTCCCTGTGGTTTGATCCGGTCTCCGGTGGTTTGGGTGGGCACTTGTATGCTGATCTGGACGGCAATGCGGATCAGCCCGAGTTTTCCGTCTTTCTTGAAGGCGTGGAGCATGTGTCCCGGGAGGATTTCTCCCGGGGTACCTTCGTTCTGTCACCGATCCGTCGTGGTGTGCGGGAACTGTCATTTGACGGAACGGTCGATGATATTATCACCGTTGACCTTGGGGTTCGAGGGTACTGGGGGGGCAATCTAAAAGCCGGGTTGATTTATGGCTCTGTCGATCCGTCTATCGTGCATGTGACCACAGGAGCCGGTGATGACCACCTGATTGGTAATGCACAGGCGAATATCCTTTCTGCGGGGTCCGGTGATGATCATCTGAACGGTGGTGTAGGGGAGGACGTGCTGATTGGGGGAGAAGGGAAAGATATATTTGTGTACAATTCGATCGATGACAGTGGGGATGTGATCGTTGATTTCAGTCGCGAGCAGGGCGACTGCTTGGATCTTACAGCTGTTGATGCTGACGTCCACCAGAACGGTCACCAGGCACTTATCCTTTCAGGGTGTGAGCCACGTGCGCATGCTGTCTGGTATGAACCTGTAGCTGACGGTAACGGCGTTCATGCCCTTGCTGATGTTGATGGTGATGCTAGACCAGATTTTTTCGTAACCCTCTATGGCATAGACAGTTTGGTCATTCAGGATTTTATTTTCTAGGGCGTATAGACGCCGTGCGCGTTGCAGGTTCTGTCCTATCAGGATTTCTCATGATTGTTATTTGTGCTGCATTATAATAGCTTATGGTTTCCATTCAGTCCGTTATGGGCGAAGGATCCGGAGGCTATTTGGTGACAGCTTTCTGTGGTGATTGTGTCGGAAAGCGGATGGCCTGTTTGAAGAGTGAAAAGGATATCGTGTTATGGCAATAGACCCGAATGGTGATCTTTTGGCATTTCTCTACCCTGCTGTTTCGTATGAGGAAGGCGTTTTGTTCTTTCCGCCTTCTCCTTTCTCGTTGCCAGATTCAGGGGATAATCGCAGTGTGCAGGCGGCACCCTCTGCTCCCGTAGAGGATACGCCGCCGGATTATTACGGAAGTATTGATATCAATCCTTGGTTTGCGATTTACTCTCTTGGCATGTCTCTGCCAATTCTGGGGGATATCCTGTAACGCACAGGCTTTTTTGTTGGTTGTGGGTGCATTCAATAGCCAAGAGCAGTCGGAATCCCGTTGTTGACCATAAGGGAAACCAGAAGCTCTAGGATAACCAGTCCAACGGCGGTTATTGTATCCACACCCAGCATCTGACGTGCGACAAACCCATGATACCCCATAAAAGCAACAGCGGCCATCAACACAGGTAGTGCCAATGCCTGCATGGGCGTTCCCCCCACTGTGCTCAGCAAGACAATGGGGAGAAGGACGGCTGCCAATGGCAGATGGAGCCAGTTGAAACCGATAATATAGCGTTGCCACCGGTCATGGCATCCCAGAATGCGGGTTACGGGATCCATGATAACCGGAAAGACAAGCCATCCCAGCGCATACAACAGGGCCTGGAATGCAAGCCAGAAGACAGGCTCACTGTTGGTTGCCGCAGGGTCCTGCGTCTGGCCTGCCAGCATTTGTATCAGGTAGACCGGAAAGACCATGGCCCCTAGCCTCAGCGAGGCCCAGAACCCCTGCGGGCTACCGTCAACATAATCAGGGCAGCGTGGATCCATGCGCAAGATGGAGCGAACCAGGACCATACCCCGGTAGAGATCGGTTTCCTGCTTCACGGTGTACCTGCTGCCTGACAACGGATCTGGAAAAAGCGCGACAACACCCGATGATAAATTTGGGTCAGTGTTTCCAGATCATCGACCCGGCAATGTTCATCAACCTTGTGCATAGAACGTCCAACCAGACCGAACTCCGCCACGGGGCACAGATGCCGGATAAACCGGGCATCCGATGTTCCCCCGGATGTAGAGAGTTCAGGTGTACGGCCGGTCAGGGTCGATATGGCCTCCATCAACAGGGCAGATAGTTCACCCTGTGGTGTCAGGAACGGTTCGCCACTGCATACGGTTTCCAGAGAATAGCGTGCCGGGTCCGGGCAGACCTTGGCCAGCCGGGACCGGATCTCCGCTTCTAAGGAGTGGGCTGTATAGAAAGTGTTGAAACGAACATTGAAAACAACCCGTACCTGCCCTGGAATCACGTTGTCTGCCGTATTGCCGGTATCAATGGAGGTCAGCTCTAGGTTCGAGGGCTGGAAGTCTGCCGTTCCTTTATCCAGGGGTGTTGCCGTCAGGGCTTGTAGAAGCGCCAGCATCCGGGGCAGGGGGTTGTCGGCCCGGTGTGGATAGGCCACATGCCCCTGTGTTCCATGCACGGTCAGTATACCGGATAGGCTGCCCCGCCGCCCGATCTTGATCATGTCTCCCAAGGCATCAGGGTTCGTGGGTTCCCCGACAAGGCACATGTCCGGGGCTGTGTCGTGCCGTGAGACCCAGTCCAGAAGTTTCCGGGTGCCATTGATCGCTGGACCTTCTTCGTCTCCGGTGATCAGAAGACTGATGGAGCCAGCAGGGTGTCCTTGTTCCAGCAAGCGAGCCACTGCTGCAACAAAGGCGGCAATGGCTCCCTTCATGTCGGCGGCGCCGCGCCCGTACAGGACGCCGTCCACTACCTCCCCGCCGAAGGGGTCATGGCTCCAGCCCGATGATGGCGGAGCCGGAACAACATCGGTGTGTCCGGCAAAGCAGAAATTTGGTCCACGGGTGCCCAGGCGGGCATACAGGTTGGCAACATCTGGTGTGCCCGGCTCAGAGAATACCAAGCGTGTGCATGTGAAGCCGATTCGTTCCAGAACCTGTTGCAGGGTGTGCAGGGCCCCCGCGTCGTTCGGTGTTACCGAAGGGCAGCGCAACAGGGCCTGCGCCAGGGGCAGGGGATCGCGCAGATCCTGTATGCTGTTGATTATCTGTGGCGCAAGATCAGGGTCAGTCACGGAGCAGCTCGTTGATAGAAACCTTGGACCGGGTTTGGGCGTCCACCCGCTTGACGATTACGGCACAAGCCAATCCGGGACCTGGTGTTCCGTCCGGCAGTGGTTTTCCCGGCAGGGTACCGGGTACAACAACGGAGCCGGCCGGAACGCGGCCCATGAAAATCTCTCCGGTTCCCCGATCAATAACTTTGGTAGATGCCCCGATGAAGACCCCCATCGACAGCACGGCACCTTCTTCGACAATGACACCCTCGGCAACTTCAGAGCGTGCCCCGATAAAGCAGTTGTCTTCGATGATCACGGGTCCGGCTTGCAGGGGCTCCAGAACACCGCCAATACCAGCCCCACCCGAGATATGGACATTCTTTCCAATCTGCGCGCATGAACCGACCGTTGCCCAGGTGTCGATCATGGAACCGCTGTCAACCCGTGCCCCGACATTGACAAAGCTGGGCATCAGGACAACCCCGGGGGCGATATAGGCAGAGTGACGGACCACGCACCCCGGCACCGCCCGGAAGCCGGCTTGTGTGAAGGCGTCCTCGTTCCAGGCGTTGAATTTGGATGGAACCTTGTCCCACCACGATGCCCCGCCGGGTGCACCGGAAATGGCAACCATGGGGTCCAGACGGAATGACAGCAGGACAGCTTTTTTCAGCCACGCATTGACAACCCATTGGCCATCGCGCTTTTCAGCCACGCGCAGGGTCCCGTTATCCAGCCCGCTCAGGGCGGTGCAGATAGCCTCGCGGGTGGCGCCTGTTGTGGCCGGTGACAGGGTGTCACGCATGTCCCAGGCAGAATCAATGACAGATTGCAGGGATGTCTGAAGTGTGGCGGTGCTCATCGGGGCCGGATCCTTGAAACAATGGTCGGTCTTGTCAGGTCCGGGGAGCATACCCGTCGTGGCTCTGTCGTCAACCGCCTGTACGGATGGCCACATCCCGGGGGGGGCTTTGTTGACCTGCCCCCGTGACAGGAACACCATCGTTGGGCAGCGTATCTCAGCCCGACTAGGGCCAGTCCGGGGACTGTTGTGGACGACAGGGAGCACAGGGATGCATCGGGTAATCCCCGCGGATTGTCCGGTTCCGGGTCCGCGGGAGGAGGAGGGCTGTCTGCCCGTCTGGTGTCTCTCTGGCCTGGGCCTGTCCTGATTTATGGCCCAGACCGTAGATTGATCTCGGCTTCTTCTGCAGAGTGCCCGTTGACCAGTAGCGCTGATACCGAACCGGATATTCTCGCCTTGGTTTCGATTGTTCAGGCTCATGGTACGTCGTGCTTCGGGTCAGTCCAGATTGATACCCCAAATGGTTTCCATGTCTATGACCTGGCAGCGTTGCCGGGAGATGGGGCAACGGTTCTGGTTCTTGCCCGTGCGGTCACTCTGAACCAGGGTCTACGCGTTGCCTTGGCAACCGGCCGTCAGCGTTACAAGGATCTGGTGGAAATCTCGTCGGATTTTGCCTGGGAAACGGGTATTGACGGACGTCTTGTCTTTGTCAGCCCCCGCGGTGCCTTGGGGTACCCTGCGGCATCCCTGATTGGTCGGTCCATGGCCGATTTTGTGCTGGATCCAGAGGCAGACTTCCCCTTTGTAACCCGTAGCAGTGTCGCCAATGTCGTGATCTGGATGCGTCGTGCAGACGGTGGGCGCGCCTGTGTGAATGTGTCTGCTCGTCCGGTTTTTGACGATGATGGACAATGGGGCGGGGCGCGGGGCATTTGCCGCGATATCACCTGCGAGCAGGAGCGCGATGAACAACAGGAGCGGGCCCGCCAGCGGGAACAGATTTTCAACCATATCGTCAGCACGTTCCGTGACGAGGTGATACCGGCCAATGTCCTGCATGTTGCGGCTGAAACGATGGCCCGGGGCATGGGGGCGGTTTCCTGCCATATTTTCCGCCGGGCCCCGTCGTCGCTCTTGCCATCCGCCGGGGGAGATGCAGAGACCGATCCGGTCAGGATCCTGCGTGAGGCCATGATCCCCGGGGCCTCTTTCGGTGTGGCGGACGAGATCCTAGCCCGCATGATGTTGGAACGGACTGCTACAGGGGCGCGGGTCTACCAAGAGCAGATTGAAGGATACGATGCTCTCGCCTCAGTATGTCGTTATCACAAAAGGATCAACGGGGCTGTTGTCCTGTTCCGCGACCAGTCCCATGATTCATGGCGCGAAGATGATCGTGTCCTGCTGGCGGATCTGGCAGACCAGATTGGTGTTGCCAATGAACAGATTGATGCCCACGAAAATATTCTGCGTCTGTCGCGAACAGACAGCCTGACCGGGTTGTTCAACCGTCGTGCCTTTATGGAAGAGATGGAGCGGCGGCATAACCGGCTGGCGCGTGACAATTTGTCTGCGGCTCTCTTGTTTGCCGATCTTGATAACTTCAAGAAGGTGAATGATGTGTACGGCCATGCTGCTGGCGATGCGGCCTTGTTGACTGTGCGTGACATGCTGGTTGGCAGTACACGTCCAACCGACCTTGTGGCCCGGCTGGGTGGGGACGAATTTGCCATCTGGCTGGAAGGTGCAACTCAGAAAGTGGCTGTCGACAAGGCGCACCTGTTGATGGAGATGTCTGCACGCGAACTGGTTCCTCTGTCCGGTAGTCCCGATTTCCCGCTGGGCCTGTCTGTTGGCATCGCGGTTCATCTTCCCGGTGGCGTAGAGACTTTGGCCGATCTGATGGTCCGTGCCGATCATGCCATGTACAAGGTCAAGCATGCCGGAAAAGGCGGATATGCCGTTGCAGATCAGACACTTTCCGCCGGCCCAACCATGCGCCGTCCTCGCGGTTAGGGCACGATAGTATCCCGTCGTATCGGCTTGTTTATGATCTCTCCAGACAACGGAACCGCATGTGCATTGACGCCCCGGTCGTTGTGATGGCAGACCGATAGGACGCACGTGTTCCGCCGGCCATGGCCGGATGTGGGGAGCGCCACAGGTTTATCCCCGCGAACAGGAGACTGACGATTGGTACGTGTCCTTTTCCTTACGGCCTTTTCGGCCTTGCTTCTGGGAGCCGTGGCAGCTGTCGGTTTGCTGGAGATTATTCGCCGTCCGGGCGGTCTTCCGCATCAGAAAGATATGCCCGTTGACCAGATGGTTGCCCAGGTCAGCAAGGAAGCCGCCGCCGTGGCCGAGATGTTCTGGTACGACTTCACCTTCTATCTGTCCAAGCGGGCCTTGAAGGATCTGACATCCCTGCGTGACAGGGTCTGGTCCGGAATAACCGGCGTTCTGGATGAAAGCAGCCTGTTGCCTGTGGATGAGCAGATTGTCGTCGTTGGGGCTGTGCCGATGAATCAGGGGGACACATCGTCGGCAGTGGCGGTTCCCCGCAGCAGTGTGTCCGGACCGGGTGAAGGGCTCCTGACCGGTGTTCTGGCCCCAGCCAGCCAGTATGCGGTATCGGAATGGACCATTGGCCCCGGAGAAGCCGGCTATCTGGAACGCGTTTTGATCAATGGGCAGCCCGCTGATCCCGGGGGAATCGTTGCGCCTGATGCAACCTTGTTCCTGTCCGGTTGGGCTGGTGATCCGGCGATTGGTATCCGTTACAGTCATGTTCTGCTGACTGTGTGTGGAAAAGTTGTGGCCACCACAGGGGTCGGCGAATCAACCCCTTCGGTTGCCCGGTTTGTTCACGCTAATCTGGGAAGTGCCGGATGGGTGGCCCGGCTGCCGGCAGCGGCCCTGCCACGTTGCCCTGATGCAGCGCTGGGCGCTCTGGCCCTGCGTGGCGGGGCTGTTGTGCACCGGCTTCAGGGTGACTTTCCGATGATCATCCAGCCCGGCGGGAATCCATCGGCTGCCGGACCCTTTGCGCCTGTTCTTCGTCCCGGGTCCATCAAGGCACCGCGCCTAGAAAGCATCCGTATCCGCGATCGGGTTGGCCTTCGCAGCTGTCCGGATACCACCTGCCCGGTGCTGGAAAATATTGCCAAGGGTCCTCACCGGGCGACACTGCTGGAACACGTAAACGGCTGGCGGCTTATCCTGTCTGCCCAAGGGAACGGATGGATTCCCAAGGACGAGATTGAGATCCCCTGACAAGCGGGGTTACGGGTTCCGGTTCAGGCTATGCAGGGCTGCTTCCAGCCATGTGGTCAGATGATCTGTCATATGATGGCAGTACGCTGACAGTGCCTGTTCCGGGAACAGGGCCAGCGGAGGCAGTCCGGGACCACAGTGTACCAGAACGGTTGTCATGCCCATGGTTGCCGCTGTTTCCAGATTCTGCGGGCTGTCCTCAAAGAAAGCCGTTGTCTTGGGGTCAAGCCCGAATGCGGCTGTCATCCGGTGATAGGTTTCCGGGTTGGGTTTGGGGCAGTACTCTGCGGCATGAATATCGAAAACCCCTTCAAAGACTTGCTCCAGATCCAAGGCCTTCAAAACCGCCCGCGCATGTTTTCCTGATCCGTTCGTAAAGATCAGCCGCCGGCCCGGCAGTTGTAGAAGTGCTTTTCTCAGTGCCGGATCAGGTGCCAAGGCTGAATGATCAATGTCATGCACATAATCGAGGAAGGTGTGCGGATCGACGCCATGTTCAACCATCAGGCCGCGCATGGTTGTTCCGTATGTATGGTAGTACTGCTTCTGCATAATACGGGCGGCATCTTCATCCAGATTCAGATGCCGGGCCACAAAATGACGAATACGGGCTTCTACTTGGGGGAACAGGCTGCTGGTGCCAGGGTAGAGGGTGTTGTCCAAGTCGAACAGCCAAGTCGTTACATGATCAACCGGATGCTGCAGAAGCTTTTCGGCATGCTGATGCATTGGCACGTGGCCCCCTTCTTGTTAACGGCTGTGCAGATTGCGACGGGAAGACAGAGGGCAGGTGACCTTGTTGTCAGTTATCAGCAATGGCTGCAATTTCAGCCCGGACATGGTCAAGCCCTTCCGAACGTGTCGAGCTGGTACACAGGATCAGTGGGTGGGATGCTCCATGTTTTGCCAGCTCCTGTTGCGTCTTCGCCATTACAGATTCCAGTGCATCGCCGCGCAGCTTGTCTGTTTTGGTTAGAACAATCTGGTAGTTGACCGCGGCCGTATCCAGCATGGACATGATGTCCCGGTCGCTGTCCTTCAGACCGTGACGGCTGTCCACCAGAAGGAACACGCGGCGCAGGTTCGGACGGCCACGCAGGTATGACTTCACCAAGCGGGTCCACTTTTTCACCTGATCTTGCGGGGCCCGTGCATACCCGTATCCGGGCAGGTCAGCCAGTAACAGACGGTCATCGAGGGAGAAAAAGTTAACCTCCTGGGTCCGGCCTGGTGTGTCGGATGTGCGGGCCAAGGCGCGGGTTCCAGTCAGCGCGTTGATCAGGCTTGATTTCCCTACATTCGACCGGCCGGCCATACAGACTTCAGGCAAGGTGGCTTCCGGCAGCTTGTCCAGAGATACCACCCCCAGCATGAAGCGGCACGGTCTGGAAAAGAGAAGGCGCCCCTTCTCCAGGTCCGCGTCGTCAAAAGGCTTGTCGGCATCACGCAAGGGCTTGTCCCCCACTTTGGTGTCGAGCCACGATCATGTCCGGCCTGCATGGGCGGGAGCCTCGTCATGGCGGCGCATGATCGACCATTGCTGGGCAATGGACAAGATATTGTTCCAAGCCCAGTAAATCACCAGACCAGCAGGGAACCCGGCTAGCATGAAGGTGAAAAGAACCGGCAGGAACATCATGACCTTGGCCTGGACCGGATCGGCCGGCGCAGGATTCAGCTTCTGCTGGAACCACATGGTGATCCCCATGATGATGGGCAGAATTCCAAGGTGCAGGAATGACGGCGCATTCCACGGGATCAGGCCAAACAGGGTGAACAGGTTGGTCGGGTCCGGCGCAGATAGATCTGTAATAAAGCCATAGAAGGGAGCGTGGCGCATTTCCAGCGCAACAAACAGTACCTTGTACAGGGCAAAAAAGATTGGAATCTGGATCAGGATCGGCAGGCACCCAGCCAGCGGATTGACTTTCTCGTCCCGGTACAGGGCCATCATTTCCTGCTGCATCCGCACACGGTCATTCTGGAACCGCTCCTGCAGTTCCTTGACCTTGGGCTGCAGTATCTTCATCCGGTTCATGGCTTTGTAGGACTTGTTGGCCAACGGATACAGCACAAGCCGCAGGGCAACCGTAAAGGCAAGAATGGCCAGCCCGAAATTGCCAAGGAACCCGTAAAGGAACTGGATGGCGATGAAAAACGGCTTGGTCAGGAAGTAGAACCAGCCAAAATCAATGGCAAGATCAAACCGGTCGATGCCTTTTTCACGGGCATAACGATCCAGAAGATCCACCTTCTTGGCTCCGGCAAAGAAGTCAGTCACCGTTGTGATTGTTTCCCCGGGGGCTACTGTACGGGCTGAACCCAGGAAATCACTCTGATAACGGTCATGCCCATCGCCGGTATAGACAAAACGTGCCTTGTTCACATCGCCTTTGGGCAGGTCAATGGCTGTCAGCCAGTATTTGTCGGTAATTCCGATCCAGCCACCGGTCGACTGATAGTCGACATGACGCTCATCGCGGAGATCCTGGTACGTGATCTCCTTCAGCGTTCCGTCCAGCACGCCCAAGGGGCCTTCGTGCAGGATGTAAAATCCTTCTGTGCGGGGCGTATAGCCACGGGAAACCAGCCCGTAGGGATAAAGTGTCAGGGCATCCGGGCCTGTATTTTCGACGCTGTCGGTAATCGTGAACAGAAAATCAGGATCCACGCTGACAACACGCCGGAAGACCAGCCCCTGATCATTCTTCCACACTAGGGTTACCGGTGTGTTTTCCGTCAGGATTCCCCCCTCGCTCTGCCAGTGGGCATCGGGTCCGGGTACCTTGATCGCCGGGTTGGCAGATACCCAACCAAACTCCGCATAATGCGGACGCTCCGATCCCTTGGGATTGAGCAGGACAATATTTGCGGAGTGTGGATCCACCTGTTCCCGGTACGCCTTCAGGGTCAGGTCATCAATACGCCCGCCATGCAGGGACAAGGAACCGGACAGGGAGGGGGTATCGATGCGTACACGCTGACCTTCCGCCAGCACTGTATTCCGGTCGCGTGGGCCCGTTGGTGCTGCAATGCCCGGATCAGCCGCCACAGGGCCGGGTGTGGTATCGATGGTCGCATCTGACCGGACCGGAACAGGTGACGGCGGCGTGGGGGCAAAGTACTCAAAGCCGGCAAGAATTGCCACCATCAGCACCATGGCCAGAATGAAGTTCTTTTGTTCAGGCATCTGTACGTAGTCCGGGTGTTGTGCCAGTCGGAAAATTCAGTGGCGGTGAAGATGGCCGCACTTGGGCGGTGTGTCCAGAGTCTCTGGTACGGGGTCGTATCCGCTTCCCCCCAGCGGGTGGCAGCGCAGGATACGTTTCAGGGCCATCCAGCTGCCCCGTATGGCGCCGAACCGTGCTATGGCTTCGTACGCATACGCAGAGCAGGTTGGCAGGTAGCGGCATGTCGGGGGCAGAAACGGGGAGATGCCAAGCCGATAGGCCCGTATCAGTCCCCTCAGGATGCAGGCAACACTCATTACGTTGCCGCTTTGTCGGAACTAGAGGCGGGCGCTTTTTCTGTGCGGGTTTGCTTCTTTCGACCGCCTTTGCGTGGGGGCATGGGTGCTGCACTTCCTGGGGCCATCTTGGCTACACGGGCCAAGGTTGTCTTCAAGTCAGCCATCAGAAGATCAAAGGGGCGGTCAACTGTCGCTCCCCGCCCTATAATAACGTAGTCTGTCCATGGCTCGACATGTTCAGCCATGATACGATCCACAACAGCGCGAAGACGCCGCCTAGCACGGTTGCGGGCTACGGCGTTTCCAACTTTCTTGGATACGGTAAAACCCACACGGACCAAGGACGCCTTGCTTGCGCCGAGCAGTGTGTTCGTATGATCGCTTTCCACGCCTTCGATGGCACCCGCTGCCGGATTTAGGAAAAAGCCCGAAGGGCACGAAGAGCGCCGCACGGCTTCTTCTTTTTCCCTATCCGACATCGCAGCAGCTTGAACGATCAGGCCAGGCATAGCCCATTTGCGCCGCTCAGCGGCGACTCGCAGGAAATCGCGTCTCCGCTTGAGGCGGTTAACCACCACGGAGGTGTCAGCTGCCGCCCGCACGAGCTAGGCGCCCCGTAGATCAGGCGCTCAGACGCTTGCGGCCCTTGGCGCGACGGGCAGACAAAATCCTGCGTCCGCCAACGGTGGCCATGCGGGTGCGGAAGCCATGACGGCGCTTGCGAACCAGTTTGCTGGGTTGATAAGTGCGCTTCACGGTACAAAAACTCCGGTCAATTCAGTGTAATCGCGGGATGTTTTGCCTTTTTACGGCAGCAAACAGCGAACGGCCTGCAGGGGCCGAATGTCAAAACAGAAGCGGCTGTATAGCGGGACACCGGGGTAAAAGTCAATGCCGGTAGCACAAGGTTCTGTTTTTTACGCCAAGGCAAGCTGCGGCCTGAATTTGCCTCCTTTGCGCGATGGTGGCTTTGGCTTGTCCTCTTGACGTTCCGGTTCCCGGAGTCGGGTTCATTTTACGGCGCTGCATTATTGTTTGATATGACCCTATGAGGGTGAGACGCAGAAGCTTTCTGTTCAGGGTAGTGAAGCTGCAAGCTTGTCCAGTGGGCACAATGCCCATGTCGCTATACAGGATAAAATTGAGATTCCTGATGAATTGATATAGATCAATGGGGAACCCCGATGTCCGGGGCATAGTGTGCGCCCGTATCTGTCCGGTGGAATGTGTACATCTTTTGCAGGCTTCCTGCAGCCTTCCCGTATGTGTCGTGTTTGTGGCGAGATTGCGTACCAGGATGGCGGAGTACCGGGTCTGTATGCCGGATAACGGGGGAGTATGGTGTTCGTATGCCCTGGCGGAGAGTATGCTGCGCTTCTGCGTGGTGTTGTCGGGGTTGCGGGTTTTTGTCAGGTATCTGACGCCTTGCACAGGGTATTTGTTTTGGTCGGTACAGGAGGGGTCATGACCCAGGCGACCACGGCGCACAGCGCTCCGGCGGCAGCCACCGCCTATAATATGGATGTTATCCGCAAGTTCGTCGTCGCGGCGATGTTCTGGGGTGTTGTCGGCTTTTGTGCCGGTGATTTTATTGCCTGGCAGCTGGCATATCCATTACTGAATCTGGATCTGGAGTGGACGACGTTCGGTCGCCTGCGCCCGGTTCATACGTCGGCTGTTATTTTTGCCTTTGGTGGAAATATCCTGATCGGCAGTTCCCTTTACATCGTCCAGAGAACCTGCCGCGCCGGGCTGTGGGGCGGGAACGTCACGGGCAACATCATTTTCTGGGGCTATCAGGCCTTTATTGTGATGGCGGCACTGTCCTATGTGCTGGGTTATACCCAAGGCCAAGAATATGCCGAGCCAGAGTGGCCTGTTGACCTGTTCTTGACTGTTGTGTGGGTGGTGTATCTGGCAGCCTTTGTTGGAACGGTTATCCGGCGCCAGGAAGAGCACATCTATGTTGCCAACTGGTTCCTGCTGGCTTTCATTGTCGTTGTGGCCATGCTGCATCTCGGAAATGGACTGGCCGTGCCGGTTTCATTCCTTGGCATGAAGTCCTATTCCCTGTACGCCGGTGTGCAATCGGCCATGATCCAGTGGTGGTATGGTCACAACGCGGTTGGTTTCTTCCTGACAGCCGGCTTCTTGGGGATGATGTATTACTTCATGCCCAAGCGTGCCGGGCGCCCGGTCTATTCCTATCGTCTTTCGATTGTGCACTTCTGGGCCCTGATCTTTCTGTATATCTGGGCCGGCCCGCATCACCTCCATTACACATCCCTGCCGGACTGGACCCAGACCTTGGGTATGACCATGTCGGTTATCCTGTGGATGCCTTCGTGGGGGGGGATGATCAACGGCATGATGACCCTGTCCGGTGCGTGGGACAAACTGCGGACGGATCCGGTCATGCGTTTCCTTGTTACGTCGGTGGCGTTTTACGGCATGTCGACCTTTGAAGGGCCGATGATGTCCATCAAGGCCGTGAACTCGCTGTCACACTTTACCGACTGGACGGTCGGACATGTTCATTCCGGGGCGTTGGGGTGGGTGGCGTTTGTCTCCTTTGGAGCCATGTACTACCTGATCCCTGTCTTGTGGGGGCGCAAGTCGCTTTACAGCATGCGTCTGGTTTCCTACCACTTCTGGATCGCCACGATCGGTATTGTGCTCTACATCTCTGCCATGTGGGTCTCCGGGATCATGCAGGGCCTGATGTGGCGTGCCTACAATGAACTTGGCTTCCTACAGTACTCCTTTGTTGAGACTGTGGAGGCGATGCATCCCTACTATGTGATCCGTGCAACCGGTGGCCTGTTGTTTGTCATTGGTTCCCTGATCATGGCCTGGAACATGTATCGGACCATCAAGGGTGATATCCGCGAGGAGACCCCTTATGAAATGCCGGAACTGTCTCCGGCGCCAAGCTCTGTGCGGCGTTGAGACAGGGGGGAGAGAAATGAGTCTTGTCAAGCATCACGGCAAGGTCGAGAAAAACGTCCTTGTTCTTCTGGTCGGCATCTTCCTGACGGTTATCATCGGTGGCCTAGTCGAGGTTGTGCCGCTGTTTTCCGTGGAATCCACCATCGAGAAGGTGCAGGGGGTTCGTCCCTACTCACCGCTGGAACTTGCGGGTCGCAACATCTACATGAGCGAAGGGTGTTATAACTGCCATACGCAGCAGGTACGCCCCTTCCGTGATGAGGTGGAGCGTTACGGCCATTATTCTTTGGCTGCGGAGTCCCAGTATGACCATCCGTTCCAGTGGGGGTCCAAGCGTACAGGGCCTGACTTGGCCCGCCTTGGTGGAAAGTATTCAAACGAGTGGCACCTGCGTCACCTCGTCAATCCGCGTGATGTCGTGCCGGAATCGATCATGCCCGGTTATCCGCATCTGGCGCGCCAGAGCCTGACTTTTGATGATGCGGCGGCGCACCTGAAGACGCTGCGGATTGTTGGTGTTCCTTATACCGAGGATGACTTTGCCAAGGCGGTGGAGGATTTCCGGGCCCAGGCTGACCCGGATGCCGACCATGAAGGGCTTCTGGCGCGTTATCCCAAGGCTGTGACCGGCGATTTTGACGGGGATCCAACCCGCCTGACCAAGGCCGATGCCCTGATTGCCTATCTTCAGGTTCTGGGCACCATGGTTGACTTTACCCAGTTCGATCCTGCCCGCAAGGCGGATGCGAATATCTACCGCTAGAGGGTCTGTATGGAAACGCTGCAGGATATTGCCGATTTTGCCCGGCAGTTTTGGGGGGTGTGGCTGATGGTTTTCTTTATGGGAATCGTTGCCTATGCCTATTGGCCGCGTAACCGGGACCGGTTTGACAGTAATGCGATGATCCCTCTGCGGGATGATGAGGACAAGGAGTGGACCAATGGCGGGCGCCCCTGAGAAAGACCCGATTTCGGGCCTTTACACAACAGGCCATGAGTGGGATGGAATCGCGGAACTGAATACACCTCTCCCGAGATGGTGGATGTATGTGTTCTACGCTACGGTCATCTGGGCGGTTGGGTACTGGATTGTTTATCCCTCGTTCCCGGTCGGGAAGGAGTTTCTGCCTGGTATCTGGGAATACAGTTCCCGCCGTGAAGTGGAAGCGGACTTGGTTGCGGCCCATGCCGCCCATCAGAAAGAACGTTCTGCCATTGCCGCGGGTTCGGTTGATGAGATTTATGCCAACCCACCGCTTCGTGCCTATGCGATTGCCGGTGGTGGCGTGTTGTTCAAGGATAACTGCGCCGGCTGCCATCAATCGGGTGGGGCCGGTGCTGTTGGGTACCCAACCCTAGCAGATGATGAGTGGATCTGGGGGGGCACCCTGGCAGATATCCAGCAGACCTTGCTGCACGGGATCCGCTATGACCGTGACCCCGAGACACGGCAGTCACAGATGCTGGCCTTTGGTGACATCCTGTCAACGGATGAAATCAAGCAGGTGGCTGCGTACGTGAAGGATATGTCCAATGGCAAGGTAGTTGCCGGGCCCGGACAGACAATCTATACCGAGAACTGTGCGGCCTGCCATTCGTCTGATGGTGCCAATCCTGTATCTGACGGGAATCCGGCGATGGGAGCTCCCCCATTGGGCAACCGTGTCTGGTTGTATGCCGGGCCGGGCAAGGAAATGACCATGGAACGTCTCCAAGCCCAGATTGCCAAGCCAAAGCATGGTGTTATGCCAGCTTGGTCCGGTCGTCTGAAGGACGAGGATATCAAGATGCTGACTGTGTACGTTCACTCTCTGGGGGGCGGCCAGTAGGTTGTACCTTTTTTCGGGGGAGTTGTTGATCAAGGGGCTGCCTGCATCCGCAGGTGGCCCTTTTTACAGCATCCGGGCGGTTGTGTGGCAGGTCAGCCATGGGTCGTTTGTGTAAAACTTTGGTAAATGTCCTTACGGGCCTATGATTCATGCGGGAATGTCAGTTTTTGGGCAGGACAGGCGGCTATACGGGCGATGCGGATTTCATCCTGCGTTGCGCGTGTGCTGCCGGGCCCGGATTCCCGCTCCGAGTCTGTAACGTGAGTTCATGCCTGAAGGAATCTGGGCAACGCGATGACATTGAATGAGAAAGAGACAGATGCTTCCGGATCCGGACGCCCGGAGAAGACAGGGAAACTGGAGAAAGTGTCCCTGTACGCGGAGCATGTAAAGGTCCAGCCCAAGCATATGCCGGGATTATTCCGTAGCATCAAGAACTGGGCCAATGTTGCTTTCATGCTCATTTACTTCCTGACCCCTTGGTTGCGGTGGGATCGCGGTCCCAATGCGCCGGATCAGGCCATTCTTCTGGATCTGGAAGGGCGGCGGGCCTATTTGCTGTGGCTGGAAATATGGCCCCAGGAAATCTACTATCTGACCGGTCTTCTGGTTCTTGGAGCCTTGGGGCTGTTCTTTGCCACGGCACTGCTGGGGCGGGTGTGGTGTGGCTTTGCCTGCATCCAGACCGTGTTCACCGATATCTTTGTCATGGTCGAGCGCTGGCTGGAAGGGGATCGCAACGCCAGAATCAAGCTGGATCGCGGTCCGATGACCGTCGGAAAATTTACCCGCAAGGCCATCAAGGTCACAATCTGGGCGCTTATATCGGTCGCAACGGGTTTTGGTTGGGCCGCTTATTTCAACGATGTTCCGACACTGGCAGCAACCTTTCTGACCGGTGATGCCGGCTGGGGCGTTTACCTGTCGGTGGGGATTGTGGCGGGCTTCTGTTTCCTGCTGGCTGGATGGGCGCGGGAGCAGGTGTGCATCTATATGTGTCCGTGGCCCCGGTTCCAAGCCTCCATGTTTGACGAAGACAGCCTGATCGTGACCTACGAAAAATGGCGTGGTGAACCGCGTGGATTTGCCAAGAAGGGAACGTCGTTTGAAAATCGCGGGCACTGCGTGGATTGTACTTTGTGCGTTCAGGTCTGCCCAACCGGCATAGACATCCGCAATGGCAGCCAGCTTGCCTGTATTGGCTGCGGTCTCTGTGTTGATGCCTGTAACTCCATGATGGACCGCCTTGACCTGCCGCGCTGGCTGATCACCTACGACAGTACCAATCGCCAGCTGGCCCGTGCTCGTGGTGAGCCAATAAAACACCGTCTGATTCGCCCACGTACCATCATCTATGCTGCTTTGATAACGGTGCTGGTTCTGGTCATGATCCTGGGGGTGTCAACCCGGTCACGTCTGGAGGTAACGGTTCTGCATGAACGCAGCCCGTTGTTCGTAACCCTGACGGACGGGAGCATACGCAACGGCTATACGCTCAAGATCCTGAACAAGAGGCCCGAGAAGAATACGTACGCGGTGTCCCTTCGCGGCGTTGAGGGGGGGACCCTGAAAGTTGTTGGCTCCGACATTGAAGCAGGGGAGCTTCAGTTGGAGGTTGAACCCAACAGTGTGGCAACGTTCCGTGTTTATGCCACGGCCCCGCAAAAGGCTCTTGAGGGCAAGGCAACCGATGTTACATTTGCCCTGCGTAATCTTCACACGGGCGAAGCGGCGTCCCGTGGTTCGTTGTTTGCCGGGCCGCAGCGTTGACCGCCCTGTGTATGCCGGCGCGTTTATGATCAGGAGGAAGTGTGCCATCCGTTCAGCAGAACCGACCCCGGGGTTGGTGGTATCCGTGGATTTTTGTCGGTGGCTTTGGTCTGGTCTTTGTGGTGAATGCCATTTTGTTGACCCTAGCTACAGTGACCTTCAACGGGTTTGAAACCCGGGAACCGTCCAACCGTCGCAACGGCTACAATGACAAGATTGCCGCCAGTGCCGAGCAGGCGCGTCTTGGCTGGAATGGAAGCCTGTCTCTGCACCCCCTGTCCGCAGGATCTGCTGATGGAGGGCGCACGGCCCGTGTCACGATGACGTTTACCGGTGCAGAGGGGCATCCTCTGGATGGGCTGGATGTTGCGGTCCTTGTGTGGCGCCCGACCCAGGAAGGGCTTGACCGTCATGTGGAGTTGCCGCCGACTGGGCCCGGTACCTATGCCCGCGATATCGCGTTTCCCCTTCCGGGCCTGTGGGAGTTGCGGGTCAGTGCCGGGCGCGGTGATTCTGTCCAGTGGCGTACGATAGAGCGTATTGATCTGAGATAAACCTGTTTGTCTGCTTCCGGAACGGATGTTGCCATGCCTGAAAGTACCCTGCTTCTGTCTACCGGCCCCGGGACCGGGGACTGTGGTGCGGCGGCCTGTCGGCATTGTGGCCAGCCGATTCCGGATGCGGCACAGGGGAGAACGGCGTTTTGCTGCGCCGGCTGTGAGGCTGCCTTTGCACTGCTGTCCGGTCTGGGGCTTGAAGCCTATTACAGGCGCCGCCAGATTGACCCTGATCTTCGTCCCCTGCGCCCGGACCAGGATGCGCCCGGCCTTCCCGACTGTACGCCATGGGTTGGCACAACACCCGAGGGTCTGTGTGTCCTGCACCTGATGGTCGAGGGCATACACTGCGCGGCCTGTGTCTGGCTGATCGAAGCGGTCTTGGCGCGTCAGCCCGGTGTGGTGTCGGCCCGTGTCAATATGACTACCCGCCGCCTGACCCTTCTCTGGAAAGGGGCGGCTGCAGATGTGCCGGTTCTTCTGGATCCTGTCTGTCAGGTCGGGTACCGCCTGTTGCCCTATGATCCCCGGCGGGTCGAGGCGGAATACAGCACCGCCGAGCGTGAGCTTCTGCGCGGGATTGCTATTTCCGGCTTTGCCAGTGCCAATATCATGTTGTTCTCGGTGTCGGTGTGGGCTGGCGTGGATATGGGGGTCTGGACCCGTGACCTGTTCCACTGGCTTTCAGCCCTGTTTGCCTTTCCGGCGGTTGCCTGGTGTATCCGGCCGTTTCTGCGTTCGGCCCTGTCAGCCCTGCGGCACGGGCGTACCAACATGGACGTACCGATTACGATCGGGGTGTTGCTGGCAACCGGTGTCAGCCTGTGGGAAACAGCCCACAGCCGGCCCCATGCCTATTTTGACGCGGCTGTAACCCTGTTGTTTTTCCTGCTTGTGGGGCGTTATCTGGACAGCCGTGCCCGTGGGCGTGCCCGCTCTGCCGCCGGTCAGCTTGTCATGCTGGGAAATCGCCCGGTAACGGTAGAGCACGAGGATGGTCGGCGAACCTTGGCTTTGCCTGAAACTGTGCGGCCGGGGTCAACGGTGCTTGTGGCTGCGGGAGAGCGGATCGGGGTTGATGGACTTGTCCTGTCCGGGCAGTCGGAATTGGACACCAGCCTGTTGTCCGGGGAAACCATGCCCTGTGCGGTTGGCCCCGGTGAACAGGTTTTCGCCGGAACCCTGAACCTGACTGCTCCGCTGCGATTACAGGCCGTGGCGGTTGGGGAAGGAACCCTGCTGGCCGAAATTTCACGGCTGATGGATGTGGCAGAGCAGGGGCGTGCGCGCTACGTTGTGCTGGCTGACCGAGTGGCTCGTTTTTATGCCCCGGTTGTGCATCTGGCCGCGCTCCTGACTTTTATCGGCTGGATGAGCCTGTCCGACCAACCGTGGCAGGACAGCCTGATGACCGCGGCGTCGGTGTTGATCATCACCTGTCCCTGTGCGTTGGCCCTGGCGGTTCCGGTGGTGCAGGTCATTGCCTCGGGGCGCTTATTACGGCGTGGTATCCTGCTGAAATCCCCGACTGCCTTGGAACGCGCCGTGGGTGTGGATACCGTGGTCTTCGATAAGACCGGAACCCTGACCTGTGGTCAGCCTGTCCTGGAGCCTGAAAACCTGAAAGCCCGGCAGGCTGACGGAACCCTTGGTATTGCTGCGTCCCTGGCTGGCGCCAGCCGTCATCCCTTAGCCCGTGCCCTTGTGCGCCACTGTATGCGGCCCCTTGTGGACGGGGTGGAGGAAATCCCCGGTTCCGGGCTGCGTCGGCTGACCGCAGAGGGTGAGATCCGCATGGGCAGTGCTGTATTCTGTCATGCGCCTGCCGATCGTTCCCCCCATGGTGGACCTGAACTCTGGCTGTCATGTCCGGGGGCTGACCCGGTGCGCTTTCTGTTCACGGATGCGGTGCGTCCCGATGCGGTGGCCGTTGTTGCTGCCCTGCGGGAACAAGGAATGGCGATCGAGCTGTTGTCTGGTGACCGTGCGGAAGCGGTTGCCGTGGTTGCCGGGACCTTGGGGATAACTCAATGGCAGTCCGGTTGCAGCCCGGCGGCGAAGGTTGCTCGCCTGCAGGAGCTGGCGGCCATGGGACGGCGCGTGATGATGGTCGGAGATGGCCTGAACGATGCTCCGGCATTGGCCGTAGCGGACGTGTCGTTGTCTCCGTCTTCGGCTGCCGATATCAGTCAGAATGCTGCGGATGTTGTCTTCCAAGGGGAACGGCTGGAGCCGGTGGTCGAGGTTTTGCGTGTTGCGCGTTTTGCTGATACCCTGGTACGTCAGAATTTCATGCTTGCATTTGCCTACAATGTGGTAACTATCCCGCTGGCCGTTGCCGGGTATGTGACACCCTTGGTTGCTGCCGTTGCCATGAGCTCGTCTTCGGTTGTGGTTATCGCCAATGCCCTTCGTCTGCCCCGTAGGCCGGGCAAGGGAGGGTAGCGATCCACAGGAAGGACAGGACCAATGAATTCCCTTTTGCTGTTGATCCCCGCTGCCCTTTTTCTTGGTTTGCTTGGGCTGGCCGCATTCTTGTGGTCGATGCGTTCCGGTCAGTTCGATGATCTGGATGGGGCTGCAAGCCGTATTCTTTTCGATGACGATGAGGCTGCGGATGCTCCTGAGCCACAGCGTGACCGGCCTGGCTCCAGTGGTTCGGAGTCCGTGTAATGCCCGTCTCTGCCCTTGTTTCTGCCTTTGTGCCTGCTGGTTCGCGGATGGATTGTGCCTGTTGTGACCTAGATGAGCGTGCCTTTTGTGCTGGTTTGGCACAGACATCATCGGCCCTGCGGGCGATCCGGCACGATATGCGAATGGAGGCTCAGGCCACAGTTTTCCGTGAAGGCGATGCAACCGACCATATTTTCACGCTGGTTAGCGGGGCGGTCAAGTTGTCCAAGCTGATGATCGATGGGCGCCGGCAGATCGTTGGCTTTCTCTTTCCCGGTGATTTTTTCGGTTTCGGTCACAATGGTCTGTACGGGTATACGGCGGAAACCCTGTCCCCCGTGACCTTGTGCCGTTTTTCCCTTCTTTCACTGGATACAGTCGTTGCCGGCTCGCGCGAGTTGGAGCGGCGCCTTCTGAATCGCATGATTGCGGAATTGTCTTTCGCCCAGGAGCAAATGCTGTTGTTGGGGCGCATGAGTGCCCGCGAGAAAGTGGCTCATTTTCTGCTGATGTTGTCCCGGCGCGCAACGCAGAGGGGGGACGTGCCGTCGCCGTTATCTGTCCCCATGAGCCGTCTGGATATTGCCGATTATCTGGGGCTGACCATCGAAACCGTCAGCCGGACCTTGACCGGGCTGAAGAAAGAGAGATTGATCACTATCAACGGCAACACACAGGTTGACCTCTTGGACATGCAAGCCCTAGAGCAAATCGCCGCGGGCGGGTGTTTGTGCTGATTGTGGCCCTTATGACAGCGGTTATCGAGGGGTTTTCGCTTTTCTCTTCCTCTCTGAACCGCTAGAACGGGCTTGTATCCCGGGCTGGGCACCCCGTTTTGTTTGCCCCTGTGATGGAGGCAAGGATGAGCGTCCAGGCTGATACCAAGCGTTTGACTCCCCACGCTGTCATGGCCCGCAAGGGTGGAACTCCCTTGGTGTGCCTGACAGCGTATACGGCCCCGATGGCCCGATACCTAGACACCCATGTCGATGTTTTGCTGGTCGGCGATTCTGTGGGCATGGTCCTGTATGGCATGGAAACCACCTTGCCGGTCTCGCTCGATATCATGATTGCCCATGGCCGCGCTGTTGCCGGTGCGGTACGCCGTGCCTGCGTGGTTGTGGACCTGCCCTTTGGAACCTATCAGGAAAGCCCGGAGCAG
The DNA here is from genome assembly GCF_001611975.1 of Haematospirillum jordaniae. Taxonomy (GTDB): domain Bacteria; phylum Pseudomonadota; class Alphaproteobacteria; order Rhodospirillales; family Rhodospirillaceae; genus Haematospirillum; species Haematospirillum jordaniae. The sequence continues at coordinate 1,126,623 of NZ_CP014525.1, forward strand.
GCTTTCCGGACTGCGGCGCGGGTTCTGGCCGAGACCGGTGCGGCTGCTGTCAAGCTGGAGGGCGGGACCGAAATGGCGCCGACTATCCGTTTCTTGGTTCAACGGGGCATTCCGGTAATGGGGCACGTCGGGCTGACGCCGCAGTCCTGCAACACGCTGGGTGGCTTTCGCGCCCGGGGGCGTACCGGGGAAGAGGCTCGGCAGATCCAGGATGATGCCCTTGCCGTTGCTGAAGCCGGGGCATTTTCTGTGGTGCTGGAGGCTGCTGTGGAACCACTGGCACGGACTATTGCAGGCCAAGTTCCGATTCCTGTGATTGGCATCGGGGCTTCGGTGGCCTGTGATGGCCAGATCCTAGTCACCGAAGACATGCTGGGGCTTTTTGATACATTCACGCCGCGTTTTGTCCGGCGTTATGCCGAGCTTGGGACCCTGCTGTCCGATGCTGTTGCCGGGTATGCCGCCGATGTTCGGGCGCGTGTCTTCCCGGGGCCGGAACATTGCTTTGCCGTTGCCGGGAAAGCGCACGATCATGATAGCAGTGGGCAGGAATGATAATGGACGAGACTGTTCAAGCCATGGTGAACATTGTGCATACCGTTGCCGACCTGCGTGCACAGGTAGCCAACTGGCGGGCTGACGGGTTACGGGTGGGGCTGGTCCCGACCATGGGTGCCCTGCATGCCGGCCACATGGAACTGGTTCGGTTGGCTCGGCGCAAGGCGGACCGGGTGGTTGTTTCGATCTTTGTCAATCCAACTCAGTTTGCCCCGGGAGAGGATTTGACCCGCTATCCCCGCCAGCCCGAGCAGGATTGTGCGCGGGTTGCCGATGCCGGTGGGCACGTTGTGTTCATGCCTTCTGTTGATGACATGTACCGCCCCGGTGCCTCCACTTTTGTCGAGGTGTCGGGCGTGTCTTCCGGCCTGTGTGGCGACCGGCGGCCCGGGCATTTTCGCGGCGTGGCCACAGTGGTGACCAAGCTGCTGTTGCAGTGTCTGCCCGATGTTGCAGTGTTCGGAGAGAAGGATTTCCAGCAGCTGCAGGTTATCCGCCGCATGGTGACGGATCTGGACATCCCGGTCACGATCGAAGCCGCACCGTTGGTGCGGGATGTTGATGGTCTGGCCCTGTCTTCACGCAATGCTTATCTTGGCCCGGCGGAACGCCAAACAGCGCCCCGTCTTTATGCGGTCCTGTGTGAGACAGCCCGGTCTATCCGTGAAGGTGCCGACCCGGTACAGGCCTGTGAGGTTGCAGCAGGCCAGTTGGAGCAGGCGGGCTTTGGCCCGATTGATTACCTGGATGTGCGTGATGAACGCACCTTGCAGCCCCCGGATGGGGACTCTGGTTCGTTCCTGCGTCTGTTTGCTGCAGTCTTTCTGGGAAAAACGCGCCTGATTGATACGGTGCGTGTGTGGGATATCTGATCCGCTGTCAGGCTCCGCCGGTATTGTCGCTGCGTACCGATGACAGGAAGGCGGTAACCGTGCCCGACAGGGCGCGCATGTGCTCCACCAGCTCCGTGCAGTCCTGAAGAACGCGGTTGGCTGCCTCACCCGTGCTGTTGGTTGCATCGGTGACAGCCGTGATGGTGTTGCGTACTGTGCTTGTGCTGTGGGATGCCTGCTGGGTGTTGCGGGCAATTTCGTGGGTTGCGGCCCCTTGTTCCTCGATCGCTGCCGAGATAGCCGATGCGATCTCGCTCATCCGGCGGATAACGTCCGATATCGCCTGTATGGCTTTTGCGGCATCCCGGGTGGCCCCTTGGACCGAGCGGATCTGCTGGCCAATTTCGGCTGTGGCCCGTTCGGTCTGGTTGGCCAGTGTCTTGACCTCGTTAGCGACTACGGCAAACCCTTTGCCCATGTCCCCGGCCCGTGCGGCCTCGATGGTGGCATTCAGGGCCAGAAGGTTTGTTTTCTCTGATATGGCGCTGATCAGGCGCACAACCTCGCCAATGCGTTCGGTGCTGTCCAGCAGGCTGACAACCTGTTCATTGGCATGCTGGGCTTGCTCCACCGCCTGCGATGCAATGGTGGTGGAGCGGGCAACCTGCTGTCCGATTTCCCGGATGGATGTTGACAGCTCTTCGGCGGATGAAGCCACAATTTCCACATTGGTCGCTGTTTCCAGCGTTGTTTCACGCACAACATCGGCTTGGCGTGTGGCGTCCCGTGCTGTGGCTGTCATTTCCTCTGCGGCCATGTGCATGTTGCCAGTCGCATCCGAGATGGTTTGCACAACTGTTGCCACATTGCGTTCCAAGTCATCAGCTAGGGCCAGCATGGAGGCCCGGCGCCGGGCTTCGGCTTGCTGTGCGCTGGCGGCGCGTTCCTGGTTCAGCCGCTCCACTTCCCGGGCGTTGTCACGAAAGATCTGTACAGCAGAAGCCATGTCGCCAATTTCATCATGCCGGTCGATGCCAGGAATCTCGATGTCCTTGTTGCCTTCGGCCAGAAGGCGCATGGTCCGTGTCATGGCCTGAATAGGATTGGCGATGCTGCGCCCAATCATGAACGAGGCCCCGATGCCAACGACAAGGCTTGCCAAGGTCAGGCCGGTGACAAAGACACTGGCACCATTCAGGCTGTTTGTAATCGAAGCCTGCGTATCCTCCTGGATACGTTTTTCTTCCTGCAGGGACAGCTCCTTGATCCGTTCGGTGGTGGAGGTGATGGCCTCCCCGATTGTGTGGAGCTGCTCTTCCAGAACCAGAAGCTCGCTGACCACGCCGGACAGCTCGTTCAGGCTGTCCTGGTATTGCTCATAGGGTTTATTCGCTGCGGTTCGTGCCTCGGGAATGGCGGCCATGACCTCCTCGATCACGAACAGCTGTTCCCATGCGGTTCCAAAGCGTTCCACATTGCGTGTCAGAAGATAGTCATCCACAGCCTGCCGGGCCAGAAGGACGTGTTCGGCCATGCGGCCGGCAAGCTCGACGGTTGTGGTATCTCCGCGTCGGGCGGCGCGGGTGCGGACATCCCGGGCCTGCTGGAGAATTTGCTCGGACAGGGGGGTCAGTGTGCCGGCGATCAGTGTCACCCGCCGCAGCACCAGATCGAGGGCAGGTGTCAGAACGGTACGATAGGCTTGCAGTGTTATCGCAAGCTCATCTACGGCACCGGCTGCGGGGGTTTTCTCGGCCTGTATCCACAGCTCTGCCACCTTCTGGTCCAGGACACTGTTCTGGGACAGGATTTCGGCCCGGCCTTTCTCATCCGGATAGCGGGAGTAAGATGTGACCAAGTTGTCGAAGGCCATGATCTGGCGGTCCAGGGCCACAGCGGCAACTGCTTTGGTTGAGGCACCGGATATAATTGTAACGTGGCGCCCAACATCCTTGAACATCCACACTGATCCTGCGGCCACAACCACAAACAGGACCAGCACAACAGCAAACCCGACCATCAGTCGGGCATGGATCTTCAGGACGGCAGGCATTCCCACTCCCCCACGGCGACAGAACAGTGCCCCTGTCGCCGGACATCATAGCCCGTTTGGCCGGGGCTGTCCGCTATCCGTGTCGTTCTGTGGCCAGTGTGTCGGAAATGCCATCAACAGCCGCTGTCTTCAAACATCCAGCCCAAGCCTGCCCCGGGATTCCGGGCATAATGCTCCAGCAGGCGTTCGGCCGGTGTTTGTCCGCTTTCAGCAATGGAAAGAAGGGGATCCAGGAAACCTGTCTCATCCTGTCCATTCTGGTTCATACGGTTCCGCCGCTTCAATCCACTGTGGGCGATATCCAGAACGATCCGCGCAACATCTTGCAGGGACTGCCCACAAACCCTTGCCTTCAGAGCTTGGCGCGGGACATCGGCCAGAAGACGCCGGCGGTCCTCTGCGGTCCAGGGGCGTATCAGGTCCAGGGCAGCGGTCAGGCTGTCGCTGTCATACAGCAGGCCGGTCCAGAATGCGGGCAGGGCGCACAGACGTTCCCACGGGCCAACATCCGCACCGCGCATTTCGATGTACTTTTTCAGGCGGACATCAGGAAAAGCTGTAGACATATGGTCTGCCCAGTCTGATTCCGTCGGATATTCTCCCGGCAGGGCCGGCAGGCGCCCGGCCATGAAGTCACGGAACGATTGTCCCGACGCATCAATGTATTGGCCCTTGCGATAGACAAAATACATAGGCACATCAAGCAGGTAATCAGCCCAGCGTTCAAAGCTGAAGCCGTCCTCGAACACCAGCTCCGGCATGCCGCAGCGATCGGGATCCGTGTCGGTCCATACATGCGCTCTCCAGCTCAGGAAGCCGTTGGGTTTTCCCTCGGTGAACGGGCTGTTGGCCCACAGGGCGGTGGCCAAAGGCTGCAGGGCGGTGGCAACCCGCATCTTGGCCACCATGTCGGCTTCGGAACCATGGTCCAGGTTGACTTGGACGGTGCAGGTCCTCAGCATCATGTCCAGCCCCAAGGATCCCCGTTTGGGCATATAGGCCCGCATGATGCGGTACCGCCCCTTTGGCATCCAGTGTACGTCATCCCTGCGGGCCGTTGGGTGGAATCCAAGAGCTAGCAGGCCTGCCCCTAACTCCGAGCATACGGCCCGCATCTGTTGCCGGTGCGTGCCAATTTCCGCGCAGGTCTGGTGCAGGGTTTCCAGCTGGGCGCCCGACAGTTCCAGCTGTCCGCCCGGTTCTAGGGAAATGGAGGCCCCGTCCGTACGGGTCATGGCAATGACATGCTCTCCCTCCCTGACCGGTTTCCATTCAAACTGTTCCAGTCCCTTCAGGATATCGCGGATTCCGCCGGGTTCATCATAGGACAGCGGGGCATGGGTATCCCGGCGGAAGGCGTGCTTTTCATGCTCGGTTCCGATCTTCCATTCCTGTGCGGGGCGGCTTCCGCTTTCCAGATAGCGTACAAGATCATCCCGGCTCAACATGGGTGTAGGGGTGGCAGAATCAGATATGGGCATGAAAAACAGTCTCCGGAGTCCTAGAATGTAGAGGGTACTTTATCAGTACAATCATGATATCAGTATGGTCGTATCAAGGGGTGAGACCAATCCCCGTTTATGGCTTGCCAGCAGGTCAGGCTGGCCATGGCGGCTGTTTCAGCCCGCAGGATGCGGGGGCCAAGGCTGACGGGGCGGACAAAAGGTGCTTGGTGCAGCAACTCTGTTTCCCGGGGGTCGAAGCCACCTTCGGGGCCGGTCAAAAAGGCTGCTGGCCCTGATGCCTCCCTTGCCAGGACTGTGGCAACAGGGTCCCCGCGTCCTGTTTCGTCGGCAACATACAGGGTCCGTGTGTGTTCCCATCCCGCCAGAAGCGGTTCCAGCCGTTCCGGCATACGCATGTCGGGAACTGTGCTGCGCTCGCATTGCTCGGCCGCTTCAATCGCGGTTGCCCGCAAACGCTCGACATTGACGCGCTGGCTGTTGGTGCGGCTGGTCAGGACGGGCCACAGGACCGATGCACCCAGCTCTGTTGCTTTTTGGACAATCATGTCCGTTCCGTCTTTCTTGACCGGGGCAAACAGCAGCCAGACGTCCGGGATACCGGTGTCTGGCTGTGGGCGCAGGCAGGACAGGGCGCGTAATTCCACGCGCTGACGATCAAGGTGCACAATATCGGCCAGCCAGTCTCCATCCTGCCCGTTGAACAGACACACCCGGTCCGCAGGGCGGGCCCGCAGGACCGACCCCAGATAACGGGCTTGTCCGGCATCAGCCAGGACAGATGCATCCTTGGCCAGACGGGCAGAAACAAACAGGCGGCACAGCACACGTGCGGACATGGGATCTCCGGTTGGAACAAGCGGGACATATCATCCCGTGAAGGAAGACCATTCAGTGGCACGAACCGGGAAGATGCATCAAGCAATTGTTGTTCTGCTGTTTCATTGTTAAACAGGCACCATGAGCAATGCACGACATATGGCTGGCGATATGCCGGTCAACGGGTGGATAGACCGCGCGGTTCCGGCATCCCTGCGCCCGTTTCTGAAGCTGTTGCGGCTGGATCGTCCAGTTGGCAGCTGGCTCTTGCTGTTTCCCTGCTGGTGGTCCTTGGTTCTGGGGGCTGTCGCGGTGGATGTCCGCTTGCAGGACTGTATCCCTTCGGCGCTGCTGTTCTGGGTGGGGGCTATCCTGATGCGTGGTGCAGGGTGTGCGATCAATGATGTTCTCGACCGTGATATTGATCGCCTGGTGGATCGCACCCGCTCCCGTCCCCTAGCGTCCGGTGCTGTTTCCGTGCGGGCTGCGTTGATCCTGATCGGACTGGTCATGCTGGCTGGTCTGCTGATTCTTGTGTCCTTCAATATGGCTACGATTCTTCTGGGCTTGGCGTCGGTACCCATGTTTCTTGCCTACCCGTTGATGAAGCGTCTGACCATGTGGCCGCAGGTATGGCTGGGCCTGACGTTCAGCTGGGGTGCACTTCTCGGGTGGACTGCAGTGACCGGTGCCCCGGGGTGGCCCATGCTTGCCCTGTATGCTGGTGCCTTCTTCTGGGTTCTGGGGTATGACACAATCTACGCCCACCAGGACCGCGAGGAAGATCGCATGGTTGGAATCGGCTCCTCGGCGCTTGCGTTGGGGGAAAGAACAAAGCCGGCTGTTGCCGTGTTCTATGGTATGGCGCTGTTCCTTTTCACCCTGTCTGCCGCCCTTGCCGGGGTATCATGGCTGTTCTACCCTTGTCTTGTTCCGGCCCTGTGGCACGCCGCGCGTCAGGTTCACCAACTCGACATTGATGATCCGTCAGGTTGCTTGGCTGTGTTCCAGTCAAACCGGGAATTCGGGTGGCTTGTTCTGGGGGCTTGTCTTGCCGGCCATCTGTCTATCACAATTCCGGGATCAGGCTGAGTCACACACCGGGTCTTGCCGTTGCGGACATACGGGAACCCCCTTTGCGGTCAATGCCCCGGCCCTGCAATCTTTTACAGCACAAACAGTAAGAACAGGTGGACACGACTGTTCCCTTCCGCATGTCCACGGGGTGGTGCCGGTGTTACGATCAGGGTCTGTGGTAGGGAATTGATACTATTTCGCCTTGTCCGGATCTGTGGTCTTCTTCCGGGGATGGCGTGGGCAAACTGGCTTTGCGGGCGTTTTTTGCTTCCCGCTCCTTTTCGTGCGGGTGTCATGTCAGGACAGGAGAACAGGAATGCAGGCCGATCAGGATACCAAACCCGTAGAGACGGGCGAGAATGCCCCGGTTGCTGCATCGGCCCCCAAGAGCATGATGAGCAAGATCCTGTCGATTGCTATCGGCACGGTTATTGCGGTCTTTGTGGCGTATTCCCTGTACAGCGATTTCTATCAGCGCTCGGCCATCCGCAAGGGTATAGACGCGGATTTGCATCACATGGGCGATATTGCGGCCGAGAATATCAGCAACTGGTTGAATGCCCGCCTGCTGCTGACCCGGTTGGCGGCCGATGGTATTGCCCGCACCGATGCCAGTCCTGCTGCTGTCAGCACCGAACTGGGCCGTGCAACGCTGATGGAAAGCTTCAATGCATCCTATCTGGGTGACATCCATGGAGTCTTTACCCAGCAGCCGCCGGCTACCGATTTGCCAGCCGGGTATGACCCGCGCAAGCGTCCTTGGTACAAACAGGCCGAGACAGAAAAGGGGCCTGTGATTACGCCCCCCTACAAATCAGCCACGACGCCGGATTTGAATATTACCATTGCTATTCCTGTTTATCAGAGCGGCTCTCTTGTGGGGGTTATTGGCAGTGACTTCCTGATTGGTGATCTTTCCCGCATGATCGGGGAAATTACCTTTGGGGGGATGGGGCGTGCGTTTCTGGTCGACAAGGCCGGCACCATCCTGATGCATCCCGATCCCGATGTGGTCACCAAGAAGATGGCTGACATTTACCCGTCCCAGACGCCCTCCATCACGCGGGAGGTGGTGACGGCTTCTGATGGTCGTCATACGGAGCTGATGACGTTTATCCCTGTTAGCGGCCTCCCCGGGGTGGAATGGTTCTTGGTGGTCAGCGTGGACGAGGACAAGGCTTTTGCCCAGCTGGCGGACTTCCGGATTTCAGCTCTTGTTGCCGCGCTTCTCGGTGCCCTGCTGATGATTGTGATCCTGCGCCAGACGTTGAACGTGCTGGTGGCCCGCCCGGTCTTGGAAATGACCGGTGCGATGAAGGATCTGGCGTCCGGAAACTTGGAAGTGCAAATCCCCGGCGACGGGCGTGACGATGAAATCGGCGCCATGGCCCATGCGGTTGCTGTGTTCCGCGACAACGCGCTGGAACGCCGCCGCCTGGAGGCCGAGCAGGCCGAAGCCCGCCGTGCGGCCGAAGCCCGTACCATCAAGGTCGATAAGCTGATCTCGGCCTTCAGTGGGGACATGAACACCGTGCTGGGTACGGTCACATCCGCCGCTACAGAACTGGAAGCCACCGCCGGTGCTCTGTCGGGAACGGCTGACCGGTCCGCCCGCGATGCCACCACCGCTGCGGCCGCGACCGAAGAAGCCTCTGTCAACGTCCAGGGCGTGGCCCATGCCACCGAGGAACTGGCCGCTTCCATCAACGAAATCGCGTCCCGGGTTGAAAATTCACGCCTGATCGCCGAACGGGCCTCGGATTCCGCCCACCGGACAAACCAGACCGTGCAGTCCCTGGTCGAGGCCACCCAGAAGATCAGCCAGATTGTCAACCTGATCAACGACATCGCCAGCCAGACCAACCTGCTGGCGCTGAACGCCACCATCGAAGCCGCCCGCGCCGGTGAAGCCGGAAAAGGCTTTGCCGTGGTCGCCAACGAAGTGAAAAGTCTGGCCGGGCAAACCAGCCGGGCGACCGATGAAATCGGGTCCCAGATTCAAGCTATCCAGACCGTTTCCGATCATGTGGCCACCGCCATTGCCGATATCGCTAAGGTGATCGAGGAAATCAACAACATCACCGGCGATATTTCCACCGCCATCGACCAGCAGGGCGCCGCAACCCGCGAAATCGCCCGCAACGTCGCCGAAGCCGCGGCCGGCACCAACGAAGTCTCTCAAAGCGTCATCAACGTCACAAACGGGGCCCGCGAAACCGGAGACAACGCCAGCCAGGTCCTTGCCGCCGCCGGTGAACTCTCAAGGCAATCCGAAATGCTCAAAAACCGCGTCGACGAATTCTTCCACAGCATACGAAGCGTGTAAGGTCAGCTCAGCAATGTCTTGCTTGTAAATTTGCACCGTACATGCGCCTGACGCTGGGAGGCAGTGTTTTTAGGGGGAGCCACAGGTCATGCAGGCCGATCAGGATAGCAAACCCGTAGAAACGGGCGAGAATGCCCCGTCTGCGGCATCGGCCCACAAGAGCATGATGAGCAAGATCCTGTCGATTGCTATCGGCACGGTTATTGCTGTCTTTGTGGCGTATTCCCTGTACAGCGATTTCTATCAAAGGGCAGCAATTACAAAAAATATTGAAGATGACTTACATAACATGGGCGATATTGCGGCCGAGAGTGTAAGCAATTGGTTGAGTGCCCGTATGCTGCTGACCCGCTTGGCTGCTGACAACGTTGCCAATACGGACACGAGTGCAGAGGCCGTTGGTGTTGCCTTGGGGCGTCCTACCTTGCTGGAAAATTTTGACGGGACGTACTTCGGAAATCCGGAGGGGGTCTTTATACGTCGTCCGCAGGTCAAGATGGCGCCAGACTTTGATCCACGCACGCGCCCTTGGTACAAGCTGGCTTCTGCAGCAGGGGGGCCGGCTATTACACCGCCTTTCAGATCGGCTGCTAGCCCCGACATTATTATTTCGGTTTCTACGCCCGTTTATCAGAATGGTGCCTTGGTCGGGGTTGTGGGGAGCTCGTTCCTGACCAAAGATCTTTCCCGCATGATCGGGGAAATTACCTTTGGGGGGATGGGGCGTGCGTTTCTGGTCGACAAGGCCGGCACCATCCTGATGCATCCCGATCCCGATGTGGTCACCAAGAAGATGGCTGACATTTACCCGTCCCAGACGCCCTCCATCACGCGGGAGGTGGTGACGGCTTCTGATGGTCGTCATACGGAGCTGATGACGTTTATCCCTGTTAGCGGCCTCCCCGGGGTGGAATGGTTCTTGGTGGTCAGCGTGGACGAGGACAAGGCTTTTGCCCAGCTGGCGGACTTCCGGATTTCAGCTCTTGTTGCCGCGCTTCTCGGTGCCCTGCTGATGATTGTGATCCTGCGCCAGACGTTGAACGTGCTGGTGGCCCGCCCGGTCTTGGAAATGACCGGTGCGATGAAGGATCTGGCGTCCGGAAACTTGGAAGTGCAAATCCCCGGCGACGGGCGTGACGATGAAATCGGCGCCATGGCCCATGCGGTTGCTGTGTTCCGCGACAACGCGCTGGAACGCCGCCGCCTGGAGGCCGAGCAGGCCGAAGCCCGCCGTGCGGCCGAAGCCCGTACCATCAAGGTCGATAAGCTGATCTCGGCCTTCAGTGGGGACATGAACACCGTGCTGGGTACGGTCACATCCGCCGCTACAGAACTGGAAGCCACCGCCGGTGCTCTGTCGGGAACGGCTGACCGGTCCGCCCGCGATGCCACCACCGCTGCGGCCGCGACCGAAGAAGCCTCTGTCAACGTCCAGGGCGTGGCCCATGCCACCGAGGAACTGGCCGCTTCCATCAACGAAATCGCGTCCCGGGTTGAAAATTCACGCCTGATCGCCGAACGGGCCTCGGATTCCGCCCACCGGACAAACCAGACCGTGCAGTCCCTGGTCGAGGCCACCCAGAAGATCAGCCAGATTGTCAACCTGATCAACGACATCGCCAGCCAGACCAACCTGCTGGCGCTGAACGCCACCATCGAAGCCGCCCGCGCCGGTGAAGCCGGAAAAGGCTTTGCCGTGGTCGCCAACGAAGTGAAAAGTCTGGCCGGGCAAACCAGCCGGGCGACCGATGAAATCGGGTCCCAGATTCAAGCTATCCAGACCGTTTCCGATCATGTGGCCACCGCCATTGCCGATATCGCTAAGGTGATCGAGGAAATCAACAACATCACCGGCGATATTTCCACCGCCATCGACCAGCAGGGCGCCGCAACCCGCGAAATCGCCCGCAACGTCGCCGAAGCCGCGGCCGGCACCAACGAAGTCTCTCAAAGCGTCATCAACGTCACAAACGGGGCCCGCGAAACCGGAGACAACGCCAGCCAGGTCCTCGCCGCCGCCGGTGAACTCTCAAGACAATCCGAAATGCTCAAAAACCGCGTCGACGAATTCTTCCACAGCATACGAAGCGTGTAGTTGACCACACCTTGTACAGGAAAGCCCCTGCGTTGTCGTCGGGGGCTTTCCTGCATCCTGTTATGCCTGCCGGGCGTCGATAATGCTGCGTCGTATCGCGCGCGTGCGCGTAAAAAGGCTGTGCAAGGCTTCACCATCGCCACGGCGGATTGCACGCTGCATGGCGGTCAAGTCTTCGGTAAAGCGTTGTAGCGTTTCCAGAACAGCAGTTCTGTTCTCTAGGAAGATATCCCTCCACATGGTTGGATCTGATGCGGCAATACGGGTGAAGTCACGAAAGCCGGATGCTGAATACTGGATCACTTCCCGCTTCAGGTCATCCTGCAGGTCATCGGCCGTGCCCACGATGGTATAGGCGATCAGGTGGGGCAGGTGGGATGTAATGGCTAGTACCTGATCATGATGGTGCGCATCCATCACATCCACCCTTGATCCAATGGCTTCCCACAGTGTGCGTACTTTCCGTATTGCCTCCGGATTGGTTCCTGCCGGGGGAGTGAGGATACACCAGCGATCCCGGAATAGCTCGGCAAAGCCAGCCTCTGGCCCGGAGTGTTCTGTTCCGGCGATGGGGTGCCCGGGGACCAGATGCACACCGTTAGGCAGCAGAGGAGCAATGGCATTGACTATCCCCTGTTTGACGGAGCCAACATCGCTGAGAATGCAGCCCGGCGCTAGGGTAGGGACAAGGGTGCGCGCTAGGTCACCCATAACGCCGGCAGGGACAGCCAGCACAACCAAGTCCGCCCCTTCAGCGGCCTGAACAGCCGTATCGTGGATGCTGTCTACAATGCCAAGCCGCAGGGCTGTTTCCATGCTGCCGTCGGGGGCAGAGAAGCAGGCGATATGCCCGGCAAGGGATTTGGCTTTGACAGCACGGGCAAGGGACGAGCCGATCAGGCCAATCCCGATCAGGCACAGGCGGGAGAACAGGGGCGATGGCATGGCAGGCAATGGCAATCCTTGGGAGCAAGGGCAACAGACAGTGGCACCGTAGCGCCTTTTTCTGGTTCCGGATACCGGTTCCTGCCCGGTATGGCAATGCCCGGAACCGTCATGAAGGCTAGAAGAGCAGCGGTGCCCCTGCAACAGTGGCTTGGCAGGAGGCAGCGTTTCTCCCCTCGTACACGCGGGTGCGCGGAGCTATTCCTCCGGTACGAGGGGAACTGCCTTTTACCCGTTAGTCAAGATACCCGGGCGGAAAGGGAACGGCATAACCGCCCACAACGCGGAACTTGCGGACCTGTGGGAGGGCCAGCACACTTTGCAGGCGCGGGTCGTCGGTAAGAATGCAGCCTTCAAGTTCCACAAGATGGATGCGTGTATCCGGGCCCGCGTCAATGGAATCGGGGACCTCCACCACGGTCAGCCCCACCTGTGCAACCAGTTCCCCCACGCCTGAGCGGCTCAGGCTGTCGTCGGTCTCAAGGGTGACATAGGTGCGGTCATCCCCCGTATTTTCCTGGGGCAGGCGGCAGATAACCAGCCCTTCCAGTCCATCTCCACGTCCGGTGCCCGGACCGGCAAAGGGAACGCGCGCAACAATGGACGGGGTATCCGGCTGGTCAGACAGGAGATGGGGCCACCAGCGCTCGCGGTCATCCGGACCCGGCAGGGGCACAATGCCAACTACGGCATCACCGTCGGCGACCATGCGTACCACGCTGCCCGCACTCTGCGACGGGATGGTGCGGGTATATGTCCCATAGGAGTCACGCCCCAGCTCCAGATAACCTGAGCCACGAACCGGGGTGAAAACGGCCATTGACAGGGAACCTTCCAGAGCAACCATGGCTGCGAACAGTTCCCGCCAGATGCGGACGATAACAGACCGGCGGAATTTGGCACCTTCGGCTCTTTTGACCAGCCGACGAAGAATTTGCATTTCCCGGCCCGGACGGAGGAAGATCCCGACGCTTTCACCGGCGGCACGCTTGACATCCCCGACGGTGGAGACAATACGGCTGCGTTCCAGCAGAAGATCGATAATCTGGTTGTCAATGGCGTCGATACGCTCGCGCAGCGCGCCCAGTGTTGGTAGGGCCAAGGTGGTGTTGCTCTCCGGCATGCCGTCAATTCCCTGGTTTGAATGTACAGTTGATGGTAGTAGCCGGATCTACTGAATAAGGCAAAGAAAACATATGGGAAGCCTGCTTTTCCATCAACCGGGACGCAAGGATCCCGTATTGGAGATGGAAACGGATTGCCCGGGGGCGCGACCCGCATCACCATAGAACACGCCGGATTTGCTGCGCTGCCCTAGGTTCAGCCGGTCCGGTACCCCCAGTCCGACCCGCTGGCCGGCGGTGTGTTCCTGACGCGGGGTGGCGTAGATCTTTTTGCCGGCTTCGGCGACCAAGACCCCGGAAAACTGCGGGAACCAGTGTTCTCCTATATTTTCGATACCCTGCGCCCAAGCTGTCGGGATCCGCGATCCAACTGGTGGAAAGAACAAGGCGGGCGATGTGCCAAGCGTGGTGAACAGGGCATCGTCCAGCAAGCGGGACAACTGCCCCGCCGAGCAGGGGCGTCCGGCCCCGAACGGTGTTCGATCCATGCGGGCCCATATGCCCTGGCGGTTGGGTGTAATAACGGCGATTCGCCCATTGTCGGCCATGACCCGCCACAGTTCCCGCATCAAGGCCCGGGTCTGGTCGGTATGCTCGATTGCGTGGCAGACAATGACCCGGTCAAACAGGCAATCAGGAAAAGGCAGGCTGGTATCTTCGGTCAGAGTGACCCGGTTTCCCCCGTGCCCCGGCCATTCCATGACTCCCTGGGGGCCCGGCATGGCGGCAACAACCCGTTCGGCTTCATCCGTAAAGGGCCCCAAGAGCGGCGTGGTAAAGCCCATGCCCAGAATTCGGCAGCCACGCACATCGGGCCACAGTTCCCTCAGGCGACGGCGCAGCAGCATTCCCGCCACCTGTCCCAAGGGACTGGCGTAAAAGGTATGCAGATCTGCCACATCAAGGTACATGCGCACCCACCCACGCCCGGTTTGCATCACGTGTTGCCCCGCGATTGCCGTGCAAGTATAGCACAGATAGGGCGGTTCGTACCGCGTAAACGGCCCGGGGTATGTCAGCAGCAAAAAAGCTCTTGCCTTCGGGGAGATCGGGGGGATTCACTGGCGCCTCATCCAGGAGGCAGGAACGATGACACTAGAAGGTCTGCAGGCGGAAGCATTGGAGATCGTGCGAATCCCTGTGCTTCAGGATAACTATGTATGGTTGCTTCATTGCCGGGTAACGGGAATGACAGCGGTTGTAGACCCTGCCGAGGCGGATCCAGTCCTGTCGGTATGTACCCGGCACGGGTGGTCCTTGTCCCTGGTTCTGGTCACCCATCATCATCACGACCATATCGGCGGAATTCCGGCACTGCGTCAGGCCACAGGGTGCAAGGTTGTTGCAAATCCTGCCGATTCCGGGCGGATTCCCGGTATCGACCTGGCGGTTACGGACGGGGATTCGGTATCCGTGGGCCAGGCCCGGGCACAGGTCATGGCCGTACCTGGGCATACCAGCGGGCATATTGCCTTTTATTTTGCCGGTGCGCGTGCCCTGTTCTGCGGCGATACCCTGTTTCTGCTGGGTTGCGGGCGGATGTTTGAGGGCACGCCGGAGCAGTTCTGGTCATCCTTGGTGCGCCTGCGGGCCTTGCCGGATGAAACCCGGGTATACTGTGCGCACGAATATACGGCCATGAACCGGCGTTTCGCGGTGGCGGTGGATCCTGAAAACACGGCACTGAAAGAGCGGGAGTCCGTGCTTGAGGCTTGTATGACCTATGGATGCCCGACGGTTCCCGGGGTGTTGGGGCAGGAAAAGGCAACCAACCCCTTCCTGCGTGCCGATGTGCCGGCCCTGGCCCAGGCTGTTGGGCTGGAGGCCGGTGCTGATCCTGTTGCGGTGTTTGCGGCCCTTCGCCAGCGCAAGGATACGTTCTGAAACGATTGCCGGAACATAACGGGTTCGTATAGTGTGCGGGTGCATCATATCCGTGCCCCGTGGCCCGCAGCGGCGCCCGGCCCGCCGGAGACTGGGGAGAACACCGCACCATGTATTCGCACGCCGTACCCTATCCGGTCCGGGAGGCTGTCCTGCTCGATGCGCTTGGCATTGTGGATCTGGCCGCTGTTGCTGTTTTTGCCATTACCGGTGCCCTGGTTGCGGCACGGCGCGAAATGGATCTTCTGGGCTTTATCTTGGTGGGTACCGTGACCGGCATCGGCGGGGGGACCCTGCGTGACCTGGCCCTTGGCGTGCAGCCTGTATTCTGGGTCAGCAGCCCGGGGTATCTGGTCGTCTGCATTGTGGCTGCCGGCATGACCTACTGGATGGCCCGGTTCCTGGATTCCCGCTATAGCGCCCTGTTGTGGGCCGATGCTGTCGGCTTGGCCCTGTATTCTGTCATCGGGGCCTTCAAGGCCGAACTGTTCAATGCTGCGCCGGTGGTGTGCGTGACCATGGGCATGATGACGGCAGCCTTTGGTGGCCTGATGCGTGACATTATCTGTGGGGAACGGTCCCTTCTGTTCAATCCCGAGATCTATGCTACTGCCGCCCTAGCGGGGTCGGTGGCTTTTGTGGCATCTGCCGGGCTTGATATCCCGGTGGAAGCCCGTGCTCTTGCCGGGTTTTTTGTGGCTCTTGCCTTGCGGGCGGGGGCAATCCTGTACGGCTGGACCCTCCCCAAATATGTTCACCCCGAACCTCCGCCCCGGCCGGGGGAGGGTGTGGACCGTGGCTGATCACGGCTTTTTGCATACAAGATGCTGTGTCCGGGCAAGGCAACAGTTGCCATTGTGGCGCGGATGGAATACCTCTGGGCGGCGTTCCTGATGTTTCTGCTGCTGCCCGGATCCCGATGACCCCATGCGTCTGATACGCCACTGTCACGAAGTACCGCCGTTCCTGCGCGGCATGGTTATTGCCCTTGGCAACTTTGACGGTGTGCACAGGGGCCACCGTGCCGTGATTGGTGCGGCCCTGGATCAAGCCCGTTCCATGGGGCGTGCGGCGGCCGTCATGACTTTTGATCCGCATCCGCGTCGCTACTTCCGGCCCGATCTGCCGCCCTTTGCCCTCAGTTCCCTGCGCCAGAAGGTACGCCTGATCGGGGAAACCGGGGTTGACCTTCTGTGCGTGCTGCGCTTTGGTCAGGTCTTGGCCGGATTGAAGGCGGAGGATTTTGTGGATACGGTCTTGGTGCGCGACCTTGGCGTATCCGGCGTTGTGGTGGGGGATGATTATGCCTTTGGCAAGGGGCGTGCGGGTGATGTCACCTTGCTGCGCACCTTGGCGTCCAGTCGTGGTTTTTCCGTGACCAGTGTGGCTCCGGTCTGTATGCCCGACGGGACGATCTGCTCCTCTACGGCTGTGCGCGAGGCCCTGTCGGCCGGCGATGTCGAAGGGGCCGCTGCTTTTCTCGGGCGCCCGTGGGAGCTGGAGGGGCGGGTGTGTCGGGGTCAGGCCCGTGGCCGTGTCTTGGGTTTTCCAACCGCCAATGTTGATCCCGGTGCTCGCACCCGTCCAGCCCGTGGGGTATATGCCGTGCGCGCAGGCCTTGACCACGACGGCGAAACCCGCTGGTATGACGGCGTTGCCAATTACGGGACCCGTCCGACCTTTGGCATGACCGGTGATGTTCTGGAGGTTCACCTGCTGGATATGAACAGGGATCTGTACGGGCAGCGCCTGAGGGTGCAGCTGCTGGGGCGAATCCGTCCGGAGCAGGCTTTTTCCGGTCCTGATGCCCTGAAGGCCCGTATTGCCGCTGACATCGATGCCGCGCGAATTATTCTGGCCCGTGGTGCCGTAAACCACACCGCCTGACCCTGTTGCTGTACCCTGTTTGCCGAATACCGGATAAGACCATGACCGCCGATTACAAGAATTCTGTTTTCCTGCCCCGCACGTCCTTTCCCATGCGGGCAGGTCTGCCTGCCCAGGAACCCGGACACCTGGAACGCTGGAACCAGATGGGGCTGTATGCCCGCCAGCGTGAACAGGCCCGCGGGCGTCCCCTGTTCGTTCTCCATGATGGCCCTCCGTATGCCAATGGTCACCTGCACATCGGGCATGCCCTGAACAAGATCCTGAAGGATGTGGTGGTCCGCTCGCGGCAGATGATGGGTTTTGACGTGGACTATGTCCCGGGGTGGGACTGTCACGGCCTGCCGATCGAGTGGAAAATCGAAGAAGAGTACCGCGCCCGCGGCCAGAACAAGGACGATGTGCCGGTGGTGGAGTTCCGGCGTGAGTGTCGCGCCTTTGCCGAACGCTGGATCGATATCCAGCGCGAAGAATTCCGCCGTCTGGGCATCGGCGGGGACTGGGGCAGGCCCTATACCACCATGGCCTATGCTGCCGAGGCCCGCATTGTGGCCGAGCTGGGCAAATTCCTGCTGGATGGCAGCCTGTACCGCGGTGCTCGTCCGGTGCTGTGGTCTGTCGTCGAGAAGACCGCTCTGGCCGAGGCCGAGGTCGAATACAAGGATCACACCTCCACCACCATCTGGGTCCGCTTCCCGGTGGTGTCGGCTCGTGTGCCGGCCTTGCAGGGGGCTGATATTGTCATCTGGACGACAACCCCCTGGACTATCCCCGGTAACCGGGCGCTGGCCTGCGGGGCAGATCTGGAATACGGCGTGTACCGTGTGACATCCGTTACGGATGGTGCTCTGGTATCAGTCGGGGACCGGCTGGTCCTGTCTACATCCTTGGCATCTTCGGTGATGGAAACCGGCCATTTTGAGGCTGTCTGCGAGGCCAACCTGGGCGGGGCTGACCTTGATGGTGTGCTGTGCGCCCATCCGCTGCGGGGGCAGGGGTATGACTTTGACGTACCGGTGATGATTGGTGACTTTGTGACCGCCGATCAGGGAACCGGGATTGTGCACCAGGCTCCCGGCCATGGCGAAGACGATTTCTACCTGTGCCGGTCCAAGGGAATTCATCCGCCGGACATGGTTCTGGATGGCGGGACTTACGCCGATACCATTCCCCTGTTTGCGGGGCAGCATATCTACAAGATCGCGCCGGTGATGGTTGATGCCCTGACGGCTGCCGGCAAGCTGGTTGCGCATGGCAAGCTGGTGCATTCCTACCCCCATTCCTGGCGGTCCAAGGCACCGTTGATCTATCGCGCCACGTCGCAGTGGTTCATTTCCATGGACAAGACCGGCCTGCGTGAGAAGGCCTTGGCCGCCGTTGATGCTACCCGCTTCGTGCCGGCTATGGGGCGCAACCGTCTGCGGTCAATGGTGGAACAGCGTCCGGACTGGTGCGTGTCCCGCCAGCGCAGCTGGGGCAGCCCGATCACGGTGTTTGTCAACCGCCATACCGGGGAGCCCCTGCGTGATCCGGCGGTGATGGACCGTATCGTTGCCGCCGTGGCCCAGCGTGGCGCCGATGCTTGGTTCGAGGACAACCCGCAGGATTTCCTGGGTGATGCCTATGACCTGAAAGACTATGAACAGGTACGTGACGTGTTGGATGTCTGGTTTGATTCCGGCTGCACGCATGCCTTTGTCCTGGAGGACCGGGATGGAAGCGCGTGGCCGGCAGACCTGTACCTGGAAGGGTCGGACCAGCATCGCGGCTGGTTCCAGTCATCCCTGCTGCAAAGTTGCGGAACCCGTGGCCGGGCGCCCTACAAGGCGGTGCTGACGCATGGCTTTACCCTGGACGGGCAGGGCCGCAAGATGTCGAAATCGATCGGCAACACGGTGGCGCCGCAGGATGTGGTGAAGGAATACGGGGCCGATATCCTGCGTTTGTGGGTTGCGTCCACCGATTACATGAACGACCAGCGTCTGGGGTCGGAGATCCTCAAGCAGACGGCGGAAAGCTATCGCCGCCTGCGCAACACCCTGCGCTACATGCTGGGGGCGCTGGATGGTTTCTCTGCGGCCGAGGCTGTGGCCAATGAAGCCTCCATGCCCGAGCTGGAGCGCTGGGTTCTGCATCGCCTGACCGAGATGGACGCTATCGTTCGCCGCTGCTGCGACGATTATGAATTCCAGACCCTGTTTGCCGAGCTGACAGCGTTTTGCACCAACGATCTGTCCGCGTTCTATTTTGATATCCGCAAGGATCTTCTGTACTGCGGCCATCCGCAGGATCCGGAGCGTCGGGCTTGTCGTACGGTGATTGACCGTTTGTTCAACACCTTGGTGCGCTGGATGGCGCCGGTCCTGTGCTTCACGGCCGAGGAAGCGTGGCTGTGCCGTCATCCGGGCGACGACAGCTCGGTTCACCTGACCGGGTTTGAAGCGGTGCCGGAACACTGGCGCGATGATGACCTGGCCGCGCGTTGGGCTGCCGTGGCACGTGTTCGCCGTGTGGTTCTGGGTGCGCTGGAACAGGCCCGCAATGCCAAGGTCATCGGTGCGTCCCTGCAGGCCCATGCTGTGGTGTATGCACCGGCAGAGGTGCAAGATGGTATCCGGGCCTATCCAATGCACGACATTTGCATCACTTCGGCCTTGACCCTGTCATCCGATCCGGTTCCCGATGCGGCCTATACGCTGCCCGAGGTTCCGGGCGTGGGTGTGGTCATTGAGACCGCCTCCGGGGAGAAGTGCCAGCGATGCTGGAAGGTTCTGCCCGATGTTGGTTCCCACCCTCGTGAGGGGGTGTGCCAGCGTTGCGACGATGTTCTAGCCCGGACGGAACCTGCCTGATGCCTGAAACCCTGTCCCACGTACCTTTTATCCGGCCTGGTGCTTGGCGCTGGTTTGGGCTGGTTGCCTTGTGCCTTGTGCTGGATCAGGTCAGCAAGGCGTGGGTGGTGGCGTTCTCGGGCGGGCTTCCGATGTCGGTCGAGGTGCTGCCGTTCCTTAACCTTGTTATGGCCTGGAACCGTGGTGTCAGTTTCGGGCTTCTTGGCGACAGTGGCCTTGGGCCGTGGCCGCTTTTGGCCATGGCTGTTCTGCTGGCCGGGGTGTTGTGCGCATGGATGCTGCGGGCCTCCCATTGGCTTTTGGCTTGTGCATTGGCGCTGATGACCGGCGGTGCCCTTGGCAACGCGATTGATCGCGTGCGCTGGGGTGCTGTGGCTGATTTTTTGGACTTTCATGTTCTGGGCTGGCATTTTTGGGCGTTCAATCTTGCCGATACGTGGATTTCCGTCGGGGCGGCGCTGCTTGTTGCAGACAGCTTGTTTCGACGCGAAAGCTGACGTACAACCAGAAACGTAAAACCCGGAGGTTTAAGTGATGTTGCGTCGGCTTTCCCTGTCCCTTTGTATTGTGGCTCTTGCCGGCGGCGGTTTGTCCGGTTGTGGTGGCGAGACCCGTCGGGCTCTTGGCCTTGATAAACGGTCGCCCGATGAGTTTGCCGTGGTATCGCGCGCACCCCTGACCGTTCCACCTGATTTCAGGCTGCGTCCGCCCGAACAGGGTGCCCCCCGTCCCCAGGAACTTTCAACATCGGACCAGGCCCGTGATGCTGTCTTTGGCGGTCGCGTCCAAGCACGTCGGGTTGCCACGACCCGTGGGGAAGGCGCCTTGCTCAAGCTGGCAGGGGTGGACCAGTCTATTCCCGGCATTCGTTCGATTGTAGACCGCGAGACATCCGTCTTTGCGCGTGAGGAGAAGACTTTTACGGATCGTCTGGTTTTCTGGCGTGATCCGGAACCAACCGGCACCATGGTTGATGCTGCGGCTGAAGCAAAGCGGCTGCGTCAGAACCAGGCGCTGGGCAAGGCGGTGACCGAGGGGGACACCCCGAAGATTGAACGGCGCCAGCGTGCCCTGCTGGAGGGGCTTCTTTAGGGGCATCCGGTTCGGTGCCGTGGTGTGATTGTGTGTGCGGCGGCCGGTCTGTTCCGGTCGCCGTATTGCATATGGCCTGACCGGAAATGGGAAAATCTGTGCATCTTGTGTTCCTGTGACATAGTTCTGCCGGAATGTGTTGTCTGATTCTATGTTCGCCAATCCGGTCGCACAGGGGCGGGGCGGCCAGAGTCAAGGAGTTGACCGTATGGTCCTGAGCAAATTGTTTTTACAAGGCCTTGTTGTGGCGGCTGTCGCTGTTCTGGTTCTGCCAGCCGGAAGTGTTCAGGCACAAACAGCCCTGCAGACCCAGATCCAAGCATCCCGTATCGGGGTTGAGGCCCCGAAGGTCTATAACGCATCCACCTTTACGCTGGACAATGGCTTGCAGGTGGTCGTGGTGGAAAATCACCGGATGCCGGTGGTGTCGCATATGGTGTGGTACAAGGTTGGTGCGGCCGATGAACCACCGGGTCAGTCCGGTTTGGCCCATCTTCTTGAACATATGATGTTCAAGGGCACTGATACTCTGAAGCCCGGCGAGTTTTCAGCGCTTGTTGCCCGCAATGGCGGCCGGGAAAATGCTTTTACCAGCTCTGACTATACGGCTTACTTCCAGAACATTGCGGTTGATCGCCTGCCTTTGGTGATGAAGCTGGAAGCGGACCGCATGCGTAATCTGGCCTTTGATGAAAAGGAATTCCTGACCGAACGGGATGTCGTAATCCAGGAACGCCTGATGCGTACAGAGAACGAGCCTGACGCCCAGCTGTATGAACGGGCATCTATGGCCCTGTGGGTCAATCACCCCTACCGCAATCCGATTGTTGGATGGATGGATGAGCTGTCGGCGCTGACGCGTCAGAATGCGCTGGACTTTTACAAGAAATGGTACGCGCCGGATAATGCGGTCCTTGTCATCAGTGGTGATGTGACCGTAGACCAGGTGCGCAATCTGGCCGAGACCTATTACGGGCCTCTGTCCCGTGGGCCGGGCGTGCAGCGCCTGCGCAACCGTCAACCGCCTCCCGATGCTGTTGTGCGGGTTGATATGGCTCATCCCAATGTGATCCAGCTGCGCTGGGGACGTCGGTACAGGGTGCCAAGCATCAATACAGCCCCGGCGCGCCAGGACACACTGGCCCTTTCGGTCCTGTCGGATATTCTGGGTGGCGGCCAGCTTGGCCGGCTGTACCGGGATCTGGTGATCAAACGCAAATTGGCTGTTGATGCCGGTGCATCCTACAGCCCGCTGGCCGTGGATGATGGTGTGTTTGATATTTATGCCATGCCCCGCCCGGGTGTGTCCGTGGCCGAGCTGGAAAAGGCGGTTGATGAGGTCGTCCAAGGGCTGCTGCGTGATGGCCTGACCGTGGCCGAGGTTGAAGATGTCAAGGCCCGCATGCAGGCCGGAGCTATCTATGCCCGTGACAGCCTGCAGGGACCCGCTTATCGCATTGGTATGGCCTTGAGTGTCGGTGACACTCTGGAATCTGTGGAAACATGGCCACAGCAAATCGCCGGGGTTGGTCGTGATGACGTGATGAAGGCTGCGCACACCTGGCTGCGTGACCAGGCTGCTGTAACGGCTGTCCTGAAGCCCGGAGGCAAGTCATGAGTGGTTATGCCGGTGTTTTGCACAAGGGAGCTTTTGTGATGGGAATTGTCCGTTCGCACGGTCTTGCCGGTCTGTTTCTTCTTTTCCTGCTGGCTGTAGCCGTTCCGGCACGGGCCTTTACCGTGCAGCCGGTGGTCAGCCCCGGCGGGATTTCTGCGTGGCTGGTCGAGGATCATACCCTGCCTGTTGTCTCTGTGGCCTTCGGGTTTGCAGGTGGTGCAGCAACCGATCCGGTCGGTAAGGAAGGCCGCGCCTACATGACCGCCGCCATGCTGGGAGAGGGAGCTGGCAAGCTTGACAGCCAAGCCTTCCGCAGGGTGCTGGAGACCCAGGCTATCAATCTGGGCTATGGCAGCAGTATGGACGCAACAACTGGCTTTATGCTGACCACAACGGGAACGCTGGACGAGGCCTTTGACCTGTTGCGCCTGACACTTACCGCGCCGCGTTTTGACAAGTCGGCACTGGAGCGCCTGCGCCAAGAATATACTGTATCCCTGTCCATGAAGCTGGAAGATCCTAGTGAGGTTGCCGGACGGACCATGACGGGCCTGCTGTTCGGTGATCATCCCTATGTCCGTCCTTTGGAAGGGACGCCAGAATCCATCCGTTCCATGCGGGTGAAGGATTTGCGGGCTCATATGAAAAGCAGCATGACCCGCGACCGTTTGAAAATTGGCGTAGTCGGGGACCTGACGCCGTCGCAGCTGGGGGCCTTGCTGGACCAGACCTTTGGATCTTTGCCGGCAACCGGAACGGCGCCAGTCATTCCCCCTGTTGTTCCGGCCCTGGATGGACGTGTTACGGTGGTGGACATGGATGTGCCCCAGTCTGTGGTCCTGTTTAACGATCAGGGTATTGATCCCCGCGATCCGGATGTCTATGCCGCCATGGTGATGGATTATGTTCTGGGAGCAGGGTCCTTTGCGTCCCGCCTGATGAATGAAGTCCGTGAGAAGCGCGGCTTGGTATACGGGATCAGCACGTCCTTGCGGGGGTTGGACAAGGCGTCTTTCCTGTCCGGGCATTTTGCCACATCGGGGGACAAGGTTGCCGAGGCGATGGACCTTGTGCGTGCGGAGTGGCGCAAGATGGCCGAGGACGGCGTGACCGAGGACGAGCTGGATGCCGCCAAGGCCAACCTGACCGGCTCTTGGCCGCTGGGGATGACATCAACCGGCAACATTGCGAACCGCCTGTATGACTGGCAGGCCTATGACCGATCGCCGGATTACTTCAATGTGCGAAATGCCAGCCTACAGGCTGTGACCAGGGAGGATGTCAAGCGCGTTGCCCGCCGGATGCTGGATGAAAAGCGTCTGACGTTTGTGATTGCCGGGCGTCCACAAGGGGTGGAGTCAACCCCCGCGCCCTGATGTGTTTCCGGAGCCGGACCTGCAGAAACAGCAGGTCCGGTTTCTGTTTTGCGCCGGTGCGGCAGACAAGACAGGGCGGTTATTCCGGCGTATTATGCGCCCGCCGTTCTGTTGTCCTGTTCTTCCGGAGCTGTCATGTCCGTCCTTCTCCAGACCGTTTCCCGCGATGCCCTTGGGGCGCATGCTGCATCATGGGCCGACCTGCACCTGCGGTCGCTGTTCGAGACAGATCCGGACCGGGCTGCCCGCTACAGCCTAGAACTGGACGGTCTGTTTCTTGACTATTCACGGAATTACATCACCGACCAGACCCTGGCGCTTTTGTTCGACCTGGCGCGCGAACGCCGGCTGGAGCCCGTGCGTGACCAGATGTTTGACGGGGTTGCCATCAACCGGACCGAAAACCGCCCGGTCCTGCACACCGCCCTGCGCAACCGGGCATCGGTTCCGGTTTTGGTGGAGGGTCAGGATGTGATGCCCGATGTCAACCGGGTCCTGGCCCGGATGAAGACGTTTGTGGGGGCCGTGCGTGACGGGATCTGGCGCGGGGCGACCGGTCTGCCGGTTGAAACCGTTGTCAACATCGGCATCGGTGGGTCCGATCTTGGCCCCCGGATGGTCACACGTGCCCTGTCCCCGTGGCAGCGCGATGACCTGAGTGTGCATTTTGTATCTAATATCGATGCAACCGACCTGATGGGGGTGCTGAAGGACTGCCGGCCGGAAACAACCCTGTTTGTGGTGGCCTCCAAAACCTTCACGACGGAGGAAACGCTGACCAATGCCCACACCGCGCGGGCCTGGCTGGTATCCGTTCTGGGGGAAGCCGCAGTGGACCGCCACTTTGTGGCTGTATCCACCAACACAGAGGCTGTGCGTGCCTTTGGCATCAACCCGGCCAACATGTTCGGGTTCTGGGATTGGGTTGGTGGGCGTTACTCTCTGTGGTCCGCCATTGGCCTGCCGGTGGCCCTTGCCGTTGGGTTTGACCGTTTCGAGCAGCTGCTGGACGGGGCAGCGGCCATGGATACCCACTTCCGGACCGCGCCGCTGGAACGGAACATGCCGGTGATCCTGGGCCTTCTGGGGGTGTGGTATACGTCGTGGTTCGGGGCCCCGGCACACGCGGTGCTGCCCTATGACCAGTACCTTGAGCACCTGCCGTCGTACCTGCAGCAGCTGGACATGGAATCCAACGGCAAGACCGTTACGCTGGAGGGTATGCCGGTCGGCGGGCACACCGGCCCCATTGTGTTCGGGCAGGCCGGAACCAACGGCCAGCACAGCTTCTATCAGTTGCTGCACCAGGGCAGCTGGCTGATTCCGTGCGACTTTATTGCGGCGGCCACATCGCACAATGCGGTTGGCGATCATCACCTCAGGCTGTTGAGCAACTTCTTCGCCCAGCCCGAGGCCTTGATGCGGGGCAAGACGGAAGAGGAGGTGCGCACCGAACTGAGGGACAGCGGCCTGTCGGCCTCCGTCGTGGACAGTCTGGCGCCGCACCGCGTGTTTTCCGGTAACCGGCCCAGTAACTCGATCCTGCTGCGCAGCCTCGATCCCCGTACCTTGGGGATGCTGATCGCCCTTTATGAGCACAAGGTGTTTGTCCAAGGGGTGATGTGGCAGGTCAACAGCTTTGACCAGTGGGGGGTGGAGCTTGGCAAGCAGCTGGCCCGCGCCATTATGCCGGAGCTGGTGGGGCAGGAGCGTGTGGACAGCCACGATGCATCCACCAACGCCCTGATCAACCGCTACAAGGCTTGGCGCGTCCCGTCATGAGCATCCGCCTTCTGCCATCGGTCCTGGTCAACCGGATTGCAGCCGGCGAGGTGGTCGAGCGGCCGGCCTCTGCCGTCAAGGAACTGGTGGAGAACGCCATCGATGCCGGGGCGCGCCGGATTGATGTGACCATGACCGACGGCGGCCGGGCGGTGATTGCCGTGGTGGACGACGGGCGCGGCATGACGCCGGAGGAACTGCCACTGGCGGTGGAGCGTCACGCCACATCCAAGCTGCCCGGCGATGACCTTCTGGATATTGCCTTCTTGGGCTTCCGGGGGGAGGCTCTGCCATCGGTTGGATCTGTGGCCCGCCTGACCCTCACCAGCCGCCCGCCGGGCCAGGACAGCGCCTGGTCGCTGACCGTCGATGGTGGCTGCAAGGGCGAGCCGGTGCCCGCCGCACATCCCCCCGGCACCCGGGTGGAGGTGCGCGACCTGTTCTATGCCACCCCGGCACGGCTGAAGTTCCTGAAAGCACCCCGCACGGAATTCCTGCATGCCCAGGACGTGATCCAGCGTTTGGCCATGGCCCATCCCGATATTGCGTTTTCCCTGACCGGCGACGGGCGCACGGTTCTGCGGCTGCATGCCGGGGCTGGCCTGGATCCGGAAGCTGACCGCCTCAAACGGCTGGCAGCGGTGCTGGGGCAGGATTTTGCCGACAACGCCCTACCGGTGCAGGCGGTGCGGGAAGGGATCCGCCTTGGCGGATACGTCGGTCTGCCGACTTTCAATCGTGGCAATGCAACGTACCAGTATATGTTCGTCAACGGACGCCCGGTGCGGGATCGCTTGCTGTCCGGCGCGGTGCGTGGCGCCTACCGGGATTTTCTGGCCCACGACCGGCACCCGGTCCTGGCCCTGTATCTGGATCTTCCGGCGGAAGACGTCGACGTCAACGTCCATCCAGCCAAGGCCGAGGTGCGGTTCCGTGATCCGGCGCTGGTGCGCGGGCTGATCGTCGGGGCCATCCGCCATGCCCTGAACGGGGCCGGTCACCGGGCTTCCACCACGGTGGCGGAGCAGGCCTTGGCCGCCATGACCCGGCCTTCGGCAGGGGGGCATCATCCGTCTTCTTTCCTGCCCGGGCGTTCGGTGGTGTCAGCCCGGGCGATGCATCCGGATCCTGCCTTGTCTGGCCTGGCCCTGGCGGCACAGGCTCCGGCAGCGCTGCCGGGTATGGCCGACAGTGTCGGGCTGCCGCACCTGGATGACAGGCCGTCGGCCCGGCCGCTGCCGGTATCTGATCCCGGAGATACGACCGTGGCGGCATCCTGTCCGTTGGGCGTGGCCCGCGGGCAGGTGCACAACACCTATATTGTTGCCCAGACGGCCGATGGTCTGGTGATTGTGGATCAGCATGCCGCCCATGAACGCCTAGTCTATGAACGCATGAAGCAGGTTCTGGACCGGGAAGGGGTTCGCCGCCAGATGCTTCTGATCCCCGAAGTGGTGGATCTGGACGAGGCATCGGCCGCCCGCCTGTGTGCCCGGGCCGACGAACTGCGTGAGCTTGGCTTGGTGCTGGAACCCTTCGGGTCCGGCGCCGTTGTGGTGCGCGAAATCCCGGCTCTGCTGGGGGATACGGATGTGCAGGGGCTGGTGCGGGATCTGGCTGACGACCTGGCCGATCTGGGTGAGGCTCTGGCCCTGAAGGAGCGTCTGGCCCACGTGTGCGGGACCATGGCCTGCCACGGCAGTGTCCGGGCCGGGCGTGCCCTGCGGGCCGAGGAAATGAATGCCTTGCTGCGGCAGATGGAGCAAACCCCTCATTCTGGGCAATGCAACCACGGCCGCCCGACTTATGTGGAATTGAAACTGCGCGATATTGAAAAGCTGTTTGGCCGCCGCTAGGGGAAAAGGGGAGGAGGCCCGATGCTGATGGAAGCCCTGCGTCATGCCCTGATCCGCTGTCCACCGCCGCTGAAGGCGATGGGCGTTCTATATGACCTTTTGGCCCTGGAAAGCCGGTACCGTCGTTGCCGTGCCGCGTGGGAACCCCATCTGCAGCAGGCCCGCGCCGGCATGCTGGATCTTCTGGGATCGCAGACCGGACGGGGGAGCATCGCCGTCCTAGGGTCCGGCCTGCTGCTGGATATTCCGCTTGATGAACTGTGCCGGCGTTTTGACCGGGTTGTCCTGGTGGATTTGTTCCACATGCCTGCCGTGCGGCGGCGCTGTGCCAGCCTGCCCGGGGTGGAGCTGGTCGAGACCGACCTGACCGGGGTGATGGTGCATTGGGGCACCGTCCAGTCCGGACAGGAGTTGCCGGTTCCGGTTCCGGGGTTGCCGCAGGCCGATGCGGTCATCAGCGCCAATATTCTTAGCCAGTTGTCTTTTCGCTTAGCCGGGCATGCTTTTGCCACCGGATTGTGGACCCCCGATGCCCTAGCCTGTTGGGAATGCGCGCTGAAGCAGGCCCATGTCGATGCCCTGTCCCGGCATCAGGGTGGCCCGGCGATTCTGCTGACCGATCACACCCGTATCCTGCGTTCCATTGTCAGTGGAGAGGATCTGACCCGCTCCCCCCTGCTGTCGGGCGTTGTCTTGCCGGAGGCCGTGTGTCAACGCACATGGGCGTGGACCATTGCCCCGGCTCCGGAAGAAAGTCGTCGCCACGATGTGGTGCATCAGGTGTGCATCGGTCGTGTTGATGCCGCACCCCCGCCCCCTGTGCAGGACAGCGGGGTTGCAGCCTCGGTTCAGACCAGATAGCGCCGGGTCAGGTGGGCCTTGAACACGCCGGCATCCAGTGGTTTCCCAGTTGCCTGGACCAGCAGTTCGTGAGTCGACAGGCTGGAGGCCTTCTCGTGTACGTTCGGGCGCAGCCAAGCCAGCAGTGGCGCAAAGTCCCCCTCCGTAAGGGAGCGGGGGATGTCTGGGTTGTGCAAAACGGCGGCAGCATAAAGCTGGGCGGCGGTCATGGCCCCCAAGGTATAGGTTGGGAAGTAACCGATCAGTCCGTCAAACCAGTGCACGTCCTGCATTACCCCGTGGCAGTGATCGGGAACCGGAATGCCCAGTAGACGTTCGAACCCTTCGTTCCACGCGCCGGGCAGGTCGGCAACCTCCAGCGTGCCTTCCACCATCGCCCGTTCCAGGCGATAGCGCAGGATAACATGCAGCGGATAGGTCACCTCGTCAGCATTGACTCGGATATACCCGCGCCTGACCTGGATGGCGCGGCGGTGCTGGGCTTCATCCGTCCAGTCATCGCCGTTGACGCCAAAGCGTTCACGCACCAGCGGGCCAAAGAAACTGAAGAAGTCCCGCGATCGTCCGGCCTGCATTTCCATCAGCAGCGACTGGCTTTCGTGTATGCTCATGCCACGGGCCAGCCCCACCGGCTGCCGCCGCCACGCTGACGGCAGGCCCCGTTCATACAGACCATGCCCGGTTTCATGAATCACCCCCATCAGGGCGCTGGAATAGTCCCCGGTATCGTAACGGGTGGTGATCCGCACATCGCCGGGCGTTCCGCCACAAAACGGATGCGCTGATACATCCAGTCGTCCGTGCCGGAAATCAAACCCCATGGCCTGCATGATCGTTCGTCCCAGTGTTTCCTGGGCCGTCTGGTCATACGGGCCGGGCGGGGTATCCGCAACGTCTCCCTGATGGTCCAGCACAGCATCTAGGAAGGGAGGCAGGAACGATTCAAGATCGGCAAACAGCGGGTCGATCGCGGCGCAGGATCCGCCGGGTTCAAACTGGTCAAGCAGCGCATCATAAACGGTGCAGCCCAGTGCCTCGGCCTTGGCCCGTGCGCTGTGCCGGGTCAGGGCTACAACCTGTTCCAGCGCCGGGCGAACCGCGGCAAAATCAGACTTTGCTCGCGCCTGGCGCCAGATCCCCTCGCAGGATGAAACAGCACGGCTGGTAGCTTCGACCAGATCACCGGGGACAGCGGTGGCATGCGCCCGGGTCCGGCGCATTTCCCTCAGGTTTGCGGCCTGCCAGGGGTCCAGGTCGGCCTCTGCCGCCTGTTCGATCAGATCCCCCACATGCGGGGCCGTGATCATCTCGTGTGCCAGGGCGGCCAGTGTCGCCAGCTGTTCGCCGCGGTCTACCCCGCCACCTTCGGGCATCATGACCGATGAATCCCAGTGCAGAAGTCCTTCGGCTTCCTGCAGGGCGGAAAGGCGGGCAAACTGTTTTTCTAGGGAACGATAGGCATCCATAGCCCGGGTCATTGTGGCGGGTATCCTGTTCGGCAAGGGTGGAAACATTCGTGTCCACAGGGTAGGCTGCTTCCCCCGTCTTGAGAAGCCCTCCGCAGAAAAGGATTTCATGGTTGTCTGCTCTTCGTGTTGCGGTTGTCCTGTCCGGTTGTGGCGTGCGTGACGGGGTTGGAACCCACGAGCCGGTGTGGGCCTGAGAAGCGGGATACGGTGGACAAAACATCTTGCATTTGTGGTGCGTTGCTGGTCAACTGCCCCTTCCGCGTATATCTGTTGCATATTAACGTATATATGGTTGTGCTCTCCGGTTGCCCCGGAACAGAAAATAAAAAAGGGATCTGTCCGTTTTGCTATCCAGTACCAGTGAACAGGTGATCAGGCAGGTGCAGGGCATGCGCGTGGCCCTGCTGCCGGTTGTCAGCCTGCACAGTGCCCGCTGCATCGGGTACGAGGCTGTCTTGGTCGATGGCAGCGACGACACGCATTCTATGCAAGGTCTTCAGCCGCTTTTTGTGCAGGCTGCTGCTGCCGGGGTTTTATCTGATGTTACGGCCGAGGTATTCCGGCTGGCCTTGCATGCGTTTGTGCAGTGTCCCCGGTGGGAAGAACACCTGCTCTTTGTCAGCATGGATGTGCGTGTACTGGGGTATTCGGATCGTCTGGCCCGGCAATTGGGCGTGTTGATGGAAGCCTACGGGGTTGATCGTGGTCGTGTGGTTCTGGCGCTGGAAGCCCATGGGCCAGTTCGGGTTTGCGACGAGGCAATGGAGGGCCTGAATGCCCTGCGGGCTGTGGCCGGTCGGGTTGCCATCAGCCATTTTGGCACGGGGTCGTCCGGTCTCCTGCTTCTGTTCCTAGCCAATCCGGATTACATCCAGCTTGACCGTTTCTTCATTACCGGCGGCCTTAGCAGCAGCCGTCGCCGCATTTTCCTAGGGCACATGGTCAACCTTTCCCATCTTCTTGGGGTTCGAGTCATGGCCCAGGGTGTCGAGACCGAGCAGGAGTATCTGGCTTGCCGCGAGGCCGGTCTTGATTTGGTTCAGGGCCCGCTGTTTGGTGGAGAGTCCGATCCCTGCTGTCGTCCTGATATGGAGCAGGTGCTTTCCCGTGCGCGGGATATCAACGCCCGTGACCGCCGGCGTGCGGAAACGGACCAGGATCTGGTCCAGGCCCGCATCACCCGTATTCCCCCTATCCCGGAAGATGCGCAGCTGGCCGATGTGCTGGAGCGGTTCCGTCTTGACAGCACCCACACGTTTTTCCCGGTGGTGTCCTGCGACGGAGAACCGCTGGGCCTGGTGCGCGAACAGACGCTGAAGAATTATGTGTACGCGCCGTATGGCAAGGAGCTGTTGTCGAACAAGGGCTATGCCCGTCAACTGCGGGATTTTCTCTGGCCCTGTCCAGTAGCCGA
Organism: Haematospirillum jordaniae; assembly: GCF_001611975.1. GTDB lineage: Bacteria > Pseudomonadota > Alphaproteobacteria > Rhodospirillales > Rhodospirillaceae > Haematospirillum > Haematospirillum jordaniae. Next base: position 1,158,007 of record NZ_CP014525.1, read on the forward strand.
TATCCGGACCAGTGCGGAGAAGATCCTGGAGATTTTTTCGGCTGACGAGGATTCCGAGGGTATCATCATTACTGCCGACGGATGCTATGCCGGCTTTTTGTCTGCCCGTTCCCTGCTGCGGCTTCTGAATGAAAAGAACCTGGCCGTGGCGCGGGACCAGAATCCGCTGACCCGCTTGCCGGGCAATACGATGATCAACGCATACATGGCCCGGGTGATGGAGGACAGCCAGTCATCCTGGTGTATTGTTTACTTTGATTTTGATGGATTCAAGCCGTTCAACGACACCTATGGATTCCGGCAGGGGGACCGGGCGATTGTCCTGTTTGCCAATCTTCTGGTGCGCGATCTGCGTCGTGATGATGTGTTTATTGGCCACATCGGTGGTGATGATTTTGTTGCCGGGTTCCGCAACATCAGCCCTGAAATGGTCCTGGAGCGCGTGCGCGACCTGACCGCGTGTTTTCGTCGAGATGTTGAAAGTTTTTATGATCCGGATGCCCGCCGCAACGGCTACATTGTGGCTTCTGACAGAAACGGGACCCGGCAGTATTTTCCGCTTCTGTCCGCTTCGGCGGCGGTTGTGCACATTCCACAAGGGGCCGGGGGGCGTTGCTGTGATCATCTGGCCGAGACCATGGCCCGGCTGAAGTCGGAAGCCAAGGCTGCGCCAGACCGGATTGTTGTGGCCTGTCTGGGGGAACCGGTCCGCAGGGCTAGCGCCCCTCCCGCCACCATGCCAGAACCAGTGTTCCCAGAATAAGTATTGCGGCCACGCCAGCGGGTAGCAACGGTGTCGTGTGCACGCCGCTGCTGATGTGGGCTTCGTTGCGGCGCATGCCGATCCAAGATTGGCCGCCATGGTGCCTTGCGTCGGGGTCGATGCTGCGCAGCTGTGGCACGCCGTCCTGTGCCAGCCAGATGATGCTGCCTCCGGCTGCCTGACTCAAGGGGGCCAGCATGCGGTCGGTGGTGATCAGGGAGGCACGCTCCGGGCTGGTGCCGGTTCCCGATGCGGTGACAATGCGGCGGCTTCCATCATCAACAGACCAGATTCCCGGCTTGGTTGCTTCTGTCTGCACCTGTTCCCGTCCTGGCGCGACCGTGTGCAAGGTGGCGGTGACCTGGTTTCCGTCCGGGTCGGTGATGGTAACTCCGTGCCGGTTTGCCGGCGGGTCGGACAGGCTGCGCCGGGTTATTGTCATGATGCCGGTATCGGGGGCGATGGCCGCATGCAGGGATTCTTCTTCCAGCGCGGGTTCGGCCAGCAGCCAGTTGACCAGCCGGCGCAGCAGCTCGGCTTGTGGTCCGCCACCGTCCCAGCCCCGGGCCCACAGCCACAGGGTATCGGACAGAATGACGGCGCTGCGTCCTTTTTCCACGCGTTCCAGAACCAGCAGGGGGGCTTCCCGCGGGGTCCGCATCAGGGTTGTGCCCCGGGCCGGGTTGGCTTCAACATATTGCAGCCAGGCCCCCCACGATGGAGGCTGGTCCTGCGTTCCGGAATCCGGCAGGTCGGCCGTAACCGGGTGGCGGAACCCGACTGGGTCCAGGCCCGGTACAAAGCGCGAGCGCACCGTGCGCCCGGTTGGCTGGACCGGAATAACGCTGGTCAGGGGTGATTCGGCCAGGCTGCCGGCTCCGGCAAATTCAGGTCCGGCCGATAGCAGCAAGGCCCCGCCATTACGGACATAGGCCGACAAGCGTTCCAGAAACAGCCCCGGTACCAGGGATCGACGGGTGTAGCGATCAAAAATGACCAGGTCGAAGTCGGCCAGCCGTTCCTCGAACAGCTCCCGGACCGGGAATGTGATCAGCGCCAGCTCGTGCAGGGGGGTGCCGTCGTCTTTGGCCGGAGGACGCAGGATCGTAAAGTGCACCAGGTCAATGCCGGGGTCGGCCTTCAGCAGCCGGCGCCAGGCGCGTTCCCCGATTGCCGGCTCGCCCGAGACCAGCAGGATGCGGACACGATCGCGAATGCCGTTGATTGCCAGGGCGGTCCGGTTGTTGGTGATATCCGGTTCGCCTTCAAGGGGCGGAACAGACAGGCCAACAACGGTCTGTCCTGCATGGGTCAGCGGAATGGCAAGGTCCTGTTTGCGTCCGGGGATCACCATCCGTACCTGTGGCGGTTCGTTGTTGATCCGTACCGTCAGGGGAATGGGCGAGGACCTTTCCGCAACGCCGGTGTCGTATTCTGAAATGGTGATGCTGATGGTGGCTTCCCGTCCGATCAGGCCGAAGTCCGGAGCGGAGTCGATGTGGATCCGCCGGTCTTTCTCCCCCGGGGCTCCGGTCAGAAGAGTGTGAACTGGGGCCTTGATCCGGCTTGCCAGCGCCTGTACCGCGTCAGGGTCCGATGGCATGTCGTGCACCTGCCCGTCGGTCACCAGCATAACCGCAGCAACCGGCTGGCCAGCCAGCCCGGCCACAGCTTGTTCCACCGCCCCCATCAGCCGCGTCCCGTTTTGTCCTTGGCTGTTGACCATGACAGTCTGTGTCCGGATATGGGCATGCTGGCCGATCCGGGCCTGAAGCGTTTCCACGGTGGAATCACGCAGGGCAATACGTTGCCCATGCTGCATGCTGTCGCTGTCGTCTAGGACCAGCAGCACAATGTCATCCACCGGTTCCCGTGTTTCATGCACCAGGACCGGCCCGGTCAGAGCAGCGCACACTACGCAGGCCGGCAGAAGGCGCCATACCTCCCGGCGGCCCGATGCAATCAGGCTGGGCAGGGTCAGGACCAGCATGATTACAAACGCCCCGCCTGTCAGCCACAGGGGCAGCAGGGGTTCCAAGGACAGGTTTGCCATGCCGTTGACCGGTATCATTGGGTCAACCTTTCCAGAATGGCCGGCAGATGCACCTGATCGGCCTTGTAATCACCGGTCAGGGCGTACATGACCATGTTGATCCCGCTGCGCAGGGCCAGCTCCCGCCCGCGTTCGCCCGGAGGCACCATCGGCAGGACCGGGTGTCCCCGGCGATCGGAGGCCCATGCCCCGGCCCAGTCGGCACTGCTGGCGATAACCGGCGAAACCCCTTCGCCACGGGCGGCCTGTTCCCCGATCCACACATCGGCGTTGGCAATGCGTCCGGGCAGGTTTGGCAGCAGGTAAAAGCTGCGGGTCAGAACGTGGTCTTCGGGCATGCGCCGCAGGGGAGGCAGGTCCAGTGATGCCATCACCGTTCGTAGGGCGGCTGCGTTGTCAGGGTGGCGTCCGTCAAGAACAAGCAGCCCGCCCCGTTCCAGATAGCGTGCGACACGGTCCCGCGTTTGTGTTGGAACCCCCACGGCACCGGGTGCGACCGGCCAGTAAATCAGGGGATAGAATTCCAGGGTATCGGTGTGTGGGTTGATCCGACGTGGCTTGGCCAGTTCGGCCGAAGTGCGCAGGGCCAGAGCCCCGGTCAGGCGTTGCAGTCCGGATTCAGTCAGGATGTCGATATCGACATCGCCGGTGGCAACCCAGGCTAGGCGTGTGTCCAAGGCATCGGTTATATCGGGATTGTCGGCAGCGTCGGCCCGTGTTGCGGAGGCAAGGGGAAGCAGGGTCATCAAGGCCAGCATGGCCCCGGTCCGGCGCAGGCCCTGCAACAGGCATGATCGCACGGCGGGGAGGGCATGGATCAGGCTGTCTGCCACCAACAGAGCCAGGGCCATGCCCAGCAGCAGCGGACCAAGCCCGGATGTCATGCGGGTGGCTGCGGTTTCTCCGGCCGTTTGTACGTAGATGCCATCTGGCCAGTGGGTGCGCGCGTCCATTGCGGTTGTGCGGGTCGCCAAGGACAAGGCCTGCCGGTTGCCGGGGATGCCGTACCATCCGGGCGGATGCTCCGGCCCGACTGTGATGCGGGTTTCCGGCGTTTCAGCTGCGGCGGGAAGCGGCTTGACCCCTGCGCCCGGGGTGACAGGTTGCCCGTAACCATCCAGCACCTGCCACGGCGGCAGGGGGGCGTCACGGGCTGCCGCTTCGGCGGTGCCGGCTCCCAGTCCGGCCAGACGATCCAGCAGGGCCGGGAACAGGCCGGACAAGGGCAGGGTGGTCCAGTCTGTATTGGCTGATGTGTGGATCAGTACAATCCATCCCGCCCCGGACCGCAGCCCGGTTATCAGGGGGGTTCCGTCGCGCAGGCGGGCCCAGGTCCGGCTTTCCGTTTCCGGGCCGGGGTGGGCCATCAGTTGGGTGGAAACCGTAATGCCGTCTGGCACGGTCAACCCAGACAAGGGACTGGTGCTGTCGAAGGGAGCCAAGGGCAATGGCTCCTGCCAGCTCAGCCCCTTGCCCATAAAGCGTCCTCCGGTACGCAGCGAGACCGGCAGCAGCGCCGTATCACCCCGTTCGGCCAGGGCCGTATCGGCAAACCGGATCAGAACCCCGCCCTGATCCACCCATTGCGACAGGGGTTCCACTTCGCTGTCCGGAATGGTGCCACCCGGTATGACCACCGTTGACAGCCGGCGTGCCAGCAGTGTTGTCACCGACCCTGTATACACGCTCAGTGATCCGGCCAGCGCCCGTTCGGCATACCACGACCCCGACAGCAGAGGCAGGCTGTTGTCTCCCCGTGTGACCACACCGGCCGGCAGGCGTTGCCAGCGGTCGTCGGTCAGCTGGACAGCCCCGGCTCCAAGCGGGATCCCGCCGGGATCGGTGATGTCCAGGCGGGTGACAAGCGGAATCAAGTCCGGCTCAAGGTCCAGGGTGATGGTTGCTTCGGTTGTTCCGGCTGGCAGGGTCAGTGGTTGGGAAACCCGTACGGTGCCGTTCCGGTCCAAACCCCTGGCAACCAAGGTGCGTGGGGGCAGCTGACCGTCATCCGGGCGTCGGGCGGTCAGCTCAATGCCCGTTGCGGTGCGTTCCGGCGGACGCAGCAGAACGGCGGTCCGTGTTGGCGGTGCCAGCAGAACGGTTACCGGACCGCGCTGCTGCAACAGCATGGCGGCTTCGTCCTGTTCCGGATGCTCCAGGCCATCACTCAGCCACAGGGTTTCCACCGCATCGGGAACCGTACCGGGGCGGTTCAGCCATGCTGCAAACGCCGCGTAGTCGGGATGATGGGGTGCCGGTGCCATCCGGCGCAGCCATGCCCGGGCATCGGCGGCAGAGCCACGGGGGGAAGCCGCCGGATACGATTCCCCCGGGCGCAGGGTGGTGGCCACAACCTGAACCGGACGCGACAAGGATGCGGCATCATCCAGAACGGTGTTCAGGGCACGGGTCCGGTCCTGCCATCCGGCTGCGGCGGCCCAGCCGGTATCAACCACAACCAACAGCGGTCGGCGGCTTTCTGCCGGCAGGCGCGCATCCATGACCGGGCCGGCTAGCCCGGCTAGGACCAGAGCCAAGATCAGCACCCGCAGCAGCAGGATCCATAACGGCGTGCAGGCCGGGGTGATGGTGCTCGGGTACATGTCGGCCAGCAAGCGCAGCGGCGGAAAGGTCATGTGCCGTTCCGGCGGCGGGGTGATGCGCAACAACCACCACACAGCTGGAAGGATGACCAGCCCGGTCAGTATCCACGGGTTCAGGATGCTCAGGGTTCCTGTCAGCATGGCCCGCCTGTCATCCGGTGTGTTCCCAGACGGCTGTGCAGGCCCAGCAGGACCGGCTCTAGCGAGCGGTCTGTATGGTGCAGGCTGAAGGTCCACCCGAACTGCATGGCAATGGTTTCTAGGTGGCGGCGGTGTGCTTCCAGACGGCGGCAGTAGGCCTCGCGGATATCCCGGACCCGGGATACCAGAAGGCCCGGTGTGCCCACCTGTCCGGGCTGGAAGAAGCGGATTTGCCCGTCAAAGGGCAGGTTTTCCTCGGCCGGGTCCAGAACCTGGACCAGATGACCGCGAATGCCGGCTCCGGTCCAGATGCGCAGGGTGTGTTCGAGGGTGTCGGGTGGATCCAAGAAATCGCCGACCAAGATCACTAGGCTATGGCGCAACGTTCCCGGGTCCGGGGCGGGCAGGGTCCGGTCTGTTTCCGGCGCCGGTGTTTCCAGATGTGTTGCCATGCGGATCAGGGCCGGGCGGCCGCTGCCGGGTGGCATGCGCGGGGACAGAAGGGCAACCTGTTCCCCCGCCCATAGCCCCAGACAGGCCAGGGTCAGGACCAGCAGCCGGGCATGGTCACGCTTTTCCGGCAGATGGGGGGATGAATGCCAGGCCATCGACGGGCCATCGGCACACCAGAACCATAGGCTGCGTGCAGAGACCTGCTCCTGCTGGCGGATATGCAGGTTGTCCCGCCGGGCACTCTGGCGCCAGTCGATAGCCGAGGTAGTATCCCCGTTCTCCCAAGGGCGGAACTGCCAGAAGGAATCCCCGTAGCCGGCGGCCCGTCGTCTGTGGTTGCCTCCGCGCAGGGTGGCGGCGGCCTGTTCGGCTTTCAGCAGCAGTGGAGGCAGGTTTGCCGCCAGTCCTTCTGCCCGGTGATAGAGTGGCAGCGCCCCTGGTTTCACGGTCTTCCTCCGTTCAGGCTGCGGCGGCCGGTGTTTCCAGATCCGCGACTAGGGCGCGGACAACAGCGTCTACGGTGATGCCATCGGCCCGTGCGGCAAAGGTCAGAGCCATGCGATGCCGCAGGATCGGTGCCGCGAGGGCGGTGACGTCAGCCTCCGATGGCGCAAGCCGCCCGTCCAGCAGGGCGCGTGCCCGCACAGCCATGGTGAGCGCCTGACTGGCCCGTGGCCCAGGCCCCCAGGCCACAGCGCGGCGGACCATATCCAGATTGCTGCTCTCCGGTCGTCCGTTCCGCACCAGGGCCAGAATGGATTCCACCACCCGTGTTCCAACCGGCATTCTCCGCACCAGATCCTGCGCGGCCATCAGGTCTTCGGCGGTCATGACCGGATGCAGGTGTACGGTGGCGGTGCCCGTGGTTGCCATCAGCATCTGGCGCTCGGCATCTAGGTCGGGGTACCCGACATCCACCTGCATCATGAAGCGGTCCAGTTGGGCTTCGGGCAGGGGATAGGTGCCTTCCTGCTCAATCGGGTTCTGCGTTGCCAGCACATGAAAGGGAGCCGGCAACCGGTGGGTCTGCCCGGCGATGGACACTTCATGTTCCTGCATGGCCTGCAGCAGTGCGGACTGGGTGCGTGGCCCGGCGCGGTTGACCTCGTCGGCCATCAGCAGCTGAGTGAATACCGGCCCGGGTACAAAGCGGAACCAGCGGTGCCCTTCCGGTGCGGTGTCCAGGATTTCCGATCCCAAGATGTCGGCCGGCATCAGGTCGGGCGTAAACTGGATCCGCCGTGTTTCCAGACCCAGAACCTGCCCCATGGCCTGCACCAATCGGGTCTTGGCTAACCCCGGCACCCCCACCAGCAGCACATGCCCCCCGGCCAGAAGTGTCACCAAGCTTTCATTGATCACCTGATCCTGGCCAAAGATAACCGATGCCACGGCCCGGTGTGCGCGGGATACCAGATCCATCAGCTGGTCCTGTCGTTCGGTGGACAGGGGCGGAGGGTTGATAGGACCGGGAAAGGATGAATTCGGTTTGTTCATAATGCCTTCTCCACGCTTTCCTAGTATAATGCGCCGTCCGGGCTGGACAACGAGGGGACAGTGCCGATGGGCCACCACGATCACGATGCTGAACCTGCCGATGCCGTACTGCGGAGCTTGGTGCCTGACAGCTGCGGTGATCTTGGTCTGTCGATCGACCGCAATGGCGACTGGTTTTATCTTGGCTCCCCCATTCGTCGTCCGGAACTGGTCCGCCTGTTTGCCTCGGTCCTGTCGCGCGATGCATCCGGTACCTACTGGCTTGTGACACCGGCAGAGCGCGGCACCGTCAGCGTGGCCGATGTTCCCTTTGTGGCCGTGGACATGACCGTTGCCCATCCCGGCCCGGATCAGGTCATCAGCCTGCATACCAACGTCGATGACGTTGTGGTGCTTGATGATGCCCATCCTCTGCGTATGGCGCGCGACCGTGCGACAGGATGCCCCCTGCCTTATATCTACATCAGGAAAGGGCTGGAGGCACGCCTGAGCCGCCCGGTGTATTACCGTATGGTCGATCTGGCGCTGTGCGTGACTGTCGCGGCATCATCACAAAAAGCCGCTCCGGGCGGTGCCGGTCCCGATACGGTCGGGGTGTGGAGCTGCGGGTCTTTCTTTCCGCTGGGACAAACCGGACCATGATTTTTTCACGCGACCGGCTGGTCACCATGCTGGAGCAGGGATACGGAACCGGTTTGTCTTCCGATGAGGATGCGGATCCTCTTTCTGGTGCTGATACGCTGTGCCCGGCGGCGGTTCTGGTTCCGCTGGTGTGCCATCCGTCGGCCTGTACGGTTCTTCTGACCCGCCGCACCGATCATCTGGATCATCACGCCGGGCAGATCGCCTTTCCCGGTGGAAGGCTGGATGCTGTGGACAAGGATGCCGTGGACTGTGCCCTGCGTGAAACCGCCGAGGAAACCGGGCTGGACCGTCGCGGCGTTGATGTGGTTGGCCGTCTGGATGACTATCGCACCGTGACTGGTTTCCGGGTGACACCGGTGGTGGGTCTGCTTTCGCCGCCGCTGGGTTTGGATCCAGACCCGGGCGAGGTAGCCGAGGTGTTCGAGGTTCCGCTGGATTTTGTCTTGGATCCCCGCAATCACAGGCAAAATCAGATCGTTGTCAACGGACAGAGCCGCCTTTTTTATTCCCTGTCGTGGAAGGACTATTATATATGGGGGGCAACAGCGGGCATGTTGGTCAACCTGTCACGCGTTCTCAGCGGTGGGGTTGTGGATCCAGGGTCGGGAAAAGGTGATAGTGTGTAATGGTCCAGTTCATGGTCACGGTTCTGTTGCCGTTTCTGGTGCCTCTGGTTGTCCTTGTGCTTTGGGTCCGGGTGCGGACCCGCTGGGTGGAACGTCATGGCGGTGCGGTGCCGCCGCTTGAGAAGGGAGCCTGGTTTGTGGCCGTTCTGGCAGGTTTCATCTTGGTCATCCTGTCGCTGGTCGTTGTGGCCCTGATCGAGCCAGCCGGCCAGCCCGGTGATGCCTATACACCGCCAAAGCTGGTGGACGGGCGGATTGTCCCCGGCGGGTTCGGGGCGAAATGACCGCGTCCGCCCCGGAGGAACCCCGTCGGGTCTGGTCACGCCGGGAACGTCCTCCGTGGGGTCAGTTGGGGCCTGTCCCCTGGCTGTCGTGGCCGGAAACCAAGGCGGTTGTGGATGCTCTTCAGGCTGAAGGATCCACTGTGCGCTTTGTTGGCGGTTGTGTCCGTGATGCCCTGCTGGGGGTCATGCCGCGCGATATAGACCTAGCCACCCCTGATCCTCCCGATACAGTGATCCGTCTGCTGGAGCAAGCTGGCTTGCGCTGTATACCCACTGGCCTGCAACACGGTACCGTGACCGCCCGGGTGGGAGATCACAGTTTTGAAATCACCACCCTGCGGGAAGATGTGGAAACGGACGGCCGGCATGCCGTTGTGAAATGGTCGTCCTGCTGGATGGCTGATGCGGCCCGGCGTGATTTTACCATCAATGCCTTGTCGGCAACCCCGGACGGTGCGGTCTACGATTACTTTGACGGTCTTGAGCATCTGTCGCATGGCCGGGTGGTGTTTGTGGGCCGCCCGATGCAGCGTATTGCCGAAGACTGGCTGCGGATCCTGCGGTTTTTCCGCTTCTATGCGCGTTTTGGCCGCCCCCCGGCCAGCGCGGGTGCCCTGTCGGCTTGCCAGGCGCTGGCCCCGCATCTAAAGGAGCTGTCGGCCGAACGCATCCGTGATGAACTGATCGGCATCCTGGAAACGCCGGCCTGTACCGATGTTCTGTTGCTGATGCGCGGGGCCCGGGTTCTGGAACAGATTCTGCCTGAGGCGGTTGCGTTCGGGCGGTTGCGTCAGCTGGTGTTCCTGGAAACACGGGGCCTGGTGATGGATGGCGTTGAACCCGATCCTGTGCGTCGGTTGGCTGCGGTTCTGCACACTGATCCGCACACCGCCATGCAGGTGGCCCGCCGCCTGCGCCTGTCATCGCATCAGATGCAACGCCTGTCCGTTTTGTCGGATACCACGCCTTGCCCCGACCCGGATGGGGGGGAACCCCTTCTTCTTCCAGCTCTTTTCAGGCTGGGGCGAAAGACGGTGGTGGACATGATCCTTCTGGTGTGGTCCTCTGAGCGCGACGGAGAGCACAGGCTGTGTCCCCGGCGCAGCGCTTCGTGGCAACGTGCCCTGGATCTGGCCCTGTCGCTGCCCGTTCCGTCATTCCCCCTGAAAGGCCGGGATCTTTTGGCCAATGGATACCGGTCCGGGCCACTTCTTGGCCAGGAGCTGGCGCGACTTCAGGGGGAGTGGCTTCACAGCGGGTGCCGGCTGGACCGTGCCGCCCTTCTGTCATCCCTGCGTCCCCCGTCGCCGGACCCCGAAGCAGGGTGAGGCCACCCCTTCGGCTTTGCGCCGGGTCGCTTCAGTCTTGGTTGTTGATGCGGGCAAACGCGGTCAGCGTGTTGCGCAGCAGGCAGGCAATGGTCATCGGCCCGACACCGCCGGGAACCGGGGTGATGGCCCCGGCAACGCGGGCCGCCTCGTCAAAGGCGACATCGCCGGTCAGGCGGGTCTTGCCGCCCTCTGCCGCAATGCGGTTGATCCCGACGTCGATAACTGTGGCCCCGGGCTTGATCCAGTCGCCACGGATCATGGCCGGACGCCCGACGGCTGCCACCAGAATATCGGCCTGGCGGCAGATGGCGGGCAGGTCACGGGTGCGGGAATGGGCCACGGTCACGGTGCAGCTTTCTTGCAGCAGCAGCTGGGCCATCGGCTTGCCGACAATGTTGGATCGCCCGACCACCACGGCCTGAAGACCGGTCATGTCCCCCAGCACATCGCGCAGCAAAAGCAGGCAGCCGAGCGGGGTGCATGGCACCAGCCCCTTGCCGCCGGTGGCCAGCAGCCCGGCGTTGACCGGGTGAAAACCGTCCACGTCCTTGTCCGGGCGGATGGCGGCAATAACCCGGTCGGCATTGATATGCGCCGGCAGGGGAAGTTGGACCAGAATGCCGTGAATGGTCGGGTCATCGTTCAGGCGGGCGATTTCTTCCAGCAGGTCGGTTTCCGTCAGCGAGGCGGCAAAGCGGCGTTCCACCGATTTCATGCCGCATTCTGCGGTCTGGCGCGCCTTGTTGCGGACATAGACATCGCTGGCCGGATCATCGCCAACCATCAGGACCGCCAGCCCCGGCACGGTGCCAAGGCGGTCTTTCAGGCGGCCAACCTCGGTCGCGATGGACTGGCGCAGGGATGCGGCAAAGGCCTTGCCGTCGATCAAACGGGCAGAAGGATCAGTCATGGCGGTAATATCCCGGTAATGTGGGGGATCAGAATGGCAGGATCGCCGGAAATCTGTACGGTCTTGCGGCGGTCCGTCGTGCCGGAAACAATGGAAAAGGTGCTTTTCGGCAGTTTCCACGCCTTGGCCAGCAGGGCAATCAGGGCTGTGTTGGCCTTGCCGTTTTCCGGAACTGCGGTGACTGATACTTTCAGCACCGGCGTTCCGTCCGCTTCTAGGGCGCGGGACCGGATGGCATTGGCCCCGGCTTTCGGGGTCAGGCGCACCACCAGCCGGATTCCATCGGCCGTGGGCTTGAACAAAAGAGAATGATCCGAGGCTTCAGAACAGGGCACGGAGAACCAGCTCGTGCAGGCCCGGGAGAACAGAGGCCCGGACCAGCATAATGGCGAAAAACAGAACCAGCGGCGACAGATCCAAGTTGCCCATGATCGGAACAACCCGGCGGATTTGTTCCAAGACCGGTTCTGTCAGGCGGTGGACAATATCACTGATGGTCCGCACTGCGCCGTTGCTGTAATTCAGGACATTGAATGCAAACAGCCAGCTGAGGATGACCGAAGCAATCACGATCCACTCATAAAAACTCAGGATCGCATCCAGAACCTGAAAAAAACCACTGACAGCCTGCATGAGGTATTACCTGCCGGTCAAATCTGAAATACGGCCTTACCCTAGCGGGATGCCCCCTGCGGTGCAAGGGAAACAGACATGGCCATCCGGCTGTCGGTGCAGGGCCAGAAACGGTCTTGACAGTCAAGGGGGTTCCGGAGATTATCCGCATCCCTTTTGCATAATGGGGCTGTAGCTCAGTTGGGAGAGCGCGTCGTTCGCAATGACGAGGCCAGCGGTTCGATCCCGCTCAGCTCCACCATTCATACCGATCCCGACTCTTGTCAGTCGGGATTTTTTTGCCAGAACCCCCTGTATTGGCGGGGTTCGGCGCATTTTACTCTTGAACGGTCCTGCGTCAGCGACCCTATTCTCTGCCGGGATCTTGAACATTCAAGGCATGGAATCAAGAAAATTTAATATTGTCAAAGTGGCTAGGGTGTAACGGTCAAGCACGTCATGGTTTTGTGCGGGCATAGTGCAATTTGCCTGACGGATTCAAGAAAGCCGCCCCGAGGGCTGCCATTTGCTGGGGGTGCTGTCGTTGTGGCTATTGGTGCAGCCCCCGTCTTGCTCGTTGCGCCCGCCACTCGGTGGGAAGGTCACCGCCCCGAATGAAGTGCTCCAGCGCTATCTTGCTGCCTGGTCCAAGAGTGGCGTAGATGATCTTTGGGTCTAGGTAGGCCAGCTTGGCAATCCGACAGGCCTGACTGATGTTCATGTCATCGGCCGCAGCAATCTCGGTCAACGAGTCAAAGCGATCATCGTCAAGCAGCCGCTTCCAGTGGTGTGCGAGCCCCAAGGCCCATAGCAAAGGGCTGGGGTGCTTAAGTTTACGTTGCTGGCCCTCACGGGCCACCTCATCGATGAACTCGATGCGGGTGTTGAACGGCGTGATCACCTTGCGCCGACAAGAAAGCTCTTATCGCCATTGAAGCCTACCCGTCTGGGCTGGATTGTAGCCAAGCCCGGTGAGAGCAAGGTCACCTGGTACCGCAGTCTCGCAAATTCAGAATGGGCACATTTTCTCTCTGCCGGTGCTCAGGCGGGTCTCGCCAACGTTGCCGCCGAAGAACTGGCTTGCTGGGACGATCTTTGTCCTTCGCCTCACTTCATCGATGAGTCCTATTTTGTTAGTCTGAGGGTGGAAAACCTGCACCCGGTCACCATCGCGGGTGATCTTCCAGCCATGGTGGCGCCTGTAGAGTTTCGGTCTCCTTTCTTTGATCAGGAGATGGTGTCGTTTGCTCTGGCCACGCCTGCTGAAAAAATACCTAGTCTTAAGAATTCAAACGGGCTAAAGGCTATCCTTGCGACAGGCTGTGTCTGATCTCATGCCAGACGCACGACTAAAAGCACCAAAGCGAGGTTTTGGCGTGGGGATACAGGATTCCAACGTGTTAAGAGGGCCTTGGCGTCAGCGAGCGGTAGAGTCGGCTGATGATGCTCAGGGCATGTTTGACACGGCATGAAACAGAGCTGAATGGCAGGGATTCATTGCCGGTACTGTATCTGCGAACAGGATTGCAAAAATACTGGCGCTACAAATTTGGCTGAGAACGGAAACATTAAATGCGAGTCAATGATTTAGTAAGACTGGAAATTAAGCCGAGGCGAATAAACGATCTATTCGGCTATATAGAGGGTCTGGCTTCGGATAAAGATGTGCTTAATGTTGGGGCGGCAGGCGGGATTAAGGGGTATTTGCCGGATAACCAGTCTGTCTGGCTGCATCATAGATTAGGTGCTGTGGCAGCAAGCCTGACGGGGGTGGACATTGACCAAGAAGGTATCGATCATGCCTCAAAGTATGGGGTGGAGATTTTGAATGCCAACTGTGAGGATAGGGCTCTAGGCAGGTAATTCGATCTTATCGTCCTTTTGGACGTGATTGAGCACATAAATGCTCTGGTCAACGCGGTTGAAAACCTTATGCGTCATCTCACGCTACAAGGTGTTCTCTGCGTTACGACGCCGAATGCTACATCTGGACTGGCGTTTGGCCAGATACTGACCGGCAGGTCTCTGAATGTGTATTGGAATCATGTCATGGCCTATTGCCCGGAGCACATCCAAGCCATTTGCGACCGTTGTGGCTTCCAACTCGCCGATATTGTGTTTTTCGATCATATTGATCGACGAACCAAGTCGAATATCATTAAATCCTATCTTATCAACACCTTGTCAGCTTTCTACCCGCGACTGGCGTCATCTTTCTTGGCGGTAATCAGGCATGCCTAGGCAGATGCAAGTGATTCCAATTGACGTAAATGTGCAATCAAGCTGGGACGCATGGTTGCGTGTCACGCAGGACCATTGACATCTTCACTTTGTCTTGGAAGGTGGAACACTGGAAACACACATTGCTGCCAGTTATGCCAGTGCAACTCTTACAACAGCTCGTGTGGGTGAAGGTCTTGACACGGTACCTTCGGAAATACTGGAGGTTGGTTGTTCGACGGGTTTCAACTGCATTGCGTTGGCGCGTCAATTTCCTTCAGCTGAAGTGCACGGAATCGAACCTGATGGAGAGGCGGTTGCGGTTGCACAGAGCATGGCTAAGGCGGCCAATGTCAAGAATGTCTATTTCAGGCAGGGGATCGGCGAGAATTTACCCTTCGAGGCTGGCACGTTATCCATAAACATGGATTTGCTTGGGGTGATAGGTACCCAAGTCCTGGGGATACTTAGAACGCGTACGCTGGCCTAGCTTCACTGGCAAAAAGACGACTATCTTCTTCATTTAAAACGTCGCATTTCTGGATGGCGCGAGTTATGGAGTCGAGTAAGCGGCAAAGTCGGGCGTGACTATGCTGTCTACGGTGTTTTACTCCTAACATTACAGGTCGACGTCTTGATTATCGGTTGGTTTGCAGGACCAGGGGCTGCGGCAACCTATTATTTACTCTGGCGTATACCCGAAATCTGTATCTGGCGGCTTCCCGGTTCGTTCGCATCATTCTTTATCGCTATGGATGCTCGTGGTGAACGCGAAGCACTCTAGGAAAATTATAATAAAGGCCTGCGAGCCATGCTTATGCTGGCAGCCATTGTGGCGCTGATTGGCAAGTGGATCGTCAATCTATTGGGTAGAGAACATGCCTCAGCGGGGAATTGGCGCTGCATGATAGCCGCCGCAGCACTGTTCTTTGTAGCAGCAACCCGATGGCCGGCAGAAATGGCCTACTGCTTGATGAATACCCGGCCACGGATCAAAATTGCGGCACTTGAAACGGTCGTTAAGCTCTCTCTGCTAGGTATATTGTTTGGTCGCGTAGGTTACCTTCCCCCTTTGCTGGCCATCGTTTTTGTACATGCATTTTGTACGTTATACTTATATTTTCAATTTGGAAAAATACCCTTCACTTTTCACGCGGAACTGCGATTTGATTGTAAGAGAGAATTATGAGTATTTTAAAAGGCTACCTTGCATGTTGCAGCAGTACGCTTTCGGGATGGCAAGGACGTGGTGTAGAAAAGTATTTTCGTGCTTTGCTTGATGCCAAAGCTTAGAAGATGAGTGTGTCAGGGCGCTATGCACTTTTTTAGCTCAGGTACTGTCGCTGTGTGGCATTCCAGAGGATCGAGAGCCCCCTGTTTTCGGGGCAATCATTCAGGAATGCCCTTCTTTATGCCAGCTTATCTATACCGCATGCTGCAATCAGTTTGGTGTGGCCACAGCGTTTGATCAAGATTACACAGAGTTGCTGAGCTTAGATGATGTGCTGAGCGAACGACACTCAGGTGAATATCTTCCGGTAGTTCGGGGCGATTATGTGCGCAGAAAACTATATATTGATCTGCAAACACGAAAATCTTGCGGGATAGTAAGTTATATCAATTACGCGCGCGACGGCCAGTTTTGGGTTGCGAATAAGGTTTTGCGTATTTATCACCAAGGTCAAGCAGGCTCTGTCTCCAAGGGTTGGACGAGCCCTGCGAAGGCGATAGAAACAGTGTGTCGTTGCTCTGGAAACCTTTGGCGGGCTATACCAACAACGTGCACCACGGATTTATCGTACAAGTCTCTTAAGACTTGCCGTTTATTTAGAACTGGCCGGTTTGCCAGAAGATGCGTGGAAAATTTATCGTTGTGCCGTATCAATGACCGTCCGGAGGGAAACAATTGGGGCTGCAGTAATGCTGTTGCTTGGTGCACATACTGCCGGGTTGATTACCAAGGCTTTGAAAAAGATAGGATTGGTTAGAAGATATGGATGAAAAGAAGATAGATGATGGCTTTTACGAGCAGTTTTGGGCTGACTCGCTCTACCAGCAGGCATATGCATTCGACTCTGCTGTGCGTGATCGCTATCCAGCCATCAAGAAGGTTTGGGGTGAAATGCGACAAGCCCGCAAGGTTCTGGACTATGGATGTGGTAACGGAGTATTGACCTACTGGCTATGGAGCAACGGCTTTGGCGCAGAGGTTATGGGTGTCGACGTCAGCAAGACCGGCATAAATAATGCACAACAGTCTTTCGCCCGGGAGGGGCTCACTTTCGCCACGATTGATGCCTTGAATAGTCTTACTCCCCATAGTTTTGATGTCGTCGTTTCTTCGCATGTGCTCGAACATATCGATCAGCCAGAAGTTGCGTTGGTTGGTATTGCAGAAAAGGCAGAATGGTTGGTTTTGGAGGTGCCGTTGGAGAAGTGCATTTGGGCGGACTTGGTTGCTCGTTTGAAAGGAAGGCCGCGAAATGACAATCCATTAGGGCATGTGAACTTCTGGAATAAGGCAACATTTAAGGAGTTTCTGAAAAAGTCTGGCCTCCTGGTTATTCGGGATTATCATTATGTTTCTGCTCCCTATTCGCCGTTTAATCATTGGACTAAACGGATTTTGGAGCTTTTTGTTCTCAAGTTAATTGGACTGCGCCTTTATAGTAAAATAATGGCAACACATTACATTGTTCTGGCGCGCAAGATTGATAATGGAGCGTCAGTATAATCATGCAAACACAAAAATCTGTCGCTTCTTTCGGTTGGAAATGGACGCAGCAACAGGTTACCGGTAGTGCGTGGGCTTTTTATCGATGCCTTTTTAAAGATATGGGAATTTAGAGCGACCATTCTGATGGCAAAGTAGTGGCCGATATTTGTTCAGGGGGAGGGAGGCATGGTTGGAGCGATTTAGTGCACTGCAGACCCAGAGGGTGTATTCAAGCGCATGGTCGCCAATCTGAACGATCAGGGTGTGTTGGTCGTATCTTTTTACATGGTCATGCCTGCAACGATGGCGATCAAGCCCATTCGTTGGGTGACCAAGCGGTTGCCGAAGAATGTGCTTTGGTGGCTGAGTCCGCTTCTCGCTCCTTTGTTCATGGTACGTAAGACTGGGCGTGAGATGGGTTTGTTAATGCGCGCCATACCGCCTATGATTGGTTTGGTAGTAAATGAGTTCCGCCATAATGTCCAAAGGCCTGACCGTAACAGGTCGGGCCTTTGTGCATTCAGACCCATAAAAACCTTCAGGGCGGAAGCAGTGCCGCCCGTGCTGCGGCCATCACGTGGCGGGTCAGGTCATCCAGAACGGTTGACGCCGCCCGGGCCTGTTGCCAGTACAGTGGCACATCCAGCGGCGTATCGGGCACCAGCTCCACAAGGGAGCCATCCCCAAGATGTTTGGCAATCAGCGCCTGTGGATGCAACCCCCAGCCCATGCCCGCCATGGCGGCGGTTGTAAAAGCCTGCGGCGAGGGCAGCGTGTGCCGGGGTAGTTCAATGTTCCGGTGGCACAAGCGCCGGGCCCAGTGTGCCTGCAGCTCGTCCTTGGTATTGAACACCAGGCTGGGGGCGCGGGCCAAGCTTCCGGATCCCACGCCATCAGCGAAATAATGCCGGATAAAGGCAGGGCTTGCGGCCGCACGGTAGCGCATGGCTCCAAGGGGCTGGCTGTTGCAGCCGGCGGCCGGCCGGGCCGAGGCGGTGACAGCAGCCAGAACTGATCCGTTGCGCAGCCATTCCATGGTGTGATCCTGGTCATCCACGGCAATATCCATCAGCACCGGGGCCTGTGCGGCAAAAGCCGCCAGGGGAGGGGCCAGCCAGGTCGCCAAACTGTCGGCATTGACCGCAACAGGCAATGGAACCCGGGTCACGCCTTCGGGCGCCAGAGCTGGCAGCGTGTCTTGAAGATCCTGTTCCAGAAGGCGCACCCGGTCCATGTGCTGGCACAGGCGTCGGCCGGTATCGGTTGCCCGGCACGGCTGGTCGCGGATGACTAGGGCACAGCCCACACGTTCCTCCAGCTGGCGGACGCGTTGCGAAATGGCCGATGGTGTGACGTGCAGGATGCGTGCAGCCCGCTCGAAGCTTCCTTCCCGGATAACAGTTGCCACCACAGAAAGCGCGGCATAGTCCAGCATAAGATTAGTTTCCCTTAACTGGATAAAGAAAAGTGAGTTTGCCTTTACTCCCCGCGCTGGGCAAGGTCAGGCCGTCGTAACCTGATTTTGACAGAGAGTGTGTCGTGGGATTCCTTTCCTTTTCCATGCCGGCCTTTACCCAGGGGCTGGCCCTGAGCCTGGGGTTGATTGTCGCGATCGGGGCGCAAAATGCCTTTGTGTTGCGCCAGGGGCTCCGGCGCGAGCATATGGGCAGCGTGGTGCTGTTTTGTGCAACCGCCGATGCCGTATTGATCACGGCCGGTGTCATGGGCATGGCCGAAGCCTTGGGGAGCCACCCCGCGCTGGCGCATGCGCTGGCTTTGGCTGGTTCCGCCTTCCTGCTGGTCTATGGGTGGCAGGCCTTGCGCCGGGCTAGGCTGTCACAGTCCTTGAGAGCCGATACAGGCGGGTCTGGACTGGGGCGGGGGGCTGCTTTGGCTCAGGCGGCGGCCTTTACGTTCCTCAATCCCCATGTGTACTTGGACACAGTGCTGCTGGTGGGAAGCATCGGTGCCCAGCATCCGTCGCCGTTGCAGGTCTGGTTTATCGCCGGGGCCTGTGCGGCCAGTATGGTCTGGTTTGTGTCCCTGGGGTTTGGTGCGCGTTGGCTGGCTCCTTGGTTTGCCCGTCCCGTGGCCTGGCGTTTTCTGGATGTGTTTGTCGGGGTGACAATGCTGGTCATCGCAGGTCTCTTGATCTATCGCGTTCTGGCGGGGTTCTGAGGGTCTGTGTTTGCGAAAGAATATTCTGTTCCAGCCTTGTGGTAATCTTTGCTTCAGGTATACAAGAAATTAGACTGTACTGATTGTATACTCACCCTTCGTATGTCATCTATTTAATGTGCTAAATTATTGCAATACATGGATCTATGTACCATATATATCTATGTGTATTTTTATGCCGATATATTAGGGGGTGATGGCATGGGATTTATAAGGGCAAATATAGTTCCTATTCTTGAGGAAAGTAAAAGAAGGCCGTTTAAGGGGAGGCTTCTTCTTCTTGGTCAGGGAGACATCTACTTCTCTGATGATGCTTATCGCCAGATGGCTCAAAGGGTTGGGGTTAACCTTGATAGCTCCGTGCAGCCCGCTCTTTCATACAAGCCAGACTTTGCGGAAAAAGGCTATCTTGATACCCAGTCTGTGTTCCGGCGCCTTGGGTTCTCTGAGGTCATGGCGCTGGATTATTCTGACTTTGAAGGGGCGGATATTCTTCATGACATGAATGCCCCGGATATTCCGGAGCAGTGGCGAGGACAATTCGATGTTGTCATGGACCACGGAACGCTGGAGCATATTTTTCATTTTCCCAACGCAATGCATGCTGTTTTCCAATTCCTGAAGATTGGCGGAAGGGCCATGACAAGCTCGCCTGTCTCCGGTTTTTTTGATCACGGTTTTTATATGATGCAGCCTACCCTTTTCCGCGATTTCTATGCGGCCAATGCATGGGAGGTGAATACAATTAAGGTTGTCCAGTTTACGTCGAACGAGTGGACGGATCCGTGCACGTTTATCGACTATGAACCGGATCGGCTTGATCCATCCAAGTATGGAAAAATGGACGGGAATTTTTGCGCAACTTTTTGCGTTGCGACAAAAGGCGAGCAATCCACCGGTAAGGTTATTCCCCAGCAGGGGTGGTATTCAAGGCAAGCGGCTTGGAAACCCTGTTCAGCGGTACAGGCCTCTATGGCTGACCCGATGTAGTGCCTGATTGCCTTGTTGACGGGGAACGCCCTGATGAGAGACGCGTATCTTGCTTTTGGTACCCCTGATTTCACTGAAGCTGAAATAGACGCTGTTGCCCGCGTTATGCGTTCCGGCTGGGTCGGCATGGGGCAAGAGACCCTTGCATTCGAGACCGAGCTAGGTGCATTCATCGGTGTGCCAGAGGTTGTGACGGTCAACTCGTGTACTTCTGCGCTTTTTCTTGCTCTTCTGGTTGAAGGGATCGGACCGGGAGACGAGGTGATCGTTCCCAGCCTGACCTGGTGTGCGACAGCTAATGCGGCGCTCTATCTTGGTGCCACGCCGGTCTTTTGCGATGTTGACCCTTATAGTATGTGCGTGACGCCACAAACCGTTGCTGCAAAGGTGACGGGGCGAACCCGGGCGGTTGTTGTTGTGCACTATGGTGGTTACGCCGTTGATGTCGATGCCTTGAGGGCATCCCTGCCGGCTGATGTTATTCTTGTCGAAGATGCCGCCCATGCGCTGGGCGCCATGTACGATAACGGCAGACCCGTGGGGGCGTCGGGCCATACGGTTTGCTTCAGCTTCTATGCCAATAAAAATGTATCCACAGCCGAGGGCGGTGCCCTTGCACTGTTTGATCCTGGAAAGGCGGAACGTCTGCGGCGCCTGCGTATGAATGGCCTAGAATCCCATGCTTGGTCACGCTATATCCGGCCGTCTGTTGCCTTTGCTGCTGATGTGACCGAGCTTGGCTACAAGGCAAATTTTACAGATCTTCAAGCCGCGATCGGGCGGGTGCAATTGAGCCGTCTGCCCGAAATGGCGCACGTCAGGCTGATGATTGCCGAACGCTACAGGGAACGTCTAGACGCCTTGGGTATAGAGGCAGCTTTTCAGCAGGGTGTCTTTGACAGGAGTCATGCTCGGCATTTGTTGGTCGTCCGGTTTGATCCCGCCAGAACCATGATCCGGCGCGATGACCTGCTGCTGGCGCTGCGGGCCCGTAATATTGGCGCCAGCATTCATTATCGGCCGCTGCACGGGCAACCCCTGTACAG
The DNA here is from genome assembly GCF_001611975.1 of Haematospirillum jordaniae. Lineage (GTDB taxonomy): Bacteria > Pseudomonadota > Alphaproteobacteria > Rhodospirillales > Rhodospirillaceae > Haematospirillum > Haematospirillum jordaniae. The sequence goes on from NZ_CP014525.1 coordinate 1,179,075, forward strand.
TGCACAGGGGGTGGTTTGTCTGCCCGTTACGGAATTCTTGGCGGATACAATCATGACCTTGCCGATCAGCGCCAAGATGACGTTGGCTGATGTGGATTATGTTGTCGGGCAGTTGGCCTGTCTTCTCAATCATGAAAAGGTTCTGCAATGATTACCTGTGCACCGGAATCCACGCTTGCAGAGACCTATGATTTTGGTGGCCGCCTTTCAGCCCGGTTCCCCTCGCAGATCATCATGGATATTACCGAGGTCTGTAATCTGGCCTGCACCCACTGTCCTCACCCCGTCTTTGCCAAGTCAGAGCATTACGCCGGACGTTATCTTGATCCGGCGCTGAACGAGAAGATGATCGAGGAGGTGCGCCAGCACGGGCAGGGCCACATCCGTTACATCCGTTATGCCAGCAATGGCGAGCCGCTGGTTCACCCCGATGGTTACAACATGATCAAGGCTGCGGTGGATTATTCCGGTGTCTTTGTGACCTTGACCACCAATGGAAAGATCATGAACGAAAAGCGGACCCGTAACCTGCTGGAGGCAGGGGTACACCTGATCGATATCAGCATTGATGCATTTCGCCCCGAGACGTATGCCAAGATTCGTGTCAAGGGCAACCTTGAGGTGACGCGTGAGAATACGTTGCGTCTGATCCGGTGGGTAAGGGAAAGTGGGGCAAAAACCAAGGTGGTGGTCAGCTTTGTCGAGCAGCCGGAAAACACCGCCGAAGCGGCCGACTTCGAGCGCTACTGGAAAGATCAGGGGGCGCAGTACGTTGTCATGCGCCGTTTGCATTCCTGTTCAGGGGCCGTGGCTGATGTCGCAGATGCAAGTCGGGTTATACAGGCAGACGGTGTGCGTCGTCCCTGCCTGTATCCTTGGGAACGCATCACGATCAATGCGCGGGGTGATCTGGCCTTTTGCCCATCCGACTGGGTGCATGGATCGTATGTTGCCGATTATCGCAACACCACCATTCATGACGCATGGCAGGGTGCATTTTACCGTCGCCTGCGTGAGGCGCATCAGACCAACAACTACCGCCACCATCCGTTCTGTGGGCAGTGCCCGGATTGGGCCGCAACCCGTTGGCCCCGTGAGGGACGGAGTTACGCTGATATGGTGGAGGATTTCATTCAAGACGAGGGTTCGGTGCCATGAGTCATGTGATCCAGCCCATTGCCGGTAGGGTCAAGGGACCTTGTGTTGGACAGCGTTTCTGAAGGGTGCGGGAGTGGAGCATGTTTCATGAATGATATGGCAAACAGGCATGAGCCAGAAAGATTACAGAAGGAGACGTTGGAGGAGGTATTCTCAAGAACAGACCTTACAATATTCGAGATATTGAGGAACTTTCCTGTTTTTACCCCTCGATTCAATATTGCGAGGTTTCTTTCGCATTATGAAATATTCAAGAAAATAATAGATGTTCCAGGGGCCATTGTTGATCTTGGTGTCTATCGTGGGGCATCCGCTTTCACATGGGCCAAGTTATGCGAAATTTTCTGCCCTACGGATATTCGGAAAACTGTCTTCGGCTTTGATACGTTCGAAGGTTTTGTGCACCTCGATCGTGAAGATGGCCCCGAGAATGTGGCGCAGGATCGTGTGCCCGGGGGGTATTTCGGTGGAGCCTCGGTGGAGGCTGATCTGGCTCTTGCTCGTGATGCCATGGACCAAGACAGGCATCTAAGGCACAAAAGTCGCATTGAATTTGTGAAAGGTGATGTGTGTGACACAATTCCACAGTTCATCCAAGACAAGGGAGAGGGGTTGCGCATAGCCCTTCTTGATATTGATCTTGACCTTTACAAGCCCACACAGGTTGCGCTGGAGTATTTCGTTCCGCGTATGGCCAGGGGTGGTATCATTATTGTTGACGAGTATGCTGTTGATACATTTGGTGGTGAGTCCAAGGCCGTTGACGCGTATTTTGAAAAGCGTTTTGGCAAGCGTCCCCGTGTCGTCAAGTTCCCTTGGCACAGCAACCCAACAGGCTTTATCGAGGTAGACTGGTGAGAGTTGGCGCTATTCAATCATCTTATATACCTTGGCGCGGGTATTTTGATATTATTGCCAGCGTTGATCTGTTCGTTTTTTACGATGATATTCAATACACAAAGGGAGATTGGAGAAACAGGAACAAGGTAAAAACCCTACGTGGTGCTGAATGGATGACGGTGCCTGTTTCTTATAAAAGCGTTTCGCAACTTATCGCTGAGACGCCGGTTGACCCCGGTAGGTGGTGGAGGCAAAAGCATCTGCGAACGTGGCAAAATCACTACCGATCCGCGCCATATTTCGATGCCGCCATGGACGTATTGGCCGGGTTTGATGACCCACAGCACACAACGATCAGCCAGTTGAACATCTATCTGATCCGCAGGATCTGTGCGTATCTGGACATCAAGACCCCGATGATCCTGTCCAGCGAATTATCCCTACAGGGGAGCAGGACAGATCGCCTTGTTGATATGATCAAAAAGCTGGGGGCCACAACATACCTGAGTGGGCCAAGTGCAGATGCCTACCTTGACAAGGACGCGTTCCGGACCCACGGCATCCAGCTTGAATACAAGTCTTACGATTATGATCCCTATCCGCAGCTTTGGGGCGACTTTATCGGCGGGGTGACGGTGCTGGACCTGATTGCCAATTGCGGGCACCAGGCAAAACACCTGATGCGGAGCCGGACACCAGACAGGATCATGGTCGCGAAATGAGAAAATCAAAGCTTTCCATCATTGTCTTTGGCAACGTCAACAACTACCCCTTGCTTCTGGTCCGTGGTCTCCGGGCGCTGGGCCATGATGCCCGTCTGATTCTGAACCAGAAGACAGCACACCACAGGCCAGAAGCATTGTTCCCGGAGTGGGCCAATGCTTACCCCGATTGGATTTATGATTGTTCTTACCTCACCGATCTGGATGTCGCCTATCAGACGCAGGCGCTGGATCATGCCATTTACCGCCTTACCAACAAGGTTGATTTGGCCATTCTAAATGATACGGGGCCGGCACTGGCCTGTTTCCTGAATGCACCGCATATCGCCCTGCTGACCGGGCATGATGTTGCCAGCCACGCCAATTTCGAATCCCTGCACATACGAACGGAAACATGGCACCCAAAGCTCCGGCGCTCGCCGGAAGGGCGACGGTATGTATTGCGGTTTTCCGATTTTGTGGTTCGGCAGCGGGACGGCATTCTGGCGTCCGAAGTGATATGCTATTTCCAGCGTGGACTGATACCGTCCGGGGATCAGATTCTTGATGACATCGGGGTCTCAGATGAACGACGCTTTATGGTGTACCTGTCCAATACCCTTGATCTCCAGTACCAAAGCCTCCCGCATAACAAACGCCTGACCATTTTTTGTGGCAGCCGGATTGTTTACAGGCCAGATCAGCATCCGGGCTTCAGCCCTCTGGATTTCAAGGGGACGGATGTTCTGATCAAAGGGTTTGCGCAGTATGTCAAGGGTGGCGGGAAAGGATTGCTCCGCTTGCCCCGGAAAGGGCAGGATCAGGAGGCTGCTGCGGAACTGATTGCAGACTTGGGCATCGGGGCCAGTGTTGAGTGGCTGGATGAACTGCCCCTGTTTGCCTATTACAAGGAAGTGGCGGCGGCAGACTTAGTTTGTGATCAGTTCGGCACAGCTTTTCCAGGGATGGTGACAACGGATGCCTATGCCATGGGGCGTCCCGTTATGGCCAAGTTGCGTAATGAGATCTTTGCACAGAGTTTCCCGGAACCAATGCCGGGGTTCGATGCCAGCACTCCCGAGCAGATCTGTCAGCATTTGACACTGTTGGACGAGAGGCGGGATCTTCTGGAGGAGATGGGGCGCAAAAGCCGACGTTATGCCGAACAGTTTCTGGCGCCCCAAGTCATGGCCGAACAGCTGCTGGCGCGGTACGAATCCTTTTTGTAGGGAAGGCAGGGGATATCATGAGTGTGACGCTGGTCCCGCTCTGACCGACAGGTATCTATCTCGGAATGGAAAAAGGCCGCACCCGAAGGTGCGACCTTTTCCTTTGGCATACCACAAGGGCAGGAAGAGAAAGGCTTAGAAGCCCATGTCACCCATACCGCCCATGCCGCCCATGCCGCCGCCCATCGGGGCTTCCTTCTTTTCAGGAATTTCGGCAACCATGGCTTCGGTGGTGATCAGCAGGCCGGTCACCGAAGCGGCGTCCTGCAGGGCTGCACGCACAACCTTGGTCGGGTCGATGATGCCAGCCTTGATCATGTCCACGTATTCGCCGGTCTGGGCGTTGAAGCCGAAGTTGACGTCCTTCTGCTCCAGCAGCTTGCCAGCAACAACGGCACCGTCGGTACCGGCGTTTTCGGCAATCTGACGCACCGGAGCCTGCAGGGCGCGGCGAACGATTTCGATACCAACGTTCTGGTCTTCGTTCACACCCTTCAGGGATGCCAGGGCGCGGGTGGAGTACAGCAGGGCAACGCCACCGCCAGCAACCGTGCCTTCTTCCACTGCAGCGCGGGTAGCGTGCAGGGCGTCGTCAACGCGGTCCTTGCGCTCTTTCACTTCCACTTCGGAACCACCGCCGACGCGGATCACGGCAACGCCGCCGGAAAGCTTGGCCAGGCGTTCCTGCAGCTTTTCACGGTCGTAGTCCGAGGTTGTTTCCTCGATCTGCGCACGGATCTGCTTGCAGCGCTTTTCGATCTCGTCCTTGGAGCCTGCACCGTCAACGATGGTGGTTTCTTCCTTGGAGATGGTCACGCGCTTGGCAGTGCCCAGCATCTGCACGGTGACGTTTTCCAGCTTGATGCCGATGTCTTCGGAAATTACCGTACCACCGGTCAGGATGGCGATGTCTTCCAGCATGGCCTTGCGACGGTCGCCGAAGCCCGGAGCCTTGACAGCAGCAACCTTCAGGCCGCCGCGCAGCTTGTTGACCACCAAGGTGGCCAGTGCTTCGCCTTCGATGTCTTCAGCAACAATCATCAGCGGCTTGCCGGACTGCACAACAGCTTCCAGAACCGGCAGCAGCGGCTGCAGGGTGGACAGCTTCTTTTCGTGCAGCAGGATCAGCGGGGATTCCAGCTCTGCCACCATCTTTTCGCCGTTGGTGACGAAGTACGGGGACAGGTAGCCACGGTCGAACTGCATGCCTTCAACCACGTCCAGCTCGGTGGTCAGGCCCTTGGCTTCCTCGACGGTGATCACGCCTTCCTTGGTGACCTTTTCCATGGCCTTGGCAATCATGTCACCGATTTCTTTTTCGCCGTTGGCGGAAATGGTGCCGACCTGGGCCACTTCTTCAGAGGTGGTGATCTTCTTGCTGCGGGTCTTGATGTCCTCGACCACAGCGTTGACAGCCAGGTCAATGCCGCGCTTCAGGTCCATCGGGTTCATGCCGGCGGCAACAGCCTTCACGCCTTCGCGGACGATGGACTGGGCCAGAACGGTTGCGGTGGTGGTGCCGTCACCGGCCAGATCGGCGGTCTTGGAAGCCACTTCGCGCAGCATCTGGGCGCCCATGTTCTCGAACTTGTCTTTCAGTTCGATTTCCTTGGCGACAGAAACGCCGTCCTTCGTGATGCGCGGAGCACCGAAGGACTTGTCGATGATGACGTTACGGCCCTTGGGACCCAGGGTGACTTTCACGGCATTGGCCATGATATCCACGCCGCGCAGCAGGCGGTCGCGGGCATCGGTGGAAAACTTAACGTCCTTGGCAGCCATAGTTTTTTATCCTCTAGGTAAAGATATGGTGAAAGGCGACAGGGAAAGAACGAAGCCTTAGGCTTCGATCACGCCCATGACGTCTGCTTCCTTCATGATCAGGAGATCTTCGCCTTCGATCTTCACTTCTGTGCCGGACCACTTGCCGAACAGCACCTTGTCGCCGGCCTTCAGGTCAAGGGCAACCAGCTTGCCGTCTTCGCCACGGGCGCCGGGGCCAACAGCAATGATCTGGCCTTGCATCGGCTTTTCCTTGGCGGTGTCGGGGATAATGATCCCGCCAGCTGTCTTTTCTTCGGAGTCAACGCGCTTTACGACAACGCGGTCATGCAACGGACGAAATTTCATTGGGTTCCTCCAGAACGAGCGTTTCCCAGTTGAACATCTCACCAGGTCAGGGGAGCCCGAGGTTTCTGTTGGCACTCCCCCCCGGAGAGTGCTGACAGAGGTAATACGGACCGCCTTTTCTGTCAAGGGGGGTGTTAGCGTCAGGGTTGTTATAGCGCGGGGATGAACGGCGTGTCAGCGCAGCCGGTTTTTCAGCCGTTTGTACAGCCCGATGCCCAGAAGCCCGGATGCGATGAACAGGGCAGCGGACAGCACAACCTGGGTGGTTGCGTCCACTTGTACCCCGGCACCCAGAAGGGCGAAAACAACGGTTTGCGGAATGTAGCCGACCGCTGTTCCGCCCAGAAAGCGTGACGGGGCCAGCGCCGTGACGCCGGCGGCCAGGTTGGTCAGCAGGTTTGATCCCACGGGCAGGAGTCGCACCAGCAGGGTCATGGTGAACGGGTGGTGCCCCAGCAGGGCGTCGATGCGTTCGATCCGGCGGGCGAACAGGCGACGGATGACGGAGCGCCCCAGAATCCGGGCATAAAAGAACGCCGTGGCGCAACCCATGGTCTGTGCCAGCAGGGCCAGCAGGCCCCCTTCGACAAACCCGAAGGCATAGCCGCCGCCAAAGGCAACAATCTGGCGGGGTACCCC